>JBPCLB010000106.1:0-5765 GCA_051003695.1 Gaiella sp. | reverse complement strand
GCCGAGTGAATCGGCCTTCGGGCACGACAGCAGCTGGATTCGACGAAACGGCAGCTGTGTTCGGCGAAAGGACAAAGGAGTGAGTGACGTGGCTGTGCTCGAGCACGACCTGAGTGCGCCCGCGCTCGCGTTGCGGGACCTCGAGCTCGTGTATCGCGTCCGGGGGCGCAATCGCGAGGTCGTACGTGGGATCTCGCTGACCGTCGGGCAGGCCTCGAGCTACGGACTCGTCGGAGAATCGGGGTGCGGAAAGTCGACTGTCGCGCTCTCGATCGTCCGCTACCTCCCCCGCAACGGCCGCGTTCTGAGTGGCTCGCTCGAGGTCGCGGGACGCGACGTGCTCGCGCTGAAGGGCGACGCACTCCGCCTCTACCGTCGCGACATGGTCTCGATGGTCTACCAGAACCCAGGGGCTGCGCTCAACCCGACGCTGCGTGTCGGCCGTCAGGTCGAGGAGGTGTTCAAGCTCCGCGGCGCGAGCCGGGCAGAGGGCCGCGAGCGGGCGATCGCGGCGCTGCGGGAGGTGCGGATTGCCGATCCCGACTCGGTGCTGCGGCGCTACCCGCACCAGCTCTCGGGCGGGATGCAGCAGCGGATCGTGATCGCGATGGCGCTCGCGACCGATCCGAGCCTGTTGATCCTCGACGAGCCGACGACGGGGCTCGACGCGACCGTCGAGGCCGAGGTGATCGACCTGATCGCCGAGTTGCAAGCTCGTCACCGAACAGCCGTGCTCTTCATCAGCCACAACCTCGGCCTGATCCGGAAAGCGTGTCGCAACGTCGGGGTGCTCTATGCGGGCGAGCTCGTCGAGGAAGGGCAGACCGAGCAGATCCTCCACGATCCGCGCCACCCCTACACGGTTGGATTGCTCCGCTGCATCCCGCGCGGTGGGCTGCGCAAGGATCGCGGCAAGCTCGACACGATCCCCGGCTTCCTGCCGCCGATCGGCGCCGACCTCCCCGGGTGTGTCTTCGTCCATCGGTGCGCGCTGGCCGAGGAGCGCTGCAGCATCGAGAAACCGATCGACCACCAGCTCGGCGACGGTCACCAGAGCAGATGTCACTTCCACGAGCGAGCGCAGTCGCTGCCGCGGGATACGGCGTCGATCCCCGTCGAGAGACCCGCGCACGCCCGGGGGGAGACGCCGCTACTCGACATCGACAACCTGGCGAAGACGTTCAGCCAGGACGGCAGGGACATCAAGGCGCTCGCCGGCGTCTCGGCGATGCTCTGGCCCGGCGAGACGCTTGGGCTCGTCGGCGAGTCCGGGAGCGGCAAGACGACGTTCGCCCGGACTCTGCTCGGTATCGTCGAGTCGAGCTCCGGCGCGGTTCAGATCGACGGGCGCAAACTGCCGGCGAAGCTCGCCGACCGATCGGCATCCGACGTCGCTGCGTTGCAGATCGTCTTTCAGAACCCGGATTCAGCGCTCAATCGCCGGCACTCCGTGCGCCGCATGCTCAAGCGGACGTTGGCAAAGCTCGCCGACGTGAAGGGCGGCGAGGCCGACAAGCGCGCCGATGGGCTCGTCAACGACGTGCGACTTCCGGAGCGTGCGCTCTCAGCACGGCCGACAGCGCTCTCGGGTGGTCAGAAACAACGCGTCGCGATCGCACGGGCGTTCGCCGGCGAGCCACGCCTCGTCGTTTGCGACGAGCCGACCTCCGCTCTGGACGTCTCCGTGCAAGCAGCGATCCTCAACCTGCTCGTCGACCTGCAGGCGAACAAGGCGACGAGCTACGTCTTCATCAGCCACGATCTCGGCGTCGTCCGCTACCTGTCGGACCGGATCGCCGTGTTGTACCTCGGCCGGCTGATGGAGCTGGGGCCTGCGGAGACGGTGTTCGAGCCCCCACATCATCCCTACACCGAGGCGCTGCTCTCGGCCGTACCGACGATCGACGGTGAGCAGCGAACGCGGATCGAGCTCGAGGGCGAGATTCCCTCCGCAGCCGACCCGCCCTCGGGCTGCGTCTTCCACACGAGGTGCCCTCGCTTCCTCGGCACGATCTGCGAGACCGAAGAGCCGCCGCTCGCCGAGGTCGAGCCGGGTCACCTGATGCGCTGCCACATCCCGATCGAGGAGCTGCGCGCGGCTCAGACCGCGGAAGCGACACCCGTCAGGGGATGATCGTCCGGGCAGCAGTGCTCGAGGCGGCCGGGGAGGCGCTCGAGGTGATGGAGCTCGAGCTCGCGCCGCCGCGCGAGCGCGAGGTGCTCGTGCGACTGCACGCGAGCGGTGTGTGCCATTCGGACTGGAATGCGATCGATGGGACGGCGCCGACTCGCTGTCCCGCGGTGCTCGGTCACGAAGGTGCGGGGGTGGTCGAGGCTGTCGGGCCGGGAGTCGGCCGCGTGCGTCCCGGCGACCACGTCGCGTTGTCGTGGGCGCCGTGGTGCGGCGTCTGCGCCGAGTGTCTCCGCGACTTGCCGTGGCTCTGCTCGTCGGCCTGGCCGGCGATGGGAACGGGGGGTCTGATGGATGGGACGACACGTCTAGCGCGCCTGCGCGAGCCGGTCTACCACTACTCGTTCCTCTCGACCTTTGCCGAGGCGTGTGTCGTCCCGGAGCGGTGCTGCGTCCCGATCCCACGCGACGTCCCGTTCGAGATCGCGGGTCTCGTGGGGTGCGCCGTGACGACCGGGCTCGGTGCGGTCTGGCGGACTGCGGGCGTGCGGCCCGGTGACCGCGTCGCGGTGATCGGCTGCGGCGGGGTGGGGCTCTCGGCGCTGATGGCCGCAGTCGCAGTCGGGGCGGAGCCGGTCGTGGCCGTCGATGCGGTGGCCGGCAAGCTCGAGACTGCAAGGAGCTTCGGCGCGACCGCCGGCGTGGAATGGCAGGGCAGCCCCGAGGCGACGGCCGAGGCGATTCGCTCGGCGTCCGGGGGAGGCGTCGACTACGCGATCGAGGCGACGGGACGCCCCGAGGCGATGCTCGCCGCGGTGCTCGCGACGAGAGCACGGGGCGCCGCCGTGTTGATCGGCATCCCGCGCGAGGACGCCGTGCTTCCGCTGCCCGCGCTCTCGATGCCCCGCATGGAGCGCAGAGTGCTCGGCTCGATCTACGGGTCGTCGAAGCCCGAGCGCGATTTCCCGCTTGCGCTCGACCTGTACCGCAGTGGTCGTCTGCCGCTCGACCAGCTCGTTTCCCACCGACTGCCACTCGACCGGGTCGGCGAGGCGTTCGAGCTGATGCGCAGCGGGTCGGCGCTCCGCGCGGTGCTCGACCTGACAAGCTAGGCCGCCATGCGACTCGAGGAGCTCGACGGCCGGATTGGCGAAGGGTGGGGCGGAGCCGCACCGAACGGCAGCCACGTCAACGTCGTGCTCGCGCACCGAGGAAGTCCCACGGCGGCAGCGGCCCTGACGATGTTCGCGCAGCCCTCTCCGGGACACACTCCGGTGCTCTGCTGCGTCGGGCCGACCCAGGAGGAGTACGAGCCGATCTGGCCCCCGACCCTGATGATGAACAAGTCGACCGCGATCGACGACCTGCATCAGACGATCACCTGGGGCGCTGCCCAGCTCGGCATCGGGCAAGGTGTGCTCGACGCAGTCGCGGACGGCCTGCTCGAGGCGACCGGCGACCTGTACGTGCTCGTGGCCGTGTGGGTCGATCCCACCGCCGACGACGAGACCGCTGTGCGCGTGGCGAACAGGGAGGCGGTGCGCAAGGCGCTCGGCGTCTGCGTCGAGGGGCGTGATGCGGCCGCCGCCGGACGGCTCGTGGCCGAGCGGGACACGCTCCGCAATCCGTTCTACGGCGGCGGCTGATGCGCATCACCGGCGTCGAGACTCGCCGTTACCGCGTCGAGCTCGATCCGCCGTTTCGTGCCGCCTGGGATCCGGTTCCGCGCGATCACCAGCTGGCGACGCTCGTCGGTGTGCACACCGACGAGGGGGTCTCCGGCTGGGCGAGCGGCGACCACCTGCCCGACCGCGAGCAGCTCGAGTCGTTCCTGGTCGGCCTCGACCCCTTCCGGACGGAGCTCGTCCGCGAGCTCGCAGAGACGGTCGACTTCCACGGCGGTCGCACCTGGGTCGTCGAGGCCGCGGTCTGGGATCTGCTCGGCAAGGCAACCGGTCAGCCCGTGTGGAAGCTTCTCGGGGGCCGGTCCGAACGGCTGCTCGCCTACGCCTCGAGCGGCGAGCTCGTCGAGCCGGACGAGCGCGCACGTCGCTGCGTCGAGTTGCGGGACGCGGGCGTCAAGGCCGTGAAGCTGCGGTTCCACCATGCCGACTGGCGTGACGACATCGCCGTCGTCGAGGCCGTGCGTGATGCGGTCGGTCGTGAGCTCGAGCTGATGATCGACGCGAACCAGGGCTGGCGGATGCCCGGCGATCTCGAGTCCCGCTGGGACGTCGCCACCGCGGCGCAGGTCGCTCGCGCGCTCGAGCCGCTCGACGTCTACTGGCTCGAGGAGCCGCTGCGCACCGACGACCTCGACGGGTATGCGACGCTTCGGGGGCTCACGAGCCTGCGGATCGCGGCGGGGGAAATGGTGCGCTCGGCCCAGGAGGCGCGCGATCTCGTCCTGCGGGGTGGGGTCGACGTGATCCAGACGGACGTCGTCCTGTCGCTCGGCATCGGTGGCTGCCGGCGAATCGCAGCGCTCGCCGATCTGTCCGGTCGTGCCTGGTCTCCGCACACGTGGTCGAACGGCTACGGCCTGCTCGTCAATCTCCACGCCGCCCTGGCGTTCTCGACCGTGCAGTTCGTCGAGGTGCCGTTCGACCCGCCGGCCTGGTCGGCTGAGCGCCGCGACTGGCTGTTGCCCGCCCCGCTCGAGCTCGGCCCCGACGGGACGATCGCACCACCGCCGGGGCCGGGGTTCGGGATCGAGCCGGATCTCGACTCGCTCGAGCGCTGGCGAGTGGCTTGAAGATCCGAGCGGCTGTCTTGCGGGAGCCCGGAGCCGTCCGAGTGGAGGACGTCGAGCTCGACCGGCCCAAGGCCGGCGAGGTCCTGGTTCGGGTCGCGGCAGCGGGTGTCTGCCATTCCGATCTCCATCTCGTCGACGGTGCCCTCGGCGAGGGTCGCTGGCCGATGGTGCTCGGGCACGAAGGCGCAGGTGTCGTCGAGGACGTGGGCGACGGCGTGACGCACGTCGCGCCCGGCGACCCCGTCGGCTTCAGCTTCGTGCCCGCGTGCCGTGCCTGCCGCGCCTGCCGCGCCGGGAGGCTCAACCTGTGCGAGCCGGCCGGTGAGAACAGCCTGCGGGGGACGCTGATGGACGGCACGTCGCGTCTTCGCCTGCCGGACGGCACACCTCTCCAGCACGGGCTGATGACCGCCTGCTTCGCCGACCGGACGGTGGTCTCGGCCGCCGGGGCAGTCCCGCTCCCACGCGAGCTGGCGCTCTGGCAGGCCGCGTTGCTCGGCTGTGGTGCGATCACGGGGTTCGGCGCGGTGCGCAACGTCGCCCGCGTCCGTCCCGGCGAGAGCGTCGTCGTGATCGGGCTCGGCGGCGTCGGGCTGCAGGTGCTCGCCGCCGCGAGACTGGCGGGCGCGAGGCCGCTCATCGTGGTCGACCGCGACCCGGCGAAGCTCGAGCTCGCGTTGAGCCGGGGCGCGACCGACGCGGTCGACGCCGCCGAGGACCGACCCGTGCGCCGGCTGCGGACGCTCACAGACGGCGGCGTCGACCATGCGTTCGATGTCGTCGGGCTGGCGGAGACGATGCGGCTCGCGTGGAAGGCGATCCGTCCCGGCGCGACCGCGATCGTCGTCGGCGTGGCGCGCAAGGGCGTCGAGGTATCCC
>JBPCLB010000105.1:0-28981 GCA_051003695.1 Gaiella sp. | reverse complement strand
CTCGAGCGCGCGGGTCGTGTCGAGAATCAGGCTCTCGTCGGCGGCGACGGCGAAGATGCCGGTCGCGAGGAGGAGCAGGGACGGGATCGCGAAGAACCCGGCGTAGGCGAGCGCCCCGGCGAGCATCAACACGTCGTGCCCGAGGACGTTCCGGCCGACCCGAATCGCGGTGGCACGCAGCCCGTGCGGCTCGGGCTCGGCACCGGTGGGTGTCGCTCGCTCGACCTGCTCCACAGGCTCTGTCTGCGCCACCGTCTGCACCGACAGGGTCACCGGACGGATGTCGGGCCGGCTCACCGAAAGCTCTCGTGGCGCGGGGACGCTCGAGGGCGGTCGCCGGAGCAGCGCGGCGAGCCCGCCTCCTGCGAGGAGCAGGAGGATCAGCGAGCGACCACGCACGACTCAGCGAACCGTCTCATGAGCCCATCCCGACATCCGTTGTGGAGATCAGATCGATCCGTCGCGTGCCGAGCGGCTCCGGGCGCACCGACCGAGCGGGACGTCTCAACCGTCTGGAGACGAGGCGCTGTCGTCCTTCGCGTCGTCTCGCTGCGCCGCGGACTCGCGGTAGCTCGACCCGTCTCCCGCACCGAGCGCTCCGTCCGTCTCCGCTGCGCGCCGATAGCTCTCGCCGTCGGCCTCGCCGAGCTCCTCGTCATCGCCGGCCGCGTCCCGGTAGCTCGACCCGTCGGCGACGCCCTCGCCGCGACCGTCAGAGGCCGCCCGGTAGTTGCGACCGTCGGCCATGACCTCGTCGTCCTCGCGCTCGGGTTCGTCGTGCATTGACGGACGGTACCCGCTCGAGGCGGCAGCGAACCCCGCGCTCGAGCCGTTCGCAACCGAGTCGACCGGCGTCGCTTGGAGCATCCATGCCAGGAGCCGCGCGGTGGACGAGTCCTGGCCGACCCTCAGCCGGCCGTCGGCCGGAGGGCCGAAGAACCGCAGCAGAGCACGGGCGCCGGCCAGATCGAGGAAGTGCAAGCCGTCGACGTCCGCGACCGCGTCGTCGACGGGCTGTTCCGCGTCGATCATCGCCTCGAACGAAGCGACGTTCGAGCGGTCGAGCTCGCCTTCGAGCCGAAAGACGATGCGACCGCTGTCGCGCTCGACGCGGATCGAGCATGTGCCTGTCGCCGCCGCTTCGTGCTGTCTGTTCCCGCCCACGTCCCCGCCTCCAGAAAACTCGCACGACGTCGTCGAGACGCTGTGCCGATCGGGGTCTGGGATCGGCGCCGTCCGCCGGGTCGTTCGGGCGGACTCTGGCATTGTAAGGGTCGACGACCGATCCGGGCAAGCGCGACCATGACTGTCACCGATACCCAGCTCGACTCGCTGCGAATCCTGCTCGCGAACGAGGCGCAGGACCGACTCGACCGGGTGGCTGCGATAGTGCGCGATGCCGGGCACGAGGTGATCGCGCGCGCCATCCACATCGGCCGGGCGGCCGAGGCTGCCGCCGAGACCGATCCCGACGTCGCGATCGTCGCACCCGGGCCGAGCGACGAGCATGCGCTCGAGTTGATCGCCCGTCTCGTCGAAGACGCCTCGTGCCCGGTCGTCGTCTTTCTCGAGCACGAGGATCCAGCGCTCCTGCGGGATGCGGCTCGGCTCGGCGTGTTCGGCCACGTCACGGACGGCGACGCCGATGATCTCCAGGCCTCACTGGAGATTGCCTTGCGCCGGTACACGGAGCTTCGCGATCTGACCGGTGCCTTCCAGCGGCGTGCGATCGTCGAGCGGGCCAAAGGCGTCCTGATGGAACGCCACGCGGTCGATGAGCAGGAGGCGTTCGACCTGATGCGTTCACGCGCACGGTCGCGCCACGAACGCGTCGTCGACGTCGCACGTGCAGTGCTCGATGGCCACCCGCTGCTCCCACGCGGTTGAGGGAACAGCGCGAGCTCGTCAGTCGAGCGTCACCCGCTCGGGATGCGTGTACACGACGAACCGCGAGCCGCGGAGGAACCCCACGAGCGTGATGCCGGCGCGCCGAGCCAGGTCGACGGCGAGGCTCGACGGCGCCGAGACGGCACACATGATCGGGATCCCGGCGACGGCCGCTTTCTGAACGAGCTCGAAGCTCGCGCGACCCGAGACGAGGGCGATCCGATCGGAGAGCGGGACGCGGTCGCCGAGCAGCTGTGAGCCGATGAGCTTGTCCATCGCGTTGTGTCTGCCGACGTCCTCGCGGAGCTCGAGCAAGCGTCCCTCCGCGTCGAACAGTCCCGTCGCGTGGAGTCCTCCGGTCTGGTCGAACACGTCCTGCTCCGCGCGGAGCGCCGCGGGAAGGATCCGGAGCGTCTCCGGAGCGACGACGGAACCCACCGCGACCTGATCGAACAGCACCGACACCGCGTCGAGCGAAGCCTTGCCGCAGACACCGCAGCTGGAGGTCGCGTAGAAGTTCCGGCGTACGAGCGCCGCGTCGAACGGCTTGCGCAGCCGGACCGTGACGACGTTGAACCGCTGCTCGCTGTCCTCGACGTCCTCGCAGTAACGAATCGTGGCGATGTCGTCGCGGGCGACGAGCCCTTCGCTGAAGAGGAAGCCACCGGCAAGCTCGAAGTCGCTGCCCGGTGTGCGCATGGTGACGGCGACGCTGACAGCCACCTGATCCGGGCCGCCGGCGCGAATCTCGAGCGGCTCCTCGGTCGCGAGCCGATCGCGTCGGACGGCTTGACGGCCTTTCTCGACCACGGTCACTTGCACTTCCGTGACGCGGCGAGGTCTCTCTCTCCGGGACTGACCTCGGTCTTGCTCGGCGAGCTCGTCGATGCTCATCCGTCGCGACCTGCCTGGACGTGCTGGAAACCGAACCGGCCCTTGATGCAGAGATTGCCGCGCGTGACGTCGTGGTCGTCGGGCGAGGACACCTTGACGATCGTGTTGTCCTGGACATGCAGGTCGAGGTTGCAGCCGACCCCGCAGTAGGGGCAGATCGTCGTCGTCACGGTCTGCTCGTCCGCCCGCCAGTCGCCGGCCTCGCGCAGCTCGTGCTCGCTGAGGAACATCAGTGCCCCGGTCGGGCAGACGGCGATGCAATTGCCGCAGTAGACGCAGGCCGATTCGGGCAGCTCGACGACGAACTCGGTCGAGATCCGCGCGTCGAACCCGCGACCGGCGACGTGGATCGCGAACGTGTTCTGATACTGCTCGCCGCACGCGTCGACGCACTTGTAACAGAGGATGCATTTCGAGTAGTCCCGGATGTAGAGCTCGTTGTCGACCTTGATCGGCGCGTGGACGGTTGCAGCCACCTGCCCGTCCGGCAGCTCGTGGTGGCCCGTGCGTTTCCGGTCTCGGTGAGGATCCGGGGGAGCGGGCGGACCGTACCGCGCAGGATCGGCGTCGTAGCGCTCGAGGTATCCCTCGGCGACGGGAGTCGTCGAGAGGTCGACGCTCGACGCGAGGAATTCGAGCACGAGCTTGCGGCTGTGTCGAACACGCTGCGAGTCGGTCTTCACCTTCATCCCCGGCTCGACCTTGCGCGCGCACGCGGGCGGGAGCACGCGTGACCCTTCGACCTCGACGACGCAGACGCGGCAGACGTTGTGCGGGTTCAGCGTCTCGCCGTAGCAGAGCGTCGGTGTGTCGATCCCGAGCCGATTGCAGGCGTCGAGGATCGTCGAGCCCTCGAACACCGTGACCGGCTGCCCGTCGACCTCGAGCTCGACCATGCGCGTCGGGGCAGACAGCATGGTCATGTCGCGGCCCCCCGGCCGGGGGCAGGCACGCGTGCCCGGCCCCTCACGCAGACGCTTCCCATCACGACGATGCCTTGTACATGCCGATCCTTCCGATCGCGGTCTGGATTGCCCCGGCGGCGGTCTGACCGAGGCCGCAGATAGACGCGTCCTTCATCACGAGCGCGATCTCGTCGAGCAGTGCGAGCTCGTCCTCCACCGATCCCCGCGTCCGGCCCGATTGCAGGCGGGCAAGGGCTTCCTGCTGCCGGACGGTGCCGACGCGGCACGGCACGCACTGGCCGCAGGACTCGTTGCGGAAGAACGCGGCGATCTGCATCAGGATCGGATCGAGGTCGACGGTCTCGTCGAAGACGAGGATCACGCCCGAGCCGAGGGTCGCCCCGGCCTCGCGGGCGGCCTCGAACGTCAAGGGCAGGTCGAGCTGGTCAGGGCCGACGAACCCGCCGGCCGCGCCGCCGAGCAGCACGGCACGCAGCGCGTTGTCGTAGCGGACACCGCCCGCTAGGGTGAGCAGCTCGCGCAGGGTCGTGCCGAACTCGACCTCGTAGGTTCCGGGGCGCGGGACGCAGCCGGAGACGCAGAAGAGCTTCGTGCCGGTCGAGCTCTCCGTCCCGACGGCCGAGAAGGCAGGGCCGCCACCGAGGATCACGTCCAGCACGTTGACGAGTGTCTCGACGTTGTTGACGACGGTCGGCTTGCCGAAGAGCCCGGACACGACCGGGAACGGCGGCTTCGACCGCGGCTCACCGCGGAACCCCTCGATCGAGTTGAAGATCGCGGTCTCCTCGCCGCAGATGTAGGCGCCGGCGCCCTTCCGGAGCTCGATGTCGAACGCGAACCCCTGTCCCAGGATGTCGTCGCCCAGGAACCCGCGTGCCCGTGCCTCCGCGAAGGACTCCTCGAGGATCGCGTGTGCCTGGGGGTACTCGCCGCGCAGGTAGAGGTAGCCCTTGCCACAGTCTGTTGCATAGGCGGCGATCGTCATCGCCTCGACGACCGCGTACGGGTCGCCTTCCATCAGCACGCGATCCTTGAACGTGCCCGGCTCGGACTCGTCGGCGTTGCAGACGAGGTAGTGAGGCTGGGCGGGTTGACGGGCGACCGCATCCCACTTGACCCCGCTCGGGAACGCCGCGCCGCCGCGGCAGAGCAGATTCGAGTCCTTCAGCTCGCGGATCACTCCCTCGGGGCCGAGTGCAAACGCCCTGCGCAGCGCCGCGTAGCCACCGCAGGCCCGGTAATCGTCGAGGCTCGTCGGCTCGACCTCTCCGATCCGCCGCAGGAGCCGAAGCGACGGCTCGCCGGCTTGCGGCGCCGGCGTGACCGGATCGACCGAGCCGGGCTCGCCGGCGAGCGCCCGCAGCGCCGCCTCGGCGTCGAGCGGTGCAAGCACGTGCTCGCGATGCTCCTCGCCCGCGAGCGTGAGCAACGCGGCGGGCGCGCGATCGCACTGTCCGAGGCAGGGGCTGCGCAACCACGTCGCAGTCCCCGTGTCGGAGCCCTCGGGACCGATGCGTTCCTCGAGCGCGGCGATGAGCGTCTCGGAGCCGTTGCAGCGGCAGGCGAGGTCCTCGCAGACATGCAGCACGGTCGCCGGCCGCGGCTCGACCGAGAGGAGCGCGTAGAACGTCGCGACCCCGTAGGCGTCGGCGGGGGGCACGCCGAGTCGCCGACAGACCTCGTTCATGCCACCGGGGCTGAGCCAGCCGACCCGATCGTTCAGCGCGTGCAGCGCCGGCAGGAGGAGATGGCGACGTTCCCGCACGTCGCTCCCTCCGCGCGCGACGCGCCCGGCGCCGGTCTCGTCGCGATCGGCGCCTTCCCAGACGTTGGTCGGGAGACCGAGCAGCCGATCGAGCGCGTCTCGCTCCGTCGGCGTGGCTTCGGCCTCGAGGAGTTTCAGGTCCATGCGGCACAGGTGGTGCGTCGGATCCACGGTCGGGTCTGGCGCCCGCGCTCGACCCCACGCTCCCCGATCTCTGGACAGGCGCGGCAAGGTGTCACGCGTCCACCTCGGCAAGCACTCGCTCCGGCACCTCTGCGGTGCGCTCGACCCGGTCGAGCTTGTCCACCCGGATCGCAGCTGCCTTGAACTCGGCGGTGCCCGACAGCGGGTCGGTCGCGTCGATCGTGAGCTGATTCACGTCGACCTCGTCCGGGAAGTGGAAGGTCATGAACGCGAGTCCGGGCCGCAGTCCGGGGTCGACGCGGACGGGGGCCTCGACGGAACCCCTGCGGCTCGACACGCGCACGATCTCCTCCTCGGCGAGGTCGAGCCGCTCGATGTCCTCCGGCGAGAGGCAGAGCGCCTCACCGCGGTGCAGAGGCGAGCGGTACAGGTTCGACTGGGCGCCGGTGTTGTACGACTCGAGCCGGCGGCCCGTGGTGAGGCGGATCGGAAACTCCGCGTCGAGCGACTCGAAGGGCGGCTTGTCCACGAGCGGCGTGAACGGCGCGGGCGGGCCCTCGAGCGGATCGGCCCACAGCCGTGCATGCAGGAACGGGGAGCCGGGATGCTCCTCGTCGAGACACGGCCACTGGATCCCACCCAGCTCCTCGAGCCGTGCATAGCTCATCCCGCGGTGCATCGGGCTGAGCGAGCGCACCTCGTCCCAGATCTGCTCGGCGGTCGCCGCGGGCCAGTCGTGGCCGAGCCTGCGGGCGAGCTCGCTGATGATCCACGTGTCGTCGCGCGCCTCGCCGGGTGGGTCGAGCGCCTTGCGGACGCGCTGAACGCGCCGCTCGGAGTTCGTCACGGTGCCGTCGGTCTCGCACCAGGAGGCGGTGCCCGGGAGCACGACGTCCGCCATCTCCGCCGTGCGCGTCATCACGATGTCCTGGACGACGAGGAAGTCGAGCTCGGCGAGGAGCTTTCGCGCCTTGTTGATGTCGGCTTCGGACTGTGCCGGATTCTCCCCGATCACGTAGAGCGTATGGAGCTCGCCGTGCTCCATTGCCTCGAACATCTGGGTCAGGTGCCAGCCGTAGCGGGGGAGGATCGCCGCGTTCCAGGAGCCCTCGAACACGGCGCGGGCCTCCGCGTCGAGCTCGATGTCCTGGAAGCCCGGCAGCTTGTTGGGGATCGCGCCCATGTCGCCGCCGCCCTGGACGTTGTTCTGGCCGCGGAGGGGGTTGAGCCCCGAGCCGTACCGTCCGACGTGCCCGCAGAGCAGCCCGAGGTTGATCAACGCGAGCACGTTCTCGACCGCGTTGTGGTGCTCGGTGATCCCGAGCGTCCAGCAGATCATCGCGCGATCGGCGCGGGCGAAGGCGAGCGCAGCCTCGCGGATCGCAGCCGCAGGGACGCCCGTGAGCCGTTCTCCGACCGAAAGCGTATAAGGCTCGACAGCTTCGACGTAGGTCTCGAAACCCGTCGTTGCGTGCTCGATGAACGACCGGTTGTGCAAACCCTGGTGGATGATCTCGCGTGCCATCGCGTTCGAGAGCGCCACGTCGGAGCCGACATCGAGCCCGAGCCAGAGGTCGGCCCATTGCGCAGAGCTCGTCCGCCGAGGGTCGATCACGACGAGCTTCGCCCCCGCGCGCACCCCCTTGAGCAGGTGATGGAAGAAGATCGGATGCGTCTCGCGCGCGTTCGAGCCCCAGAGCAGGATGCAATCGGTCTCTTCGATCTCCTCGTAGGACGACGTGCCGCCGCCCGCCCCGAACACCGTCGCCAGACCGACGACGCTTGGCGCGTGTCAGGTTCTGTTACAGGAATCGATGTTGTTCGTGCCCATCACCTGGCGTGCGAGCTTCTGCGCCAGGAAGTTCATCTCGTTCGTCGCCTTGGAGCACGAGAAGATCCCGAACGAGGTCGACGCGCCGGCGTCGCGCGCCCGCGCGAAGCCCGTCGCGACACGCTCGAGCGCCTCGTCCCAACCCGCGGGTCGCAACGCGCCGCCGTCGCGGACGAGCGGTGTGGTGAGCCGGGATCGGTTGCGCATCGACGTCCTCCTTCGTGGGCGGTCTCCGACCATGATCGCGGAGCGTTCGATCGGCGTCCAATCGATTTGTGCGAACGATCGATAGATGGAAACTATCGATTAGCCTCAGCCGTTGCGGTCGCTCGCAAGTGCGCGGCCGACGTCGAGCAGGCGGGCGAGCTCGAGCAGCGCACCGACCACGGCCTCCTCGCGCTCCGTCTCCGGCGACACGAGGCCGATCGCGTGCTCGACGTCCGGGGCGACGAGTGGCAGCGCTCGCATCGTCCGCGGGGGGTCGTAGAGCGCGAGCCAGGCGTGGGAGATCACGCTCGACCAGCCCCGTTCGACGTGGGCGAAGAGCGTCGAGAGCGAGTTCGTCTCGACCGTAGGCTCGGAATCCGCGCCGACGGAGGCGAACACGGCGTCGACGATCCGACGGTTCTGCATGTCGGGCGTGAGCAGGCACAGGGGCACCGTAGCAGCGTCGCCCCAGCCGACGGTCGCTCGCCCGGCGAACGGGCCGTCTGCGGGAGTCAGCAGGAGATAGCGTTCCGTGTAGAGCGCGACCGAGCGCACCGCGCCGAGCGGCTCGTTGTCGAGATACGTCAGGCCGGCGTCGAGCTCGTACGCCTGCAGCTGTCGCTCGATCTCGCGCGACGACATCGACAGCACCGCGACCCGCATCCGCGGATGCAGCTCGCAGAACGGCGAGGTGACGTGCGCGACCGCGGGCAAGGCGGTGGGGATCACGCCCAGCCGGAGCACGCCTTCGAGCCCACCCCGGACGGCGCTCAGATCGTGGGCGAGTCCGTCGGCGTCGGCCAGGATCCGCCGTGCCCAGCGGAGCGCACGCTCGCCTTCCGGCGTGAACCCTTCGAAGCGCTGCCCGCGCCGCACGAGTGGCGCCCCGAGTTCCTGCTCGAGCCGGCGGATTCCTGCGGAGAGTGTCGGCTGGGCGACGCCACAGGCCCGCGCCGCGCGGCCGAAGTGACGCTCGCGCTCGAGCGTCGCGAGGTACTCGAGCTGGCGGATCAGCACGGCGTGACCCGGCTCAAGGCCGTCGGTCGGGGATCGTCGCCGGCGGGTAGCGGCCCCGCACCGCGTCGACGAACGCGGCGAGCCGCTCGGCGACGTCCACGTCATGGAGCTCGAGCACGTTCTCCGCGTTGCGCTCCCCGGAGCGGGAGTAGTTGAAGCTGCCGACGAAGGCGACGTCGTCGGCGACGATCACCTTCGCGTGCATGAAGTCGTGCAGCGAGTCGGGCGTCCACGGCGTCGAACGCTTGCCTGCGAAGGGCGCGCCGGTCAGGATCGAGTCGAGCAGCGGGATCTTCCAGGCGCTGACCCCATTGGTCGCCCACTGCTGAAACACCTGATCCGTCTGAGTGTCGTCCACCACGCCGGCGATGTCGCAACGCGCCTCCTGCACGATCTCGACGAGCGTGCCGAGGATCGGGCCCGCCGTGAGCACCGGTGACGCGATTCTGATTCGGCGCCGCGCGCGTCCGAGGTGCTTCGCGACCCGGTGCGACAGCGCCTCGCCGTACTCGGGCGTGAACCAGGCGCGCACGTTCGCTCCGGAGCTCAGCACGACCGGCCGGGGATCGACCCGACCCGTGCCGCGCACCGTCCCGCGCTCCCATAACTGAGCGAAGGCGAGGGTGAACGCGTCCGCGAGCTCGCGTGAGCCGCCGACGCGCACGATCACGTTCTCCTGCCGCGACCAGGAGTCGTCTGTCCAGTTCGTCGAGCCCGACCAGACGTCCGTGCCGTCTCGGACGACGAACTTGTTGTGCATCAGATCGGGGATTCCCGCGATTCCGCGCGTCTCCACCGGCAGCGCCTCGAGTGACTCGGGTCTCGATTCGGGCGGCGGGGGCACCGGGATCGGGCCTGGATGGTCGATGTTGTACAAGAGCCGCACCTCGACGCCGCGAGCGGTCGCGGCGAGCAGCGGCTCGAGCACGAGGGCCTCCGTCTCGGTCTCGAATCGCACGTCGTACAGCGCGAGGTCGAGCGAGCGCTGTGCGCCATTCACGAACGAGGCCACCTCGGCCGCGACCGAGGCGGCCGTCTGGCCGCCGTCCGTCAGCGTGGTCAGCTCGATCAAGAACGCGGTTCGCTCAAGAGCCCGCGCGCGCCCGGAGCTCGGCCTTGTGCGCTCGCTTGGCGGACTGATAGGTGTCGAGCGCCTCGGGTGAGTCGACGTCGCCGAGCGTGGGGTGGCCCGGGACTAGCCGTTCGGCCGCCGTCACGCCGAACCGTTTCGCAAGGGTCGAGCCGAGGGCGATCACCTTCATGTCGCCGAACCCGGGCAGAGCACGAATGCGTCGCTCGAGCTCCTCGCCGTCCGAGGCAGTCGTCCAGACGCGCTCTGCCTGCCCGTCGTACTCCTCCGCGATCGTCGTGCAGAGCGCCTGTACCCGTTTGGCCATCGAGCCGGGGAAGCGATGCACTGCGGGCCGCTCGCGGAAGGTCGCCTCGAGCTCGGCGGGATCGAGGTCGGCGATCTTCGCGGCGTCGAGGTGGCCAAGCCGCTCGCGCAGCTTGAGCGGGCCGGCGAACGCGGTCTGCACGGTCACCTGCTGGTCGAGCGCGAATCCGATCAGCAGGGCGAGCGGCTCGCCGGCGAGCAGACGGTCTGCGTCCTCGTCACCGGTGAAGTAGATCCGCTCGGGGATCGTCACGACCCGATCGTATCCGGGACGAGCCGTGCCACGACGCCCGCGGGAAGCACGCCGAGCTCTTCATAGCGCTCGAATGCAGTCCGCCACAGTGGCTCCTCGGCGACGAGCCCGGAGAGAGCAGACGCAGCTCGCTCGAGGTCGCCGTTGTGCGCATGGGCGAACGCTGCGGCGGTCGCAATGTCGTCGTCGGAGAGACCCGCGTCACGAGCGGCAGCGATCTCCTCGTCGGGGTTCGCGCCCGGACCGATCCGGTTGCGCCTGCGGTAACCGGCGGCCAAGCGGTAGAGGCGTCTCAGCTCTGCGAGTGGCTCGGGATGGTCGTCGACGCGGAGATCGAAGACGCGGTCGTACGGCGACCCGGAGCGATCGGTCGTGACGACGACTAGCCCCGCGGCCTGGCGCCCGCGGAAGTCTCCGCCAGCCTCCTCCGCGGCGTCGAGGGTTGCAAGGAGGCGCTCGGCGAGCGAGCCGGGGGCTCCGGCGAACCTTTCCGCCATGGCCGGCCAGACGTCGGGGGAACGCAGCATGTTCCCCTGCACGGTGAACTCTGCGCCCTGCAGGTCACCCGCGTGCGCAATGCACTGCTCGCCCGTGTGCGCGGCCGCCCCACCGCCCGAGTCGACGAACGCGACCTGCCGTACCTCTCGCAGCGGGTCGTCGGCGAGCAGGTTGTCGAGCGCCTCGCGAGACGCTCGACCCTGCTTCATCAGGTCGAGACCGGCGGGACCGTAGCTCCGCTCGGTGAACGACTGCGTCGCGACCCCACCGACGCCCGGCAGCGCCCAGGCGCACGCGGCTCCTGTGCCGAACGCACGAGACTGGACGGCCACACCGACTTCGGCGCCCACCGGGTCGTGGGCGACGATCGAGTACGTCACAGTGCGGCGTCGTCTTTGGGAACGGTCGCGAGTCGCGGCTCGGGCGTCGGTCGTTCCTCCTGCGCTCCGATCTCCTCCCGGGGAATCTCGTCGATCCCTCGGATCGCCGTCAGGGTCGCCCAGCCGGCTGCGACGAGCGCCGTGTCGGAATCGGGATCGAGGTCCGCCCCCGTCGCCCGGTACTCCAGCTGGAGCAGCGTGTCGCGCCGTTCGGCAACCGCGACTCGGAACGATCCGAAGTGGTCGAGCGACGCCCAGCGCAGCCCGCGGACCGCCTCCCGATCGGCAACGGCGGGCACGTTGAGGTTGAGCACCGTTCCGACCGGCGCCGCGATCACGTGCTCGAGCGCTTCGGGGAGGAACGCGCAAGCCGTCTGCCACGGCATGCTCTCGGCCACGTCGAGGCTGACGGCGAGAGCCGAGACCCCGAAGCTCGCCGCCGTCAGCGCAGCGCCGACCGTGCCCGAGTGGAGGATCGAGTGCCCCGTATTCGGCCCGGCGTTGATCCCCGAGACGACGAGGTCGGGCGGCTCGTCGAACGCGCCCGTCGCGGCGAGGAGGGCCGCCAGTCCGGGCGGGCCGTCGACGGAGAAGGCCTCGATCTCCGCGGCGGGAGGCGGGAGCGTGACCGGCGTGAGCTCCATCGACGTGCCGAACTCGAGCCGCCCGATCGCGGCGCTCGAGCCGCTCATGTCCCGGCGGGGAGCGACGACAGTGCAGATGTGACCGAGATCGCGCAGCGCCGCCGCGAGCGCATGGATCCCCGGCGACTCGACACCGTCGTCGTTCGTCAGCACGAGCTTCACGCGTCGCTCACCACCACGCGCCTCGCGAGCTGGCCGACCGCGTCGGCCCGTCCACTCCCGGATCCATGGCGCGTCACGTTCACCGCGCCGGCGGCCGCGGCGAGCTGGAGAGCCCCGTCCCAATCCAGCCCTCGCGCCACGGCGACGCCGAGTGCGGCGGTCATCGAATCACCGGCCCCGCGAGGATCATTGACCTCGAGCTCGGGCGCCGTGATCGTGAGGCACCGATCATCGACGAGCGCGAGCGCGCCCGCACCGGCTCGGGAGACGAGCACGTTTGCCGCACCGCGCGCGCGCAGCTTCTCGGCACTTCGCGTGACGGCCGCGTCGTCATCTCCTTTCAGCATGCCATCTCGACGAAGATCCTCGTCACTCACCTTGACGAGGTACGGCGCGCCGTCGAGAGCCGCCTCGAGCTCGGCGCCCGTCACGTCGACGATCGCCCTCACGTCGCTCGCGCCGAGATCGGTGACGAGCCTGCGATAGATCTCCGGCTCGAGCACGTCGGGCGTCTCGTGCGTGCCGGCGACCACGCACACCCCGCACGCGAGTGCCGCTGCGAGCGTGGCCGTATAGAGCTCGTCGAGGTCATGGCGACCGAGGGTCGGCGCGGTTCCCTCCCAGAGGGGATCACGCTCACCTTCTCTGCGATCGTGAATCCAGGCCGTGTTCGCGGAGCTCAGCTCGAGCCGGGGGTGCTCGATTCCCTCCGCCTCGAGCAACGGTCCGATCACGAGGCCCGTCTCGCCGCCGAGCGGGGTGCAGAGCACCGCTCGTGCCCCGAGCGTTCTCACCATTCGCGCCTGCCAGACGCCCTGCCCGCCGGGGTGGAGGTGGAGCTCGTCGACGTCATCAGGCGTACGCTCCAACGTCAACGTCAGGAGGGTCACCGGAGCGAACACGCAGACCGCACCACGCTCGGGTGGTCTCAGATCTGCGCCGGCGCTCACCCCCGCGGCCTACCCGGACGGTGGAGGACGGAAACGAGAGCTCGTTTCTCCGACCGGTCGCGCGGGTAGGCAGCGAGTGTGGCGGAACCCCCCGAGATACCGGCAGAGGTCGAACGCGGGCGAGCGTGGTGGACGCCGTTCGCTGCTCTCGGTGGCACGGCGCTCGCGATTGGGCTCGTCTTTGCCGTCGTCGTCGCGATCGCGATCCTCGTCTACATCCTCGCGTAGACGCACCGGCGACCCGGCCTGTCTCCAGACCCGCCGGGGGTACCCTGGGCTCGTGGATGCGCTGTCCTCTCTGTCGCCTGCCACCAGGGGGTGGTTCGGGCGCGCCTTCGCGGGGCCGACGCCCGCGCAGACCGCCGCCTGGCCTGCGATCGCCGAGGGAAAGCACGTGCTCGTCCAGGCGCCGACGGGCTCCGGCAAGACGCTGGCGGCCTTCCTCGTCGGGATCGATCGGCTCTCCTCCAGCCCCGGAACGGGGGTGCGGCTGCTCTACATCTCGCCGCTCAAGGCGTTGAACTACGACGTCGAGCGCAACCTCCGCGGACCGCTTGCCGGTCTCGGCTCGGCGCTCACGGTCGGGGTCAGGACGGGGGACACCCCGCAGCGCGAGAGGCAGCGGATGCTCCGCACGCCGCCGGACATCCTGATCACGACACCGGAGTCGCTCTTCCTGCTTCTCACCTCGCAGGCCCGGGAGCTGCTGAAGACGGTCGGGACGGTGATCCTCGACGAGGTGCACGCCGTCGCCGGGACGAAGCGGGGCTCTCATCTTTCGCTCTCGCTCGAGCGGCGCGAGCGCGTCGTCGAACAGCCCTTCCAGCGCATCGGGTTGTCCGCAACGCAGCGCCCGCTCGAGGAGATCGGTCGCTGGGTTGCAGGCACCGGTCGCGAGATCACGCTCGTCGACGCGGGGCACCGCAAGGAGCTCGATCTCGAAGTCGTGATTCCCGTCGAGGACCTGCGCGAGCTCGGGGCGAGCCGTGAGCTGTCGCAGCCGGCGCCCACCGACGGCGTCGAGTCGCGTCCGGGCTACGAGCCCACGGCGCGGTCGATCTGGCCGTCGATCTATCCCGCGCTGCTCGAGCTCGTGCGCGCTCACCGCTCGACGATCGTGTTTGTCAACAACCGACGGCTGGCGGAGCGGCTCGCGCTCCGGCTCAACGAGCTCGCGCAGCTGGAGACGGATGGAGAGGAGCCCCAGCGCGAGCTCGCGCGCGCCCACCACGGCTCTCTGGCGCGTGAGCAGCGGATGCTCATCGAGGAGGATCTGAAGGCGGGTCGCATCCCGTGCCTCGTCGCCACGTCGAGTCTCGAGCTCGGGATCGACATGGGCGCCGTCGATCGCGTGATCCAGTTCGAGAGCCCGAAATCAGTCGCGCGAGGGCTCCGGCGCGTGGGGCGCGCGGGGCATGAGCTCGGCGCGATCTCCAAGGGTCGCATCTTTCCGAAGTTTCGGGCCGACCTGCTCGAGTGCGCCGTCGTCGCGAAAGCGATGCGCGAGGGGGCGATCGAGGAGACCTCGATTCCCCGGAACCCACTCGACGTGGTTGCGCAACAGGTCGTCGCGATCTGCGCCGACGAGGAGATCGAGGTCGGAGACCTGCACTCGCTCGTGCGCGGTGCCTATCCGTTCGCCGAGCTCTCGCGCCTTCAGCTCGAGAACGTGCTCGACATGCTCGCCGGCCGGTATCCCTCCGACGAGTTCGCCGAGCTGCGACCGCGCATCGTGTGGGATCGCACTGCCGGCACAATCCGTGGGCGGAGCGGGGCACGCAAGCTCGCGGTCACGAACGCGGGCACGATTCCCGATCGTGGGCTCTATGGCGTGTTCCAGGTCGGCGGGGGCGGAAGGGTCGGCGAGCTCGACGAGGAGATGGTCTACGAGGCCCGTGAAGGCCAGACCTTCATGCTCGGCGCCTCGACCTGGCGGATCGAGGAGATCACGCGCGACCGTGTGCTCGTCTCGCCTGCCCCCGGCGCGCCGGGCGCCGTGCCGTTCTGGAAGGGCGAGGGCGTCGGACGGCCGTACGAGCTGGGGCGGAAGATCGGAGCAGGCGCACGCGAGTTGGTGGCTCTCTCTGACGAGAGAGCCACGAGGAAGCTCCGCGAGGAGTATCACCTCGACGCTTGGGCGGCGAAGAACCTCCTAGGTTTCCTGCGCGAGCAGGAAACCTCGAGCGCGTTGCCCAGCGACAAGACGATCGTCGTGGAGCGCTTCCGGGACGAGATCGGCGACTGGCGGGTGTGCGTGCTGACGCCGTTCGGCGGACGCGTGCATGCGCCCTGGTCGATGGCGCTCGCCGCGCGTGTTCGCGACGCCCTCGGCCTCGAGGTGCAGACGCTCTGGTCGGACGACGGCATCGCGCTTCACTTTCCGAACGCCGATGCACCACCGCCGCTCGCCGACGTCTGGCTCGAGCCGAGCGAGGTCGAGGAGCTCGTTGTGCAAGAGGTCGGGCAGACGGCGCTCTTCGGTGCTCGCTTCCGCGAGAACGCGGGGCGTGCGCTGCTGATCCCGCGGCGTCGACCGGGTCAGAGAACACCTCTGTGGCAGCAGCGGCTCAAAGCGCAGAATCTGCTGCAGGTCGCGCGGAAGTACGGGTCGTTCCCGATCGTGCTCGAGACCTACCGCGAGTGCCTCCAGGACGTCTTCGACCTGCCCGCGCTGAAACGGATCCTCGGCGATCTGCAGACGCGCGAGATCGCGCTCGTCGAGGTCGAGACGCAGTCGGCCTCGCCGATGGCCGCCTCGCTCCTCTTCGACTACGTGGCGACCTACATGTACGAGGACGACACTCCGGCGGCCGAGCGGCGGGCGCAGGCGCTGTCCCTCGACCGGGAGCTGCTGCGGGAGCTGCTGGGCGCGGAGGAGCTCCGCGAGCTGCTCGATCCGGGCGCCCTTACGCAGGTCGAGGCGTCGCTTCGTCCGACGCCGCGCTCGGCCGACGAGCTGCACGATCTGCTTCGGCGAGTCGGGGAGCTACACCTTGATGAGAGCGATCGCGGGTTCGCGGAGGCGCTCGTCGCCGAGCGTCGCGCATTCCGCGCACGTGTCGGCGGGGAGGAGGCCTTGATCGCTGTCGAGGACGCAGGGTTGTACCGTGATGCGTTCGGCGTGATGTCACCCGGTGGGCTTCCGGCTGTGTTTCTCGAGCCGGTCGCTGACCCGCTCGAGCGCGTGACGCTCCGATACGCGCGCTCGCATGGCCCCTTCACGACAGGGCAACTCGGCGGGCGCTACGGGCTCGACCTCGTGTCGCTCGAGCGTCTTCTAGTTTCCCTGGAAGGGCGCGAGCTGCTCGTGCGGGGCGAGCTGCGGCCCGGTGGTGTCGAGCGTGAATGGTGCGACCCCGACGTGCTCCGTCGCATCCGCCGGGCGTCGCTCGCCGTCTTGCGCAAGGAGGTCGAGCCCGCGGAGCAAGCGGCACTCGGTCGCTTCTTGCCACAGTGGCACGGCATCGACCGCCGTGCGACCTTGCGAGAGGCACTCGTGCCCCTTCAGGGGCTTGCGCTCCCGGTTGGCTTGTGGGAGACCGAGATCCTGCCGCGTCGTGTGCCGGGCTATCAACCGCTCGCGTTGGACGCGCTCTGTGCGTCGGGAGAGGTGGTGTGGGTCGGCGCCGGTCTCGACCGCGCCGCGTTGTTCTATCGCGACGACGCGCCGGTGCTCGGGCCGCCCGCGACCAACGAGCCGCTCGCCGGGGCGACGTACGACGCGATCCGCGCTGCGCTGGCGCACAGCGCGGAGTTCTGGCCCGATCTCCTCGGGGTTACGGGGCTCGATCCCTCCGAGGCGCAGACGGCGCTGTGGGAACTCGTCTGGGCAGGTGAGGTGACGAACGACGCCTGGGCGCCGTTGCGCGCGAAGCGGCGGTACGGGATTCCGACGGCCACGCGCAGGCCGCGGCGGTTCGCACGCTCGCGCGGCTCGGCGCAGGTCTCGACCGCCGGCCGCTGGTCGCTCGCCTCGCGTCTCTTCGGGGATGCCGTCGCGGGCGAGCGCCGGGCGCTCGCGGAGTTGCTGCTCGAGCGGCAAGGGATCGTGACGCGTGACGGCGTGCGCGCTGAAGGGGTTCGAGGTGGCTACGGCGCCGTCTACGGCGAGCTGCGGGCGCTCGAGACGGTCGGGGTGTGTCGGAGAGGCTATTTCGTCGAGGGTCTCGGGGGCGCTCAGTTCGCGCTCGCGGGAGCGGTCGAGCGGCTGCGAGAGCTGCGGCGTGAGGATGACGCCGACTCACTCGTGCTGGCGGCCGCGGATCCGGCGCAACCATATGGGGGCGTGCTGCCCTGGCCGAAACGCGCCGGCGCGCGGGCGGCGCGAGTCGCCGGGGCACACGTCGTCCTGCTCGGTGGGGAGGCGGTGCTCTTCGTCGAGCGGGGTGGACGCTCGCTCGTGCCGCTGCGCGACCCAGACCCCGATTGGCTCCGTCCCGCGCTTGCCGCGCTCGTCGAGTGGGTGCGGGCGGGTGGTGCTCGAAGGCTCTCGGTCGAGCGCTTCGACGGGTTTGCGATCGTCGACAGCGACGCGATCACCCTGCTCGTCGAGGCGGGCTTCCTGGCTGGCCCGCGCCGAGCTGTGCTGCGCCCATGACGATCGCGCGGCAGTAGGACTTCTCGGCCCCACGCGGAAGCGTGGCTGCGTGCACGCGGCCGAGGACGACACCGTGGCGCAACCGTTGCTGAGGCTCGGAGCCGGCGCAACCGCCGTGGCCTCACGGTTGCCGCTCTGGCCGCGATCGTGACAGCGCTCACGAAAGACGACGCGTCCTCGTCGGTCGGGCTCTCGGCCGCGCTCGTCTTCGCGACGTTCTTTACCGGCGCCGCGTTCGTCGTCGCCCTCGCGTGTCTGGCGCGAGGCGCGATCGAGGCGCTCGCCCTGGTCACGCTCGCGGCCGCCGCGCTCGCCCTCGACCTCACGGCGATCGGCGTTTGGCTCGAGACCGACTCCGAGGGCTACGGGAAGCTCGTCGGCTCGGCGTTGATCTGGAGCTTCGTGTTGTTTCTCGTGTGCGCGCTCGCACTCGCCTGCGACCGTCGTCGCTTGCTCGTCCGCGTCTGCTTCTCGGTCACGACCGGCGTCCACATCGTCGTCGCGCTGATCCTCACGGAGCTCGTGTTCAGGGGCGAGGGCGCGGCGATCACGAATCCGCTCGGACGCGTGCTCGACGGCGACCCGAGCGGCGCAGAGCTCCGAGTGCTGGCGATCGCGCTCGTGCTCGCCGCGACGCTGTGGCTCGGCACGCTCGCGGCCGGGCGGCTCGAGCAGGCACGTCGAGGCTACGTCGATCTCGCGAAGTAGCGTCGGAGCGCGACGAACCCGTCGAGCACCCAGACGACGACGACGAGGGGCACGCCTGACCAGAACACGACGAACGGCACGACGAGCGCTTCGTGGGCACCTGTCGAATCCCGTCCGTCCTACCAGCCAGCACGGCGAGGATCTCTCCTGCGACCACGATCAGGCCCATGCGGGCCTACGCGATCTGCTCAACGCAGTTGGCCGAGGCGGGACGTGGCCGCTCGTGCGCGCCGGCGCTTCGAGCGAGACTCGAGCGACTCGCGCGGCTGAGACGCCGCGAACGACCGCAGGCGATCGACGGCGGCATCGACGCCCTCCTCGGCGTGGGCCGAGCCGAGCGTGGCAGCGAGCTCGCGTGTGACGGCGGCGCCACCGACTACGTGCGCGGGTCGCTCGGCGACCGATGTGAGGCCCTGGCGCAACCGCGCGAGCGACTCGTCGCGCGCGGCAGAGCTGCAGAGGACATTCGCCCGCGTCGTAACGGTGTACGCCAACGCTTCGTCCACAGGCACGTCGGCTCCGAGATACTCCACTTGCCAGCCGTCGGCGTGGAGTGCGACCGCGAGCATCAGGAGACCGAGATCGCGCTGCTCAGTCGGAGCGCAGGCGAGGACAGCGATCCCGCGCGCCGCCCCGCGCCCGTCGCTCATCAGGTGCTCCAGCCGTGCGCGGATCTTCGCGGAGACCGCGTGCTCCTGGGCGATCGAGAGCTCCCCACGTTGCCAGGCGTCGCCGATCCACGCGAGGAGGGGGACGATCACCTCGTCGATCGCGCGCGTGACCGGTAGCACCGTGAAGCACTGATCGAGCAGGCCGGTCACCCGACCGCCGTGGGCGGATTCCGCCGCGACGACGAGTGCGTCGAGCAGATCCGCCGGATCGGCCAGGGAGGGCGTGGCGTGGTCGTCGAGGAGCAGCGCGGCTTCTCCGATCCGCCACCCCTCTCGCAGCCGGTCGCGTAGCCATTCGACGCGCGCGACGTCATGATCCGAGAACCGGCGCTGCCCACCGCTCGTCCGCGTCGGGCGCAGGACGCTGTACCGCTGCTCCCACTTGCGCAGCGTGTCGGGCGCGACGCCGGTACGGCGTGAGATTGCCGAGATATTGAGGCGCCCCGTCACGTGAGACCTGGACGAATAGTAGACGGAGCCCTTCCTCCGAGCCGCTAGCGTCGGAGCTTCGAGATGCCCGAAGGCGACAGTCTCCACCGCGCGGCCGCACGCTTGCGCGTGCTCGTGGGCGAGCGGATCGCAGCGGAGTCACCCCATCCGCGCGGGGCTGCGACACGTGTCGCGCAGACGATCGACGGTCGTGTCCTCCAGTCGGTCGAGGCGGTAGGCAAGAATCTCCTGCTGCGCTTCGAGGGGAACGTCGTCGTGCGCAGCCATTTGCGGATGAAAGGACGCTGGCGCGTGCGTCGCGCCGCGGGCGTGCTCGTGGGGAAACCGTGGCTCGTGCTGCGCGGGGGCGGGTGGGAGGCGACGCAGTGGAACGGGCCGGTGCTCGCTCTGCAGCGCGATGCCCGGCTTCGTGTCGGAACGGACCTGCTCGCCGACGAAACAGTCGCCTCGGCGCTCGTCGACCGTTTGAGACGCGCCGACGCCGCCCGCTCGCTCGGGGAGGTTCTGCAGGATCAGCGTCTCGTTTCCGGGATCGGCAACATGTGGATGTCCGAGGTTCTTTGGGCGACCCGGCTCTCGCCGTGGCTCCCGCTGGGCGAGACGACAGACGCGGAGCTCGAGGAGGCGCTCCGCTCGGGGAGAGAGTCGATGCGTGCCGCGGTCGTCGGCAGCCGGCCGGTGCGGTCGGTCTACCGGAAGTCGGGGCGGCCGTGCCCGCGCTGCGGGACGCCGATCCGCGCCCGTGGCCAGGGAGACGCCAATCGGACGGCGTACTGGTGTCCCGGCTGCCAGCGAGGGCCGATCGTCAGCTGAGGCACAGGCAGGTGCGAGGTGTCGCATTCGGACATGGTCGAACGGGCCATGTCCGGAACCGGCGGTACCTGGGCCACCGACCTCCTCCCCACGGTACGAGCCTATCGTCGCACGGGCCGAAGAGGGTCAGGACTTCGTGCCGATAGTGCGCCGATTCTGCGCCGACCGTGCGCCGACGTCGCGCAGTCGAGGATCGCCGCGCGAGGAGTCGCGTGTCCGAGGTCGTATGCACCGGCGGATGCCCATACGCAGCCTTCAGCTCCATCACGTGCTCCGCTCGTTCACGCTCGGGGCGTTCGCGTACCTCGTGCGCGAGCTCGACGAGGCCGGCGAGCAGCTCCCGTTCGCCTTCGACGAGCACGACCGGCGAGACGGTCCGACGCTGTACGAGTACCGCCCGCTCGTCCGGGACTTCATCGAGCACCGGAGCGAACGGCTCCGCGGGCGCGACGACGCGTTGATTGCGCTCGAGGAGCTGCGCCGAGAGCCCGCCGCGGCAATCTACGCCAGAGCGCATGCCGGCCGCGCGGCCGCCGAGGACGATGCGCTGTTTCGCACGGTGCTCGTCGATCTCGTGATCCGCGTTGCGGAATCCTGCGGTGGCTTCGACTGGGACGACGCGACCTTCGACCGGGCCTACGGCGACCTCGAGCACTCGCTGTTCGGCGAGCGTCGAGCCTACGCTGCAGTCGCCCCGCTCGTCGGGATCTCCGTTGGGGTCGCCCGCGAGCTGATACCCGGGCTGAGGATCCGCGCGGCCGCAGACCTGGAGCTCTCTCGTCACTGGCCCGAGGCCCGAAGCCTCGTGCCCGAGGGATTCGGCCGTGAGCCCGACCGGTTCTGCGTGCTCGAGCTGCGCACGGCCCTCGCCGCCGGAGAAGACGCTCCGGATGCGCCCGCCGAGCTGGCGGACGCCGTCAGCGCCCTCCGCCTTGCCACCGCCGCACCGCTCGCGGCGGGCCCACTGCTGTTCGAGACGCTCGACGGGCGCCCGTACGGCATCCGGCCCGTGCTGCCGATCGCGGCAACGGCACCGCCGGGTGACGCGACTCGGCTGGACGAGTTCCGTGGCACCGTCGCCGCCGACGTGCTCGTCCGACTGCCGCTTGCAGACGCAGATCCGCACCTCGCCGAGGCCCTCGACCGCTGGGAGCTCGCCCTCTTCCAGCAGCAGCCGTTTCGCTCCGAGCAGGTGCGGGCTGCATTCGGCACCCTGCTCGGACCGACGTGGCCACTCAGGACGACCGTCCTGCTCGAGCAGGATTCGTCCGCTAGAGAGACGTTGCATGCGGACCTGACGGCACTCGAGCTCGGCGGTCGAGCGACGCCGACCGTTACCTCGGCAGTACGGCGAGCGCTGGTGGAGACGCTGCGGCACGGTGATCGATCGAAGCTCGCGGCGGAACTCGATCGCGTTCTCCTCGTGGGCGGCGAGCGAGGCAGCCTGCGGCTCGCTTCCTGACGCTCGTTCGAACCCGACGTGCCGTCGCACTTTCGGCGCAGAGTCGGCACGAACACGTCACAGGTGCCCGGCTACCGTCGGGACATGGAGGAGGCACGGAGCATCGTCGACCAGCTCGACCGGATCGAGACCATGCGACGGGCGAACGCGGGCCCGGCCGAGCTGCTCGCCGAGCTGCGTGTCCTCCTCCACAAGGCAGAGGCATGGTCGACCGAGGAGGGAGGTGATGCCGGCGAGCAAGCGGTGGCCCGTCTCCGGGCGGCCCTCGCGCGTGACATGATCGAGGTGTGATCTCGCATTGGGACGAGCTCGAGCCGACGCGGAGGGAACGTGGTCACATCGCCGCGGCGTGGCGTTCGCTCACCGGCGAGGCGTCGGAATGGGTCGGTGTGCAACGGATCGATGTCGATCCGGGCAGGTGGGCGACCCCGCTCCATCTCGAAGCCTCTGAAGAGGAGATCTTCTTCGTCCTCTCGGGTTCGGGGGTCTCGGTGCAGTGGGACGGTTCGGTAGAGGAAGCGTTCGACGTGCGAACAGGAGACTGTCTCGTTCACCTCGCGCTCGAGCACGGTCACACGATCCAGGCCGGAGAAGACGGGCTCTCCGTGCTTGCCTTCGGCGAGCGTCATTACCCGGCGAACACGCTGCTGCCGCGCGCCGGCGTCTCGTGGCTCGGTCCGACGTGGGTGCTGCAAGGCGAGCCAGACGACCACCCGTGGGCGCGAGAAGCGGCCGCCGGGCCTCCTCAGGTCGGGGAGCTCCAGCCACGACCCGCGCGGATCGTGAACGTCGACCAGGTCGAATCGTCTCGTCGCGCGGGCGCGACCGTGGCACATCGAGCCCGCGATCTCGGCCGGGCCGCCGGCTCGCTCAAGACCGGGCTGCGCTTGTACGACGTCGATCCGGGGAAGCTCGTCAACCCACCGCACGCACACAGCGCAGAGGAAGAGATCTTCGTCGTGCTCGGCGGCGAGGGAACGCTCGAGCTCTGGCCGCATCCCCGCTTCGGCGGAGACCACGAGGAGCACGCGGTGCGAACCGGGTCGACGATCACGAGGCCGGCCGGAACCGGCATCGCTCATGCCTTCCGCGCGGGACCCGAGGGTCTGAAGCTGCTCGCCTACGGGCAGCGCGATCCACGCGATCTGACGTACTACCCTCGCTCGGACAAGGTGTCGATCCGCGGGCTCGGCGTGATCGCTCGGCTCGAGCGGCTCGACTACTGGGAAGGCGAGGACTGAATGCGGTCGGCCTGCGCGGGGTCCAGCATCCCCAAGGGTCTCACGGCAGGGCCGGGACGGAACGTGAAGGAGTCGGGCTGACGGCGGTGAACGAGGCCACGTCATGGGTCTCATCCGTCTCCTGCCACGCCCGGCGGCCGTTCCCGCTGCACCGCCGACTCAGGCCGAGCCCGAGGTGCGCGCAGTGACCGAGCCGACGGGAGAGCGGATGGAAGAGCTGCGCCGTTCCGAGTCGCCGCCGACGACCTTCGCCAAACCGACCGCTGAGACCCCGGAGCGCGCAGCAACGCGCGTGATCGTCTTCGCGAATCAGAAGGGCGGGGTCGCGAAGACCACCACGACCCTCAATCTCGGCGTCGCGCTGATGGAGCTCGGTCATCGTGTGCTGCTCGTCGATCTCGATCCTCAGGGCAACCTCACGATGAGTCAGGGGTTGAATCCCGACGTGATCGAGCGCTCGATGTTCGACGTGCTCGTCCACAAGGTGCCGATCTCCGAGGTGATCGCCCGCCGTGAGGTCGACATCGCCGTCGCGTCGATCGACCTCGCCGGCGCCGAGCTCGCACTCAGCTCGCTGATCGGCCGCGAGCGCGCGCTCGAGAAGGCGCTCGTGCAAGTCCGCAGCGCATACGACTTCATCCTCGTCGACACGCCCCCCTCGCTCGGGTTGCTGACGATCAACGCATTCGTCGCTGCGACCGGGGTGATCGTCCCCGTCCAATGTGAGTATCTCTCGCTGCGCGGGCTCGTCCAGCTCGAGAACACGCTCGCAATGGTGCGCGACAACCTCAACCCGCACGTCGCGGTCGAGGGAATCGTCCCGACGATGTTCGACGGCCGGACGCTTCACGCGCGGGAGGCGATCGAGATCCTGGAGGAGAGCTTCGGCGAGCTCGTCTACCGGACGCGCATCCGCAAGACCGTTCGCTACGCCGAGGCACCGGTGAAGGGCAGCTCCGTGCTGAAATACGATCCGACGGGGTCCGCTGCCGACGCGTATCGTCAGCTCGCCCGCGAGATCCTGGCGAAGGAGGAGCATCGTGGCGCGCAAGCGCGCGAGCATGCGTGAGGGGCCGCTAGCCGAGCTCTTCCGTGCGACCGAGGCCGCGCAGCGCGCGCAGGACCCCTCCGACCCAGCTCTCCCACCGAGCGACCGGTCGCCGGCCGCGCCACCAGCGGACGAGCAGAAAACGCGGGTCGCCGACTCGGCGGCCGTCAAGCGTGAGCGTGCGTCTTTGGATGCCACGGTCGAGCATGTCTACGACTTCGACGTCGGCAACGAGCAACAGGAGCCTGCCCCCCCGGTTGTGCAGCCGGCGGCCTCAACTCCGCAGGAGCCTGCGCCGGTCGAGACCCCCGCCACTTTGCCGGTCGAGCCGTCGCCGCCCCCCGACCCGGACGAGCCACCGTATCGCCCGCCTGCCAGTCGATTCGTGACGCCCATGCCCGAGTCGCCGCCTCGCCTCCACGTCGCAGGCGACGTCGCGTCCTACCTCGCGGTGATCCGGGTCGTCGGGGTCGGTGGCGCCGGGATCAACGCGGTCAACCGCATGCTCGACGCGGGGATCGCGCAGGTCGACTTCCTCGCCGTGAACACCGACGCGCAGCAACTCGACGTCTCGGACGCGCCGGTCAAGCTCCACATCGGCGAGCAGCTCACACAGGGCCTCGGCTCCGGGTCCGACTCCGAGACCGGCCGGAAAGCTGCCGAGGAGGGGTACGACCGAATCAAGACGGCCCTGCGCGGGAGCGACATGGTCTTCGTCACCGCCGGCGAAGGCGGCGGAACCGGAACCGGTGCGGCACCCGTCGTCGCGAGGATCGCCCGCGAGCTCGGTGCGCTCACCGTCGGCATCGTCACGACCCCATTCCGGTTCGAGGGCACACGCCGTCGCACGACGGCGGACTCGGGCATCGAGGCGCTGAGGGCCAGCTGCGACACCGTGATCGTGATTCCCAACGACCGCCTGCTCGAGGTGCTCGACCGCTCCACCTCGATGATCGAGGCGTTCCGGATCGCCGACGACGTGCTGCGTCAGGGCGTTCAGGGCATCTGCGACCTGATCACGCTCCCGGGACTGATCAACCTCGACTTCGCCGACGTCCGCACGATCATGGCCGACGCGGGCACGGCCCTGATGGGGATCGGCTACTCCGAGCGCGGCGAGGGTCGCGCCCGTGAGGCGGCGGAGCGGGCGCTTCGCTCGCCGTTGATCGACACCGAGATCGTGGGAGCCCGCGGCATCCTCCTCTCCATCGCCGGCGGCGACGATTTGACGCTCCTGGAGGTGAACGATGCCGCCGAGGTCGTACGCCAGGCTGCGACCGACGATACGAACATCATCTTCGGTGCGACCGTCGACGAGCGTCTCAACGGACAGGTCTGGGTCACCGTCGTCGCAACGGGTCTCGGCGGGACTCGGCGACGCTCCTTCACGGCCTCGTTGGGCGACACCTCGCCGAGGTCGCCGCAATCGGGCTCCACCGAGCGCGGCGAGCTGCCCAGCTTCCTCCGCTGACGTTTGCTCGTCGCCTCGTGACGCTGGGAGGGTCTCGGCGAGACCACGTCCGTCCAGTGTCAGAGCGCGGGCAGCACAACCGTGATCGCGAACGCGAGCGAGACACTCGCCGACAGGACGCCGACGGCGGTTCGCCGCAACGCCGGACGCACGACGGGTCCGGCGAGGATCAGCGCCCCCGCCGCACCCACCGCGATCGAGGCCAGCATCTCGGTCGCCCCGAACGCGATCCCCGCTGCGAGCGCGGTCGTCGCCTCGACGCCGTGCGCACCCAACGCGAACGCGACGGCGGCGCTCGCAACGCCCGCGTTCCCGGGTGTGACCGGCAACACAGCTGCGAGCTCGATCGCCGGCACGACGACGAGGGCGGCGGCGAGCGGTCGCTCGACCCCGAACGCAGCCGCGATCGCAGTGACGGCCGCCACCTTGAACCCGAGTCCCGTGCCGGTCAGCAGCGAAACCCGCGCGAGCCCGGCGCACGGCTGAGCGCCTCGAACGCCTGTAGCACCAACCCGAGTCTGCGTTGCAGCGGGACTCGGCGCGAGAGAATTGCCGCCCCCACGCCGGCTCCGACGGCGATCGCGATCAGCACGAGCGGCCATGCGGGAACGACGCCGGCGGCGGCGGCGACACCGACGAGCGACGCAAACCAGACGGCGCGGACAGCACCAACGGCGGCGGCCGCTCCGCCGGCCTGCCACAGCGCGCCGTCGGCCTCGGAAACCCGGGCGAAGAGCGCCACCCGAACCGCGCTGCCGAGGCGAAACGGCGCGATCGCGTTCAGCCCCGAGCCGACGCCGTAGCGTGCGATCGCATCGACATTGTCGATCGTCGTGCCGCACGCTCTCGACGCGACGCCCCATGCGAGTCCGCTCGAGGCATGCATCGACACGAACAGCAGCGCGGCGAGCCAGAGCCTCGTCGGCTCGGCGTCACCCAGGCCGTCGACTGCATCCGCCACGCGACCGCCGAGCAACTGAGGGCTTACCGCGAGCACGATCAGCGTGCCCGTCGAGAGGAAGGCGAGCGCGAGCTGTCGTCGGAAGGAAGGCATCGGCCGCCTCCGCGGTGTCGGCAGCGCGAGTCGGCGGCTTGAGCGTGATCACTCGTCTGCGCGCGTTACGCCTCTACGCTGCCCGGATGCGAGGCGCTGTCGCTGCGGGAAATCGGCACACGGCGGAGGCCGGCGCCTGGGCGCTTCGCGAGGGCGGTGGCGCCGTCGATGCCGTTGTTGCCGCGGCGTTGGTGGCGTTCGTCGCGGAGGGGCCGCTCACCGGCCCGGCCGGGGCAGGCTTCCTCATCCTGCACGAGGACGGAGCGCCGCCGCTCCTGCTCGACTGCTTCTTCACGATTCCGAGCGCGCCGAGCGGGCCGATGGAGGAGGTCGTGATCGACTTCGCGGACGCGTCGACCCAGACGTTCCACGTCGGTGAGACGTCGGTTGCGGTGCCCGGGCTGCTCGCGGGCCTGACGGCTGCCCACGAGCGATCGGGCAGGCTTCCGTGGGCACAGCTCACGACGCCCGCCCTGCAGCTCGCCCGGCGAGGGGTGGTGCCGACGGACGCCCAGCGCTTCCTGCACCGGATTCTCGTTCCGATCCTGCAGCGTGACGAGGGTGGACGGCGCACCTACGGCGATCCCGACCTGATCGTCACCGACGATCTCGTTCCCACGCTCGAGCTGATTCGCGACGAGCCGCGAGCGGCGCTGGCGCACCTGCTCCCCGAGCTCGCCGACGACCTCGACCGCTACCGCACGCAGCCGCGCGATCCGCTCGCGCTCACGTTCCGAGAGGCTCGGGTGCTGACGACGCCCGCACCCTCGATCGGCGGAGCGATCGTGCAGCGAGCGCTCTCGCTGATCGATCGCGAGGGTGACGGCGGCCCTGCCGGGTCGGCCGGGGAGGCGACCCGCCTCGTGGCGGCCCTGGCAGCGGGTTACGGCGTTGCGGGAGGCGGCGCGCGACCAACGGGAACGACGCACATCTCCGTGATCGCAGCGGATGGCGGGGCCGCGGGCCTGTCGTCCACCCTCGGCTCGGGCTCCGGCGTTTTTACGCACGGTTTCCAGCTCAACAACATGCTCGGCGAGCTCGACGTGATCGGAACGACGCCGCGCGAGGCCGGTGAGCGGCTTCCGAGCATGATGTGCCCGACCCTCGTGCTCGACGACGACGACCGGCCTCGCCTCGTCGTCGGCAGCGCCGGATCGGTGCGACTCGCCGGCGCGATCGTCCAGGTCGTGGCCGCGGTCGTCGGGCGTGGTCTCGGGGTAGGGGAGGCCATCGAGCGACCCCGAGTCCACGTCGATGGGGCCACGGTGCATGTCGAGGGCGGATGGGGCGACGACGTCGGAGCGGCGATCGCCGCGACCGGGCGCGACACGGTGTCCTGGTCGGGGCGCAACCTGTTCTTCGGTGGTGCCTCGGCAGTCGAGCGCCGTCGAGACGGGACGTTCGCGGCCGCCGGCGATCCCCGTCGAGGAGGCCACGGAGTCGTCGTCGCGTGACTGCCCGGTTTCTCGCAGAGGGCAGGTGAACTCGCGGCTTCGGCAGGAGCCCGTGCGAGCAGGAGGCCTCGTAGCAGTCGTGCGACAGCGGAGACGGCGAGGCGTGTGCTCACGGCGATCGACCGAGGTCGCCCGACCGTTTCCTCGCGGGTCTGATGCCCTCCATCAGCAGCGACTCGACCAGCATCGCCCGCATCTGCGGCTCGAGCGACGGGTCGAAGAGCCCGGGGCCGCCGACCGTGCCACCCGCCGCCCGAACGTGGTCGACGAGCTCCTGGATCGTCGGGGTCGCGAAGCGGAGCTCCCACGCGCGAACGACGGAGCGCTGGGCCTCGCTCCGCGGCAACGCCGGCCCGGAGACGCCCGAGCGCAATCGCTCCAGGTGCGTGAGCGCATCGCCGTTCGCGAGGCCGAGCTCGGCAAGGAGGCAACCGACCACCATCCCGACCCGCCCGATCCCGACATCGTCGTGCAGATAGACGAGCCAGCCGTGGGCGACCGCGGCACCGACCGCGTCGACCGCTGCCTGGATCCGTACCTCGCTCGCCGGCTCGCCCTTCACCAGCGAGACGCGGACGTGGCGGACGCCTCGCGGCAGCAGCTCCGAGTAGGGCTCGAGCTCACCGTCTTCGGTGAGGTCGACGAACCAGTCGAACCCCGCGTCGAGCACACGTCTCAGCCGTCGTTCGGTGTCCTGCTCCGAGCGTCCGCCGGGATACGGCCCCGCGACCACCGGGGCAACGGCGAGGTACGAGCCGGGGAGCGGCGGGCGCAGCCAGCCGATGCCGTTGTCGTCCATGCAGACAGCCTGCCGACACACCTGTCACGTGTCTGTGCCGGATTCGTGCCGAGAGTGCGCCGATCGCTCCACAGGCGATCGCGGCACCGTCGTCGGACGTCCGCGGCTCGTCAGTCCCCGGCCGGATCGAACTTGACGGCCTTCCAGGCCGCGTCGCTCGAGAAACCGCGCCGCACCAGGAAGCCGACCGCCTTCCGTCTCGCGGCGTCGTCGACCGTCGACCGTCTGCCCAGGGCAGCTCGAGCCAGCGCGAGCTCGT
>JBPCLB010000104.1:0-4003 GCA_051003695.1 Gaiella sp. | reverse complement strand
CGGAGCCCAGAACGGACGAGCCGGCGGCAGGTGCGCCGTCGGTCGAGGTTGTCGGGATCGGGACGCCGGCGCGTTCGAGGGCCGAGGCGAGCGCGTCGGGTCGGCTCGTCCGGCTCATCGCCTCCGGTATGGAGACGAGACGCTTCTGCACGAGCTCCATCAGTGACTGCTCCATCGTCTGCATGCCCCGTCGGGTGCCGGTCTGCATGTAGGAGTAGACCTGCTCGATCTTGCCCTGGCGGATCAGGTTCCGGATCGCGTCGTCCATGAACAGAATCTCGAGCGCAACGGCGCGACCCGAGCCGTCACTGCGAGGGAGAAGCGTCTGGGTAACGACGCCCTGGAGCGAGTTTGCGAGCTGCATGCGCACCTGGGCCTGCTGCGAAGCCGGAAACACGTCGATCACGCGGTCGATCGTGCTCGGCGCGCTCTGCGTGTGAAGGGTTGCGAAGACGAGATGGCCGGTCTCGGCGGCGGTGAGCGCGGTTGCGATCGTCTCGAGGTCGCGCATCTCGCCGAGCAGGATCACGTCGGGGTCCTGGCGGAGCGCGCCTCGCAAGGCCTCGGCAAATCCGACCGCATCGACACCGATCTCTCGCTGGTTGACGATGCAGCGCTTGTGGTGGTGGAGAAACTCGATCGGATCCTCGATCGTGATGATGTGATCCGACCGGGTGCGGTTGATCTCGTCGATGATCGACGCGAGCGTCGTCGACTTGCCCGACCCGGTGGGGCCGGTGACGAGCACGAGACCTCGAGGCTTGGTCGTGAACTCGTGGAGGCTCGAGGGAAGGCCGAGCTCCTCGAGGGCGCGGATGTCGGTCGGGATCGTCCGAAACGCAGCCGCGATCGCCTCGCGCTGGTAGTAGGCGTTGACGCGGAAGCGGGCGAGCCCGCGAATGCCATAAGCGAAGTCGAGCTGGCGCTTGAGCTCGAGGTGCTTCTGCTGCTCGGTCGTCGTGATCCGATAGACCAGCTGTCGGGTCGCGTCCGGATCGAGTTTGGGGAAGCCGTCGAGCAACTGGATGTGCCCGTGCGTGCGCACCGCGGGCTGCGACCCCGCCGTCACGTGAAGATCCGAGGCGCCGAGCTCGACGGCGCGCTCGAGAAGCGCGTCGATCGAAAGCGGCGCAGTATGCCCGGAAACCTCCACGGGGCCAGCTATCGGCAGGGTCACCGCCCGGCTTGAGGGTCGATTCTCGAGCGTCGGGGAAACCGTGTTTCTCCCACGCGCCAGCCTCGTCACGCTGTTCTCGCTTCGGCAGTGGCGTGAGCTTCTCGCGCGGATGAGCCGCCCTCCCGCGCTGCTCGAGAATCGAGCTCTGCGGCACGCATCGAGCCGCCACCGGTCAGGGCCTCCACGAGCACGCTGCTTCCCGGACGGGTCGCGTGTGCACGTGTACCCCAAAAGACATCCCGGACAGAGCCCGGGCGGTTGACATCCCCCAATCCGAGGGATGCCCGTCCCTCAGGAATCACCCGAACGGGGAATGGGCCGGGGCTAGGTGCTCCGTCGATAACGAGGGAGTCGGTTTTTCCCACCTCTCCCAGCGGAAGGAGCATCTTCAATGATGCGCATCACCAAGAAGCTGCAGCAGCGGCTTCGCAACGAGGAGTCGGGCTTCACGCTCATCGAGCTCCTGATCGTGCTCGTGATCATCGGTGTCCTGCTTGCGATCGCCGTGCCGTCGTATCTCGGCTTCAAGCAGCGCGCCGAGAAGCGCGCGGCGCAGTCCAACGTCCGCGCGGCGATCCCCGCGGCCGAGGCCTATTACTCCGATCAGGGCAACTACACCGGAATGACGCTTGCCAATCTCAAGGCGAGCTACGACGCTGGTCTCGCGAGCCTCACCGTGTCCGCGTCGGCCAACTCCTACACGCTGTCGAACGTCCAGGGCACCTGCACGGCGACGTTCGCCGGTCCGGGCAGCACGAACGGCATCTCGGTGGTCTGCACGTAGGCCGCAACCACTTCGACCGTACACCAGAGGGGCGCGGCAACGGCTGCGCCCCTCTGTGGTGCAAGAGCGCTTCGTTGTTCGAGCGCCGGAAGCTGCGATACCTCAACGCGATGACGACCGTCTCTCTCCCCGTGGGTCATGAAGCGCAATCGCGAGCGCTTCACGTGCTCACGTCGGCCAGGATCGTGATCCCGTCGCTGGTCGTGATCTCCTTCGTCGTCCGGTTTCTCGCGTCGCTCGAGCGCGCGACTCCCCGCTACCTTCCCGACGAGTATCTCTACGGCCAGTTCGCGCGCTCGCTCGCGCAAGGGGACGGGATCGCGATCCTCGGACAGCCGACGGTGTTCTATTCGATTCTGCAGCCCCTGCTCACTGCGCCGTTCTGGCTTGTCGACGACGTGATGGCGAGCTACCGGTTGACGCAGGCCTTCAACGCCGCCGCCATGGCGCTCGCGGTGGTCCCGGTCGTGATGCTGGCGCGACGGTTGTCGCTGTCCCGTACAGCCACGCTCTGGTGCGCACTCGCGACCGCAGCGGCACCTGGGGGTCTCTACAGCGGTTACGTCACAGCCGACGCCCTTGCCTTCTTGGTCGCGCTCTTTGCAATCGACGCAGGCGTCCGAGCCCTCGTCACACCGACGCTCGGCAGCCAGGCTGGTTTCGTCGGGCTGGCCGGACTCGCAGCCTTCGCCCGCTTTCAGTACGTCGTCCTCGTTCCCGTGGCGATGGCGGCTGCATTGACCCTCGAGCGAGGGCGCCCCATGCGAGCTGCTCGGCGCTACCCGTTACTCGCCGGGCTCCTCGCACTCGGTTTGGTCGGTGGGCTCGTCGGCGGGCGAAGCGTGCTCGGTCGTTACGAGACCGTGGCAGGTTTCGGGTTTTCGGCCGGGACGCTCGGTTGGGCGGGCTCCACGGGGCTCCTACTCCTTCTCTCCGTGGGGGCGGCGACGGCACCCGGCGGTGGCGCGTGGCTGCTCCATCGCGTGAGAGTGGGACGGTCAGATGCCCGGACAGCCTTCGCGTCTCTCGCTTTGACGCTTCTCGTTGCTCTTGTCGGCGTCTCGGCCGTCATCAGCACCGACACGGGCTCCGAGCGCTTCTTCGAGCGCTACCTGCTGCTCGGCGTTCCCCTCATCGCTCTCGCCTTTGCGCTGTGGATCACGGAAGGACGTCCCGATCGCGTCATCGCACTCGGACTTGCCGTGCTGCTGATCGTCGTCGTCGCGCGACTTCCGCTCTCGGGCTATGCAACCGGGCAAGGCCTGGCCGACTCCCCCACGCTCCTCGCAATCGGGCGACTGACGCAATCGGTCGGAATCGGCAACGCGAGCTTGTTGGCCGCGCTCGTCGCGACTCTCGCCGCTCTCGTCTCGATACTGGCGACGGCTCGCTCGAACGTGGCGTGGTTGGCAGCATCGCTTTCGCTCGCACTGCTCGTGACAGCGTCCGTCGGCGCCCAGCTGGCGGACGCTGCGGCCTCGAGGGGGCTCGTCGGAAAAGCCTTTGCCGGCCACCCGAACTGGGTGGATCGTGCGGGTGTGGAACACGTTCTGCTCGTGCAAACACCTTGGAGTGGGGGGCTCAATGCGATGCTGGCCGCCGGCTGGAATCGGTCCGTCACGGGCGCGATGTCCCTCGGAGGGCTGATCGAAACCTTCGACGGCCTTGGCGATCCGCTCGAGCTTCGCTCGAACGGCACACTCGTCGCGGCTGGTCGCACGGTGACCCGGCCGGTGCTGTTCGCGACCTCGGGAACGGCGGTCGCATTCGGATCAGGCGCCCGCGTGACCGAGGACCGGCTCTTCACGCTCGCCGTTCCTCGCGGCGCGATCCGGCTCACCGCGTTTGCCGCAGGTGTTCGGGCGGACGGATCGTTTGCGCCGTTCGGTCGTATCCACGCGTTCCCAGAAGCAGCTGGGACGTGTCGGGTCACGATCGTCGACGTGCGACTACCTGTGGGTTTCCCGTCGGTGACGCTTCGGACAACAGACATCGATGGCACCCGTCGTCGGATTCTCCTGACGCCGGCTCACCGACGTGGA
>JBPCLB010000103.1:0-8731 GCA_051003695.1 Gaiella sp. | reverse complement strand
CTGCATCCTCGCCGGAGAGGCGGCGCCACGCGACGAACGCACCTGCCGCAATGCCGGCGACGACGAGCAGGCCGAGCAGTCCACCGCGTCGCCGGTCGGACGCCCCGGAGCGGACGGATGCGACGCGACGCTTGACCTTGCGGCGCAGGAACCACCAGCCGAGCGCCCAGACGAGGGCGTTTCGCTTGTCGCGCATCAGCCGATCCTACCTTCGCCGCGGCGGCAGGTGAATCGCCCGGCCGAGCGCGGCGAGACCGGCTTCCTTGAGCGATTCGGCGTACGTCGGATGCGGGGCGATCCCGTCGGCGAGCGTCTCGATCGTCGACTCGGCATCGAGCGCGACGACCGCCTCGCCGATCAGGTCCGTGGCATGCGGCCCGACGATCACGACCCCGACGAGCTCGCCGTACGTCGTCTCGTGGATCGTCTTCACCCAGCCGGTCGTGTCGCCCGACATCACCGCCCGAGCGATCGCCGCCCAGGGGCAGCGCCCGACGGCGATCTTGTCGTCACCGAAGCGCTCGCGCGCCTGCGCCTCGGTCAGCCCCACACCGGCGATCTCGGGATCGGTGTAGATGGGTCGCGGGACGGCCGGCTCACCGATCGTCGCCTCGTGACCCATCGCGTTCTCCGCGGCGATCTCGCCCTCCCGAAAACCGGTGTGGGCGAGCTGCCAGTAGCCGGCGACGTCACCCGCTGCATAGATGTGCGACACGTTCGTCCGCCGGTGATCGTCGGTCGGGATCCGGCCCGGCTCGAACGTGACGCCCACGGCCTCGAGGCCGATCCCCTCGACAACGGCCCGCCGGCCGACCGCGACGAGCATCAGGTCGCATTCGATCGGCTCCCCGTCGGCGACGTGCACGAGCAGCGACTCGCCGCGGTCGTCGACTTGCGTGCACTGCTTGCCGAGCCGGAGCTCGATGCCGCGCTTGCCGAACGCTCGCCCCAGCTCCTTCGCGGCGTCGGCGTCCTCGGTGGGGATCAGGCTGTCGAGCAGCTCGACGATCGTCACCTCGCTGCCGAAGCGGTCGAAGATCGACGCGAACTCGCAGCCGATGATCCCGCCGCCGAGGATCACGAGCCTCCGCGGGACCTCGGTCTGGGCGAGCAGCCCGGTCGAGTCGACGCAGCGTGGCGAGTCGAGACCCGAAATCGGCGGACGCACCGGCGCGGAGCCCGTCGCGACGATCGCCTGCGCGAACGTGACGTCGTCCGCGCCTTCCACAGCGATCGTGTTCGGGCCGGTGAACCGACCGGCGCCCTTGACCCACTCGACGCCATTGGCCTTGAAGAGACCAGCGATCCCACCGGTCATCTGCTCGACGACCGCGTCCTTCCAGGAGACCGCTGTGCCGAAGTCGAGCGCGGGCTCCTCCACGACCACGCCGAGCTTCGCGAAGGTCTCGTGTGCGTCGTGCAGTGCATGCGCGGTCTGCACCCACGCCTTCGTCGGAATGCAGCCCACGCGTAGGCACGTCCCGCCCAGCGCGCGCTCTTGCTCGATGCAGACGACTTTCGCGCCGAGCTGCGCGGCACGGATCGCCGCCGTGTAGCCGGCCGGCCCGCCACCGAGAACTGCAACGTCACACTCCATCCCAGAAACCTAGACGCTGGCTGTCAGGCCAGCGCCGCTCGCATGATCACCGAGTCGTCCGACTCGCCGACGCGCTCGAAGCCGCGCTTGGCATAGAGCTCGATCGCCGCCGCGTTTCGCGGGTCGACGCTCAACGAGATCGCGGTGTAGCCGTCGTCGCGGGCGCGAGCAAGCAGCGAATCCAGGAGGGCAGTGCCGATCCCCTTGCCGCGGGCGCTCGGGACGACGGCGATCGCGAGCTCCGGGGTCGCCTCGTCGACGAATCCGTAGCCGGGCCGATCTGACGAAAACAGCCGGTACCACGCTGCGCCGACCGGAAACCCGTTGTCGATCGCGATCACGACGGTGTCTCCGCGGCGACCCCAAGCTTTTACGTAGAGCGCAACCGGGCCGGGACCGGTATCCGGCGCGCGCTCCTTCCAGTAGTAGGCGTGGTGGAGCATGTCACGCAGAAAGCGGAGATCCTGGGCGCCGCCGCGCCGGACGCGTACCCGGCTCGTGTCCGTCGTCACAACGCGAGCGCGGGCTGCTCGACGAGCGCCACGAGCGTCTGCAGGAACTGAGCGCCGTCGGCGCCGTCGATCGCGCGATGGTCGCAGGTCAGCGTCAGGTGGAGGATGAGTGCGATGTCGAGCTCGCCGTCGACCACGACAGCCTGCTCCTTCACGGCGCCTACCGCGAGGATCGCGACCTGGGGCGGGTTGAGCACGGCCGTGAACTGCTCGATACCGAACATGCCGAGGTTCGAGATCGAGAACGTGCCGCCCTCGAGATCCTGCAGCTTGAGCTTCGAGTCGCGAGCGCGGCCGACGAGATCCGCGCGCGTGCGCGCGATCTCCTGAACGGTGAGCCGATCGGCGTTGCGGATCACGGGCACCACGAGGCCCTGCGGAGCGGCGACCGCGATCCCGAGGTGGACGTTCGGGTAGCGGTGGATCTCGTCGCCCGTGAAGACCGCGTTGACGGCCGTGTGGCGCGTGAGCGCAGCCGCGACGAGCTTGACGAGAACGTCGTTGACCGTGGGCTTCGTGTCGCCTTCGGCAAGCCGATCGACGAGCGTCTCACGGAGAGCCAGGGTCTCCGTCATGTCTGCCGACACGCCGAGCTGGAAGACGGGTGCGGCCCAGGCGTCGGTCAGCCTCCGCGCGATCGTCTTCCGGATCGAGGTCAGCTGCACGACCTCGATCTCAGCCTTGCCTGCGTGGCCGTCTGCCGGGTCGGTTCCCTGGGGACCGAGCGCGGTCTTTGCCTGCTCGACATCCTCGGCGAGGATGCGACCGTCCTCGCCCGTGGGCGTCACCGACGCGAGGTCGATCCCCCGCTCGCGCGCGATCCGCCGCGCGAGCGGAGACGCCTTGAGCCTGACGACCAACCGCGGTGCGACGGGCGAGGCCACGTCCGTCGGCGCGGGGGCCGCGGATTCCCGGGACCGAGCTGTGTCGGGCTCGGGTCCGTCGTGTGCCTCGATCGGCTCGGGCTGCTCGGTGGACGCTGAGGACTCGGGCTGCTCCTCGGGCTGCTCCTCGGGTTGCTCGGGCTCACCCTCGTCGGCTGTCGGCTCACCCTTCGTCTCGACCGGCTCGGAGCCGGAGTCGCCATTGTCTTCCCCGATCACGGCGACGGCAGTGCCGACCTGCACCTCTCCCTCCTCGACCAGGATCTCCAGCAGGACCCCGTCGAGCTCCGACTCGACCTCCTGTGTCACTTTGTCGGTGTCGAGCTCGTAGAGCGGGTCGTTCTTCTTGACCGCGTCGCCCTTGGCCTTCAGCCAGCGGACGATCACGCCGGACTCCATGCCCTGGCCGAGTCGCGGGAGCTTGACCTCCGTCGCCATCAGCTGGCGGACGGCTGGGATACGACCGGTTGCGGCATGTGCGCCATTATGCTGACCTCCGTGAAGCTCCGCGATCAGTGGGAGGCGATCGTCGACGAGCTCCCTGCCGACTGGGACGCTGTGCGGTTGCGCCTCCATCCCGAGCAGCCGTCGGAACGTGGCGAGGCCGCGCGGATCCTTGCGCCGATGGGCGTCGGCATGATCGAAGACGGTCTCGCGTTCACGGTGCGACGAGCGGGAGGGCAGGCAGGCCCCGAGGCGGCGCGGCGTCTGTTCGGCTACCTGGACGACGCACGTGTCTGGTGCGTGCTCGAGCGGGCCGGCACCGCCGTGGAGACCGAAGCGAGCTCCGCGGAGCCGGCGGTCGACAGGGCTCCCCCGCTCGCAGAGGCTTGGGACGACGCCCTTGCGGAGCTGCCACGCGACTGGAGCGACCTGCTCTGCGAGCTCGAGCTCGACTCGAGCGATTTCCTCGACCGGATGGCACTCAACTGCGCGCCGCTCAACCCGACCCGCGACGGAGATCGCCTCGCGTTCCGCTTCCGCTGTGCCCGACTCGCCGGCTACGGCGTGTCGCCGGGCATGGCCCGACGCTGCTTCGAGCGCTGCGACGGGGAGGAGCTGACCGGGCGCGTCACAGTGCTGCGCCTCCTGTCGGAGACCGACAACGTCGCCACGCAAGGTGCCGTCTGGGTCGTCGGCGGGCGAATGCTGTAACCGGCGAACCGTCTCATCGACCTCTCATCTGCGACCTCGATCCTGGTGCATGCACACTCCGACGAAGGAGGCTCGACCATGCATCACAGACTCGTACGACTCGCAGCGCTGGTGATCGCAATCGGTGCATTGACCGTCGGGCTCGCTGTCGCCGCGACCGGGGGCTCGATCGTGCCCGGTGACGATCGCGAGACGGCGATCACCGGTGCCGCGCTCGAGCAGGCGTCGGCTGTGGCGCTCGCCCACACCGGCGGTGGCCGCGTCACCGAGACCGAAGCCGGCGACGAGGACGGGTACTACGAGGTGGAGGTCACGCTCGAGGACGGCAGCAGCGTGGACGTCCATCTCGACCGGAGCTTCTCCGTGCTCGGGTCGAAGGTCGACGATGAGGGTCAGACGCCAGCCGATTGACGTGCGCCCGCCGAGCCGGGGTCGAGAGAACCCCGGCTCGGCCGTCAGCCGACCCTGACGTTGCCTCGCATCGTGGCCCGGTGAGGATCGCAGACAAACGTCAGCGTGCCCCTCTTCAGCGTCACCTTCCAGGTCTGCGTTCCCACAGCAGGCACCGTCGTCGCCCGAGCTGCACCCGCGCCACGCAACCGCGCATTGTGGATCTTCGAGCGGTCGCGCGCGACGATGGTGTAGCCACCCGGGCGCAGCAGCTTGACTGCGCCTCCCGCGGCTGTCCTCAACGTGATCGTGAAGCCCGGCCCGGAGGTGAGCTGGAGCTTCGCCCCGACCGCCGCGCTCGGCTTGGAGGTGACCGGAGGCGGTGGCGGTGAGGGCGGTGGCGGAGGCGGCGGCGGGGGTTGGGCATCGCCCGCCAGGAACGTCCCCAGCATCGAGTCGGCGTGAGGATCGCAGAGGAACGTGTACTGCTGGTTCCCGAACGTGACGCGGAACGTCGTCGTCCCTACGCCCTCGATCGTCGTGCGCTCGTCGACATCAGGCCCTCTGAGATGGAAGTTGTGAGCGTCGCTCCGGTCGTCGATCTCGATCACGGCCGGGCCGGCGGGTACGCGGGTGACGGCGTTCCCTTGCGCGTCGAAGAGCATGATCGTGAATCCCGGGCCAACGACTCCGCGGAGCTTCGTGTCCTCGGCGCCGGCACCCCCGGCGATCACGAGACTTGCGACTGCGACGAGTGACATCCCGAGAGCAGTGCGCACGATTGGAGATACGCGTGGTTCTGCGAATCGGTTTTAGGTTCGGAGCGAGGCTCCGAATTCCGCGGTGAGCGCGTCCATGATCCGTTCGCGAATCATCGCGGCATCCGCGTCTGTCAGCGTTCGCTCGGGCGACTGGAAAGCGAGTCGCAAGGCGACCGACTTCCGGTCGTCGCCGAACCGTTGGTCGCGATAGACGTCGAACACGCGCGCGCTGCGAAGCTCGGCGCCGCCGGCCGCCTCGACCACGGCGACGAGCGCGCCCGCTTCGACTTCCTCGGCGACCACGACAGCGAGGTCTTGATGCAGCGCCGGAAACGTGATCACGTCCTCGTAGAGGATCCGCGCGGGCACGGGCGCCGTCAGGAGCTCGAGATCGAGCTCGAACACCCCCCACGAGGCGTCGAGCGCAGTCGGGTGCAGCTCACCGAGCCAGCCAGCCTCGACCGCTGCGGCCTTGGCAGGATGGAGCGCCGGATGACTCGCCTGCCGCACGACGAGCGGGAGCTGCAGCGTTGCGTGGAGCGCCTCGACCGCGGCCCGCGCAGCGGCGAACCCACCTTCCGCGATCCCACCGACGCGCCACCGTTCTTCGGGCAGCGCCTCGCCCGTCGGCAGGTAGACCCGCGCCAGCTCGAAGAGCGCGATCGGCTGGTTACCCGCGTCGACGTTGATCCGCGCGGCCTCGACGAGCCCGTTCAGGAGCGTCGTCCGGAGCACGGCGTGCTCCCCACTCGCGGCGTCCAGACGCAACGCGTTCGGGTCTGGGTCGGCTGCATCGAAGCTCCACGTGTACGCCTCGCTGTAGCCGGCGCCGACGAGCACGTCCTCGACGAGACGCCGGAACCGTTGCGCGCGCGTGAGATGGCCGGCCACCGATCGTCGGCGCGGCAGCGTGCGAGGGATCCGCTCGAGCACGACGCGCGCAACCTCCTCGATCACGTCGATCTCCCGTGTCACGTCCCGCGCCCGCCAGGTGGGAACGGTCACCTCCCAGCGCTCGGACACGTCGAAGCCGAGTCCGACGAGAATCTCCTGCTGCTCGATCTCCGGCACTGCGAGCCCGAGGATCGTGTCGGTTCGCGACGGGCGGAGGTGAACGACGGGACGTTCCGGCAGCCCCCCATGTACGTCGCTGCTCCCTGTGAGCTCGGCGCCGGTGAGATCGACGAGCATCCGGCTCGCGAGCACGGACGCGGGCTCGGCGAGATGCGGATCGACGCCCTTCTCCCAGCGGTTCGAGCCCTCGGTGCGGAGGCCAAGGCGCTCGGACGTGCGCAGGATTCCGATCGGCTCGAAGTTCGCGGCCTCGAGCAGCACCACCTGTGTCTCGGCGGTGACCTCGCTCTCCTGCCCGCCCATGATCGCGGCGAGCGCAACCGGCCGCTTTCCGTCGGTGATCAAGAGGTCACGCTCGTCGAATCGCCGGAGCGTCCCGTCGAGCGTCTGCAGCTCCTCCCCGTCGCGGGCGCGACGGACGACGATCCGGCCTCCCTCGAGCTTCGACCGATCGAAGGCGTGCAGTGGGCTTCCGTAGACGTGCATCACGTAGTTCGTCACGTCGACGACGTTCGAGATCGAGCGCATCCCAGCGGAGTGGAGCCGCGCACGAAGCCACACCGGAGACGGTCCAACCTCGACTCCCACGAAGGTGCGGCCGATGTAGCGTGGGCACCCGTCACGCTCCTCGACCGAGACCTCGACCGGTTTCGGGTGCACGATCGGCGGATCGTCCACCTCGAGCGGCACGAGCTCGCCCCCGGCCACCACAGCGACCTCCCGCGCGATTCCGACCAGCGAGAGCAGGTCGACGCGGTTGCGGGTCGGAGCTACCTCGAGCACCTGCTCGCGCACCGGGAGGACGTCGGCGAGAAACGTCCCCGGCTCGATCCCGTCGGGCAGCACCATGATCCCGTCGTGGTCGCGCCCGATCCCGAGCTCGTCCTCGGCCAGGATCATCCCGCGCGACGCCTCGCCACGCAGTTTGACGTCGCCGAGCTCGAAGAGCTCGCCGTCACGGCTGAAGACGCGAGACCCCGGCAGCGCGACCGCCACCGTCGCCCCCGCGCCGAAGTTCCAAGCCCCGCAGACGATCTGGCGCGGCTCGCCCTCCCCCACGTCGACCTGGCACAGCTGGAGCTTGTCTGCATTGGGGTGCTTCGCGGCCTCGACGACTCGACCGACGCGCAGCAGATCGAGGTTGCCACCCTCCTCGGGAACGCCGAGGTCGATCAGCCGGTCGACCTCGAGCGAGGAGATCGCGAGGCGGCGCCCGAGCTCGACCGCAGAGACGTCGAAGCGGACGTACTCGCGCAACCAACTGAGTGGGACTCTCAAAACTGCCTCGAGAAGCGCAGGTCGTTGCGCCACAGCTCGCGCAGATCGGGGAACTCGTGGCGCAGCATCGCGATGCGCTCGAGCCCCCAGCCGAGGGCGAATCCCGTGTAGCGCTCGGCGTCGTAGCCGACGAACTCGAACAGCCTGGGGTCGACCATCCCCGCCCCGCCGACCTCGATCCACCCCGACTGCCGGCAGACCGAGCACCCGTCGCCGTCGCAGACATGACAGGACACGTAAGCCTCGATCGACGGCTCGGTGAAGGGGAAGTGGTGCGTCCGCACTTCCGTGCGCCGAGCCTCGCCGAAGAGCGCACGCAGAAGCACGTCCAGCGTTCCGATCAGGTCGCCGAGCGTGATCCCCTCGTCGACCGCGAGCGCCTCGACCTGATGGAAGATCGCCGAGTGGGTTGCATCCGGCGTCTCGCGGCGGTACACCCGACCGAGCGAGCAGATGTACACGGGCGGCTGCTGCGCCTCCATCGTCCGGATCTGGGAAGGCGATGTCTCCGTCCGGAGCACCGTCTCCGGATCGAGGAAATACGAGTGGAGCGGCGAGCGCGCGGGATGACCGGGGTCGAATGCCAGCCCGTCGAAGTTGTAGTGCGTCGTCTCGACCTCGAGTCCGTCCCCCACGCCGTACCCGAGCCCGAGAAAGATGTCCTCGACCTCCCGCCTGATCTGCGTGATCAGGTGCAACCGGCCACGCCGAATCGTGTCGACGGGCATGGTCACGTCGACCGTCTCCTCGCGCAACCGCCGATCGAGCTCCTCGCGCTCGAGCTCGGCCGACCTCGCATCGACAACGGCTTCGATCCGCTGGCGAGCGGCGTTGAGCCTGATTCCCGTCTCTCGATCGCGAACGTCGCGCAATGCGAGCTTCAGGGCGCTCTTGCGACCGAGGTATTCGATACGTACCGCCTCGACGTCGTCCGTCGACCGCGCAGCGGCGATCGCTGCGTCGAGCGCCTGCTCGAGTTCCTGCACATCCATCGGCAATCGAGGCTACCGGCTCGGGGGGGGGGGGGGACAAGAAGAAAAAACAACAACAAGACCGCGCTTGAGTCGCCGAAAACCAACA
>JBPCLB010000102.1:0-5626 GCA_051003695.1 Gaiella sp. | reverse complement strand
TCAGGACGCGATCAGCGTGACGCGCCCGCAGGGCGTACCCGGACACGTGCGCCATCAAACCGAGGCCCCACGCGCCGTAGCGGAAGGAGCGGGGCGGCTGGAGCACGAAGAAGACCGTTCTGATGCGGCAACGAGTCGTGATCGCTCTCCTTGCGACGGCGGCGTTTCTCGCTGTCGCGGGACAGGCTGCGGGTGCACGCGCGCCGGTTGCCGCACTCCAGGTCGCGCTGCGCGAGCACGGGCTCTATCACGGCAAGGTCGACGGGTTGCCCGGTCCCCTTACGCACGGCGCGCTCCTGGAATTTCAGCGCAAGCGCGGAATCCAGCCGACGGGACGAGTCGGCCGGCTCACGAGGACGAAGCTCGGAGTGCTCGGACGGCCGCTGCTGGGGCAGCGGGAACTGTGGCGCGGACGTGTGGGTTGGGATGTGGCGTCACTCGAGTTCCGACTCCGTTCGTTCGGCCTGCCTCGCCCGCGCGTCGATGGACGCTTCGACGGGGCGACGGTCGAAGCACTGCGCAGGTTCCAGCGTGCCCGCGGGCTGAGACCCGACGGGATCGTCGGCGTGCGCACGTTTCGAGCGCTCGCGCGCGGTCCTGCGAGCGTTGCGACGCGTGCCTCGGCCGTGTACACGGTGCGACCCGGCGAGGGCTTCATCGTGATCGCCCGACGCTACGGTGTCAGCGTCTCGCTCCTCGCGCGGGCGAACGGGCTCACGGTCGCGAGTGTGCTCTCGCCGGGCCAACGGCTCCGCGTACCGGGCGGGACGACTCCGCCCGCGACGACTCGGCGGTCGGTCGCGACGCCGGGCGCGGTGCACGTCGTGGTACCGGGCGAGAGCTTCTTCTCGATCTCACAGCGCTACAAGGTGAGCCCGTGGAAGCTCGCGCGAGTGAACCGCTTGCCGCTCATCTCGACGATCGTTCCCGGCCAGCGGCTGATGCTCCCCCGCGGCGCGCATGCATCGACCTGGAGCCCCGTCGACCGCGACACCGTCCGCGCGGAGATCGACCACTGGGCGGTGTGGTACGGCGTCGATCCGCAGCTCGCGCGCGCGCTCGCCTGGATGGAGTCCGGTTTCCAGCAGGACGTCGTCTCGAGCGCCGGTGCCGTCGGAGTGATGCAGCTCCTGCCCGAGACGTGGGTCTGGGTCGACACGCTGCTGCTCGGGGAGATCACACCCCGCAACTACGTGGGCAACGTGCGGGCCGGCGTTCGTTATCTCCGCTGGCAACTCGATCAGTTCGGGGGCGATGTGCGCCTCGCGCTGGCGGGCTACTACCAGGGGGCGCGCGCCGTGCGGGAGCGCGGCCTGTTCGACGACACGAAGCAGTACGTGTCGGTGATCCTTCAGCTCCACGGCTCGGTCTGATCCTCGTCGAGAGCCAGTGCGATCACATCGGCGAGGTCCTGGGTTCTTCCGTCCTCGACGGCGGCGAGAAACACCGGATCCGTGATCTCGGTGAGGGGAGCCGACTGCTCCTCCAGCGACGCGAGTTGCGGCGGGGGCTTGGTCGCGATCGCGGTCGCGACTGCTCCCCAGATCCGTCCCCCGCGCTCCGGCGCACCGAGTCTCACGGCGAGGTCGGCGAAGCAGACGAGCACCCACAGGGTCGCAAGGCGATCGTCGATGGCCACCGCGATTCTCAGCGCTTTCCGCCCGTTCGTCGCAGCGTTGTCGAGGCGACCGAGTTGCAGCGCCAGCTCCATCCGATCCGCCAGCGCATTCGCCTGCCACCAGACGAATCCGCAGGCCCCCGCCCGCTCGCCGCTCTCTCCCTGCAGTCGATACGCGTCGTCGAGCCGACCCTCGCGCCTCGCGAGAATCGCTTGCGCACCCAGTGCCTCGGCCTCGAGGCGTGGCATCTCTAGGGCACGCGCGAGCGGCAGTAGACGCTCCACGACAGGGCGTGCCTCGTCGAGCGCCCCGAAATAGGCCGCGTGGATAGCGAGTCGGGTCTCGAGATTGGCCGCCCCACGCTCATCCCCGAGCGCGCGAAACAGATCGCGGCTCCGCTCGTGCTCTCGGGTACCGCGCTCGAAGTCTCCGTGTCGGTACAGGGCACCGCCGTAGGTTCGATAGGCGGCGGCTTCGAGTGCCGGCGGGAGAGCATCGGCCCGTCCGAGGAGCTCCTCGAGACGCTTCGCACCCTCGTTCGGGTCCGCCGCGGCCCAGTACGACTCGAGCGCGATCGCCAACTCGACTCCGAGCACCGGATCACCGTCGACCGTCCAGTCCAGCGCGCGCCGAACGTCCTCCCGCTCTGCCAGCATGACCTCGTGTCGCTGGAGAAGCGGCTCGTAGCTGTCCGAGAGGTTGGCTGCCTTCATGAGCTCGAGCATCCGCACCGCGTGCCGGCGTCGTAGTGTCTCGAGCTCCGGTTCCAGGCCGAGTTGCTCGGTCGCGAACTCACGGATGGTCTCGAGCATCCAGAACCGTTCCTCGCCGAGACTTCCCGACCGACGACGGACGAGGCTCTTGTCGATCAGCGATCCGAGCGCATCGAGCTCCGCATCGCAGACCGCCTCGGCGGATTCGAGCGTGCATCCGTCGACGAAGACCGAGAGCCGTGCGAAGAGCAAGCGCTCGACGGGATCAAGGAGGTCGTGTGACCACCCGATCGTGGCACGGAGTGTGGCGTGTCGTCGATCGACATCGCGTGTGCCTCGCAGGAGGTCGAGCCGCTCTCCGAGTCGCTCGTTCAGCTGTGCGGGCGTGAGAAACTTCGTACGCGCCGCCGCCAGTTCGACAGCGAGCGGCAGGCGGTCGAGCCGCTCACACAACTCACGCACAGCGTGCGTCGCCTCGAGGTCGGGTCGCACCGCGCGTCCGCGTTCGAGGAAAAGCGATACCGCCTCGTCCAGTGGCAGCGGTGGCAGATCGAGCTCAACCTCGCCCTGGATCCGCAGCGGCTCGCGCGACGTGACGAGTAGCGCCAGTGCGGGCGTCGCGGACACGAGCTGGGCAATCGGTGATGCCGCCGCGGGGAGGAGGTGCTCGATGTTGTCGAGCACGAGGTGTGTGTCGCGAGCTCCGATCGCACCCGCGACCGCAGCGGCCTCGGCAGCTGCAGCGCCGAGCCGCTCGGCAACCGGCTCGAGGATGAGGCTTCCGTCGCGGAGTGGAGCTAGCGGAACGAAGAAGGTGCCGCCGTCGGCCTCGTCGCCGAGGAGTCGTGCAAGCTCGATCGCAAAGCGAGTCTTGCCGATTCCACCGGGCCCGACGATCGTGAGCACGCGGGGCTTCCGCTCGAACCAGAGTGAGACCGCCTGATGGAGCTCTGCCTCGCGGCCGAGAAAACGCGTTGCCGGAGTCGGGAGCTCGACCGCGCCGGGGCTGCGCAGCGGGGCGAAGGACTCCGTCCCGAGTTGAAAGAGCCGCGCAGGCCCGTCGAAGTCCTTGAGCCGATGGACGCCGAGCTCGGAGACCACGTTGTCGATCAGCCTGCGGGTCGCCTCCGTGAGCAGGATCTGGCGTCCGTGGGCGAGCGCTGCGACCCGTGCGCCGCGGTGGACGTCGATCCCGACGTAGCCCTCGTCGGTGAAGGTCGGCTCCCCGGTGTGCAGACCCATCCGCACCCGGATCGGGCCTTTCTCGAGAGCGTCGCGGCCGGTAAGCGCCGCCGCGGCTGCGCCGGTCGCGGTCGGGAAGGCGACGAAGAACGCGTCGCCTTGGGTGTCGACCTCGACCCCACCATGCGCGGTGAACGCCTCGCGCAGGACCCGCCGATGCTCGGCGAGAGCCTCCCCGTAGGCAACGGGCCCGAGCTCGTGCAGCAGCCGCGTCGAGCCCTCGATATCCGTGAAGAGGAACGTGACGGTTCCAGAGGGCGGCGCTTCTCGCATCGCGGCCAAGTATCGCGCCGCACAGACCCCCGGCACGGACACCTTTGCCCCGAGAGCGGGCACTCGTGACGCTCGCGTGCCTCGTTCTTACCGCAGCGCAAGAGGTGTGTTGCCGCGGACGCAGCCGAAGCTCAGAGCTTCCGAGCGTAATCCCGATACTCGGTCGGCACCCGTTCGTCGGTGCCGAGGAAGGCGTGCTTGGACATGTCGGCCGTGTAGCGGCTGGCGGCCGGCGTGCGCCCGAGCGCCTCGGCGACGCTGCGGATGTGATGCGGTGCGGCGCCGCAGCACAGACCGAGATACCGGATACCGAGCGCATAGGCGGCGGCCGCGAAATCTGCGAGCTCGTAGCGATTGCATGTGAACGGGTCGAGCGCAGTCGGGAACGGACGGCCCTGCGGGAAGACGTCGTACTCGGGGTCGCGCAGCGACTGGAACGTTGGCTGCTCGACATGTGTCCGGTACGGGACCGGCAGCGCCGCGACGTGTCCGCCTACGGTCGCGCGCACACGCTCGAGTAGCGGCAACATCGTCCGTGGGCCGCGAATGCAGTTGAGCCCGACGACGTCGGCGCCCGCGTCCTCGAGTCGCTTGCACGCTTCCTCTGGTGTCCAGCCCTCGCGCGTATCGGGCTCCTGGTGAATCGCGAGTGTGATCACCGCCGGGAGGTCAGCTGCCTTGATCGCTTCCAGCCCGATCAGCGCCTCCTCTCCCCACGAGAACGTCTCCCCGATCACGAAGTCGACGCCCGCGTCGGCCGCCCACCCAACCTGCTCGTCGAACATCTTTCGCACTGCCTGCCGCGACTCGTCGTCGGCGACGAAGACGTTGGTGTTGCAGATGTTGCCGGCGAAGAGTGTGCCCGACTCCTCGGCGACCTCCTTCGCGATCGCCAGGGCGTCACGGTTCATCGTCTCGAGCAAATGCTCCTTCTCGATCAGCCGCAGCTTTTCGCGGTGCGCGTAGTAGGTGAATGCCTCGACGACATCCGACCCGGCATGCACGAACTCGCGGTGCAGCTGTGCCACGAGTTGCGGATGCTCGAGCACGACCTCCGGCACGAACGCTCCTGCCTGCAGATAGCCGCGCCGCTCGAACTCGAAGAGATACCCCTCCGCGCAGATCACTGGACCGCGTTCTAGGCGCTCGAGCAATCCGTCTCTCGTGTTCGTATCGGTGGGGATCATGGCTGCCGGCGGTTGGCTCTCCGCCGCTTGCATTCTGGCACAGATAGTCGTAGCCTGCGCAACTATGGTTGCTACGGATGCAACAGGACTTCGACGCGGCCTGACGATCCTGCTCGCGGTCGCGGAGCAGGAAGGGGTCGGTGAGCAGGCGCCCGGGGTGACGAGGATCGCCACGCTGATCGGGCGGGAGAAGTCGCAGGTCTCCCGGGCGCTGAAGATCCTCGCCGAGGCCGGATTTGTCGACCGCGATCCGGAGACGCTCGGCTACCGGCTCGGTTGGAGGCTGCTGGCAATGGCCGGACGGTCGACACATGCCGCGCTTACCGCGGCTGCAGAATCGCAGCTCACGCGTCTCGTGCGAGCGCTCGGCGAGCGGGCGCATCTCACGGTCCTGCAAGGCCAGGAAGTGCTCACGGTGCTCTCGGAGGCCCCTGACCGGACGATCCAGACCGTCGGCTGGGTCGGTCGCACGGTGCCTGCGTACTCGCGCTCGTGCGGTCGTGCGCTCCTGTTCGACCACGAGCGAGCCGGGCTGGAAGAGTTCTTCGGGGACGTCGCCTTCGCGGCGGCGACGCCGAGGGCGCCTCGTGAT
>JBPCLB010000101.1:0-10393 GCA_051003695.1 Gaiella sp. | reverse complement strand
GGTTAGGCGCCGCCTCGATGCTGAGACTGCTGGGACTGGTAGTGCTGCTCGGCGCAAACGCGGCGGGCAGCACTGCGGCACCCGCGGGCGCGTCAGACCAGCGGTTTGTTCGGCCCGTGCAGGAACTCGCCGCACTGCTGACCCCTCACCAGGCGCGGCAGGCACCCCGGCGAAGCTCCCACCGGCTGGCGATGGTCGCTTCGCGGCGGCCGATCACCGGACAACGCACCATGCTGCCGGTGCTACGACACGCGACGGATGCCGGCGGGCGACACTGGTTGCGGGTCAGGCTCCCCGGTCGGCCGAACGGGCATACAGGCTGGATCGAGCGGGCTGGCACGGTCGCGCACGAAACAAGCTGGCGCATCGTCGTTGAAACCAAGCGTCGTAGAGTCGTCGTCTACCGGCGCGGACACGCGATGCGGACGTTCGCCGCCGTGGTCGGAAAAACGGCGACGCCAACTCCCAACGGTGAGTTCTTCGTCGAAGAAGCGGTTGAGCTCCCGTCCGGTGAGGCAGGCGCACCGTTCGCGCTCGCCTTGAGCGCGCGCTCAGAGGTCTTCCAGCGATTCGCAGGTGGGCCCGGACAGGTCGCACTGCACGGACTCGCCAACGTCGGCGGCGTGCTCGGCACGGCTGTCTCGCATGGCTGCGTGCGCCTGAATGCCGCAGCGATGACGTGGCTGGTCGCCCGCATCGCGCCCGGCGATCCGGTGACGATCAGAACCTAGGTGAGCGTGATTCGCCCAAGAGCGTCGTCGACGCAGGCGCTGAGCAGGCGCCGCCCTGATAGGCGACCCCCTGCGTGCGGCGAAACAAGGTGGCCGCGAAGGTAAGTCGGCTCATCTCAGCGGAGCGGTAGTCGACCCCGAAGAGCCGGTTTAACGCTGCCGGGAGGCCACTGCGCGCACACGCCTCGGTCAGCGCCTCATCAAGGGTGAAGCGGCCCATATGCACGCTCTCATGAACCAGCACGTTCACCGCCCAGGCGACTTGGAGCTCGTTCATTCTTCGCGTCCGCTCGAGGAGCCCGAGCCGCAGCCCTTCGCAGACGTAGGGGCTGAGGTGCATCTCGCCCTGGGGGATGAGGCTGAACCCGTAGTACGTGTCCCACGCGGGCGGAAGCCCGACTTTCGTCAGCGCCTGCGCCCAGTCCTGTGGAGTTCTGGCGCACACCACGGTCAGCTCTCGTCGGCTCATGTACTCGGCCTCCGCCGAGATCCAGGCCCCGGTCGGAACCAGGCTCCGAACTACCGTGCCGGCGACCGACCGGCCAGCCTCGCTCCAGATCGGATTCCTCGCAGCCTGCGCCTGGTTGCTCCCAGTGGCGAAGACGAAAACCGTGAAAAGCGCGGCGAAAAACGTGACCGCTCGGACTCTGACTCGAGAGCTGACCATGCCGGTCCTCCTAAGAGGTTGGGTGGTACACCGGGCCCGGTTTCGCTCTTGGCTCTCCGCCGGCGCGAGACAGCGACCAAATCGCCGACGGGTCAAAGCCTGCCGCAGTGAGTGAACGAGCAACCTGCAGAAGCCGTGCAGAACGGTGGTTCAGGCACCAGCTAGTGCATGGCACCTAGGGGCACTGTAAAGAGGCGTGCCACATACGAATAGCCCTCAATCGAGGGAGTCGGCCGTGCCCACGACGGTGAAACGATGGGCGGGCTCGATCCCGGCAACTGGTCTCCCTCGCCGGCGCTGGCCGAGATGTCGGGCATACATCACGAGCGCGCCCCTTCGAGCAGGTCGAGCTTCGACGCGACGACCTCAGCGACCGCGTCGACGACGGAAGACTCGAGCTCGAGCAACCGCCAGCCCTCGAGCGCTGCAGGGAGCCGGTCGGCGAGCCTCGTGAGGTAACGCTCGCGGAGTTCCGCGTTTACGTTGACCTTGCAGACGCCGAGTGCAACCGCCCTGCAAATGTCCTCGGCCGGCAGCCCGGACGCGCCGTGCAGCGAGAGCGGGATATCGATCGCCTGGCGAATCCGCTCGAGGCGCCCCCAGTCGAGCCGCGGCGGCGAGGCATAGCGCCCGTGCACGTTCCCGATGGAGACAGCGAGACAGTCGCACCGCGTCGCGGCGACCAACGAGATTGCCTCGTCGGGATCGGTGAGCGCGCCCGCCTCCGTCGCCGCGGCAACGTCCTCCCCGCCCTCGATGTGGCCCAGCTCGACCTCGATTCCGGCCGAGTCCGCACGGTCCCGGATCGCGGCGACGAACGCCGTGTTGCGCTCGAGTCGGAATCTTGAGCCGTCAGCCATCACCGCACCGATGCCTGCGGCGAGGGCTGCGTCGATGACCGCGTCATCGGAGACGTGGTCGAGCTGAACGCACATCGGCACGCGCGCCTCGTCGGACACGGCAGAGAGCGCCGCAAGGAGCAGCCGGCCGGACGGTGCTCGGAACGAAGCTTCCGCGATGAGCAGGATCGCTGGGACGTCGCGGTCTTCTGCGGCGCGAGCGACGCCGAGCGCGGTGGTGACGTCGTAGCAGGTGAATGCACCGGCCGCGGAGCGCACGGCTCGACGTTCTTCGAGAATCTCACGGAACGGCGCTAGCACGGTTCCCATCCCTCGCGATGGAGCCGACGAGCCGCGCCAGGAGTTGGTCGTCTCCGACGTTCCCAGGCACGACGAGGTAGTCGAGAAGCTTGCCGTCCGGCCAATGGACCCCCCACCGCGAGACGCCTGGCTCGACAGGCCCGAGCACCTCCGCCTCGTGCGCGCCGACCCCGGTGCGCAGCGTAACCGCAGAGGTGATCCCGCCCTTCGCAACAATCACGTCTGGGCGTGGTTCGAGGACGGCCACGACGCGAGCGAGGTTGACAGCGATTCGGTCCCCGGCGTCAAGCGACGCCGTGCCGTCGGAGCGCGTACGGGGTGTCGCGAGGACGGCGAGGCCGGTCGCGGCGAGAAGGCGGGACGTCAGGCCGGCGAGGCGATAGATCTCCTGGTCTGCCTCCTCCCCGGCGAGTGCGACGGCGTCCGCCTCGACGAGCGCCCCAGGCGAGTCGTCGAGGAGACAGGCGAGCTGGCGCGTGGTCTGCGGCACGTACGACCCACACACGACAAGGACTGAGTCGGCCGGGGGAGGCGCGTGCGGCGGCGCCGTCGCCGTCGTCCCGGCCAGCACTCCCGCGAACGTCGGCGCGCAGCGGACGATCACGGCCGCCCCACGGTCGACCGCGACCTCGTAGCCTGCCGCAACCACCTCGAGGTCCGCTTCGGTCTCGGCGTCCGGCGCGAAAACCACGGGTCGACCGGCCTCCGCGAGCCCGACGAGTGCGTGCGCCACAGCATCCGGCCCGCCGCTACGGAGGGCCTCGAGCGGCAACTCGCGTCCCTCACCAGCACGAAAGAGACCACCGGAGCGCTCCTCCGCCCAGTTCAGCAGTCGCGCGCTCCGGTAGGCGAAGACGCCGTCCCGCGCGTACTCGGTCTCGTGCAGTGGCGAACGGACACCATCTCGCTCGAAGAAGTGCACGCCGCCGACAGTGACCCTGCCCGCCGCGGGCAGCGCCGGGACGAGGAGCAGTACCGGCCAGCCGCCAGGCGCTGCCACCTCCCGCACGCCGAGATACTCCTCGAGCAGATGGCCGCGCAGCGTGCTGTCGCCACGCAAGACGACGCGCGCGTCGGGAGCGGCTTGACGCGCCGTCCACGCGGCGTCCGCGACCAGCGGCCGCACCCGCTCGGGCGGCAGCGCCCGCGTGTTCGTGATCAGGTGTACCGCCGGTCGGCCGTCGAGCGCCGCGCGCACGGAATCCGCGTGCCAGGCGAGCAGCACTCGGATCCCGGCGAGGGTCTGGACGCCCGTCGCGTCGTCATCGAGGACGACGATCGGTGGGCTGCCGACCGCGCGCACGGCGCCATCCTACTGTCATACAGGTTGGGCTCGGAGCCATCCACCCGGGAGAACGGACTTCATCAAGCTCGGCTGCGCGAGCGTGGGACCGGGAGAGGAGATCGTGATCCCTCCCAACGACGACGTGATCCTACGGCGCGCGGCAGGCGCAGCGCAGTTCTCCGAGCACGGGTTCGCGGTGGACTACGAGGTCGAGTTCGGCGTCGTGCTGGGTTCCCGCGCGAAGAACGTCCCTCGCGAGGAGGCGTTGGATCATGTCTTCGGTTACACGGTGTTCAACGACGTCGGCGCCCGATCCGTCCAGTTCCACAACGGACAGCGCGATCTCGGCAAGAACTTCGACTGCGGCACGTTCATGCAGCCGCCCCGCTTCCTTCAGCCCGGCGACGTCGTCACAGTCTCGGCGAACGGCATCGGCAAGCTCACGAACCCGGTCGTTCAGGCTACGGCGCTCACCCGCTGAGTCGACTCCTCCGTGGGGGTCGTTGGCCGTTGCGATCCTGCCCCTGGACGTGTGGCGCTACGGGCCGGCGAGGTAGCCCGACAAGGCATCGACGTCCTCGGCCGGAACGAACCCCGTGCACTCGATTCGCACGCCGTGGCTCCCAACTGCAGTGAGAAAGCTCGAGGTCCGGCCCCGACCGTTGCCCAACTCAACCGTAGAGCCCGGATCGCTGAGCTCCGTGACGGCGGCGGCGACGTCGTCCACGCCGAAGCAGATGTGGTGCAGCCCTTCGCCGTGCTCCTCGAGCCACGCCGCCAGCGCCGAGTCGGCGTCCAGCGGCTCGACGAGCTGCACCCACGCGTTCCCGGCGTCGAGGTAGGTCAGGCGGACGTGCGGCGCGAGGATCTCCTCGCTCGACTGCACGCGCAGCCCCAGCCGTCCCTCATAGAATCGGAGCGCGTCGTCCGTCGAGCGCACGAGCACCGCGACGTGGTCGAGGCGTCGCAGAGACGTCACGCCGTGGCCGTCCCTTCGAGCGGAAGTGAAAGCGCGTGCTCCCGCCACCAACTCGCGACACCCTCGAGGTGCGTCGCCATCGCCACCCGCGCGCCATGCGGGTCGTGCGCCGCGATCCGCTCGAGCACGAGCTCGTGCTGACCGAGGGTCATCGGCGTCGAGCCGGAGCCGAGGTTCTCGCGGCGGATGTCGATGAGCGCGCCGCCGATCGAGTCCATCAGCACGAGGAAGAGCTCGTTGTGCGTCGCGAGCGCGATCATGCGGTGGAACTCGAGATCGTCCCGAGCGGCGGCTTCGACGTCCCGCGCCTCGGCGACCATCCGGTCGTGGACGCCGCGCAGCCGCTCGACATCCGCCGCGCTGGCCCGCTCGGCGGCCAGGCCGGCCATGTGCACCTCGAGGAGCGCGCGCACCTCGTGCACCTTCTCGAAGTCGAGTGTCCCTCCGCGCAGGAAGAGGCTCATCGACTCGCTCACCGTTGAGGCGTCGACCGCCGCGACGCGCAGGCCGCTGCCGGAGCGCACCTCGATCAAGCCCTTCGCAACGAGCGCCCGGACAGCCTCGCGGACGACCGTTCGTGACACGCCGAACTGTTCACCGAGCTCACGCTCCGAGGGCAGGCGCTCGCCCACGTCGAGCCGCTTCGACATGATCGTCTCGAGCATCATGTCCGCGACTTTGTCGGACAGGCGAGGCTCCCGGGCGACTTGCCCGAAGAGCGCCGTCTCCGCCGGCTCGCCATCGCCAGGCTCGGCGGTGTTGGACATAGAGTGGATCATACGTCATACCGCATGCCATTCAACCTGGACGAGTGGCACGCTGTCCTATAGGTTCGCCACGTGGGGCAGGTCTCGTTCGACAGGGTGAGGAAGGTCTACCCGGACGGGACCGTCGCCGTGCACGATCTCTCGCTCGAGATCCCCGACGGCGAGTTGATGGTCTTCGTCGGGCCGTCGGGGTGCGGGAAGACGTCGGCGCTGCGGATGGTCGCAGGGCTCGAGCAGATCACCGAGGGCGAGATCCGGATCGGCGACGAGCTCGTCAACGGGCTGCCGCCCCGCGAGCGGGACGTCGCGATGGTGTTCCAGAACTATGCCCTCTACCCACACAAGACGATCTACGAGAACCTCGCCTTTCCCCTCAAGTTGCGGAAGCTGACGAAGGTCGAGATCGATCAGCGCGTCAACCGGATCGCGCGGCTGCTGGAGCTCGAGGAACAGCTCCCCCGGAGACCGCGCCAGCTGTCAGGTGGCCAGCGGCAGCGCGTCGCGATGGGTCGCGCCATGATCCGGGAGCCGCAGGCGTTCCTGATGGACGAGCCCCTCTCGAATCTCGACGCCAAGCTCCGCACCCAGATGCGCGCCGAGATCGGGCTTCTCCACAAGGAGGTCGGCGTCACGACGATCTACGTCACGCACGACCAGGTCGAGGCGATGACGCTCGGTCAGCGCGTCGCCGTGCTCCGCAAGGGCGAGCTCCAGCAGGTGTCGCACCCGCAGGAGCTCTACACACGGCCGGCCAACCTGTTCGTCGCCGGCTTCATCGGCAGCCCTGCGATGAACTTCTTCGAAGGCCGGCTCGAGCACGCCGACGACACGACCTCCGTCTCGTTCGGAGACGGCCAGCGACTCGCTGTCGACCGCCAGGAGTCCGAGCTCGCGGGTGGCCTCGGCGGGCAGGCAGGCCGCCCCGTCGTGGTGGGCGTGCGGCCGGAGCACCTCGAGGACGCGGCCCTCGCGCCCGCCACCCCGGTCGACCGCCGGTTGCGCGGGCTCGTGCGGCTGCGGGAGCTGCTCGGGTCGGAGGTCGTGATCCACTTCGAGGTCGAGGCGGCACCCGTCGTCACCGAGGAGACGCGGGACCTCGCCAAGGATGTCGACGAGTCCGCCGTGACCGAGCGCGACCACCTTCGCGCAGCCCGGCGGACGTCCTTCGTCGGCCGCTTCGCGGCGGACGCACCGACCGCGGAGGGCACGGTCGCCGAGATCGCGGTGACTCCCGGCGCGCTCCGGTTCTTCGATCGCGAGACGGGCGTCCGGGTCGGCGCTTGACAAACGTCCTGCAGGATTTTCCGTCGTACGTGACATGGGGTCTGCCGCCGCCTCGATGGTCGGGCGGCGGACTTGACTCCACCGGGACCGCGCGGAATGATGGTGTACCGGTCATACAGCAGGCCATCAGAAAGGCAAGGAGGAGAGCACCGTGAGCGATGAGGTTTTTCACGACCCGGAGGTCTCTCAGGAGGACTACCTCTCCGGGCTGCGAATGGCGCGACGCGACTTTCTCGTCAAGAGCGGGCTCGCGGCCGCGGCGGCTGCCGCCGCCCCGCTGTGGCTGCAGTCGGAACAGGCTGCGGCAGCGATCAAGGCGTCGACAGGTGTAGGCGCGGTTCGCGATCCGATCGCCGCAAACGCCGTCGCCGCGGCGAAGAAGCACAGCGGCTTCTCGATGGGGCGGATCAACGAGGCGGGACCCCAGGCGCTCGACGACAAGAACTTCTCCGGGCCGCTGTGGGAGAAGCTGACCGGGGTCAAGACCAACCTGACGGAAGCCCCGTTCGCCCAGATCCGCACGAAGATCATCGCGGAGAGCCTGGCCAAGTCCGGCGCGCTCGACTCCGTCGAGGTGTCCCCGGCCTGGATCCCCGACTTCGCCGACCAGGGCGTGATCCTCCCGATCGACTCCCTGGTGAAGAAGAACAAGGCCCAGTCGACGGTCGCCGACCTCCACCCCCTGTACCGGGCGCTCGCCCGCTACAAGGGCAAGACCTGGGGCTTCTTCGACGACGGTGACGTCTGGGCGCTCTACTACCGCAAGGACATCTTCTCGAACGCAAAGCTCAAGTCCGCCTACAAGGCGAAGTTCAAGCGGGAGCTGCGCGTCCCGCGCGGCTGGGACGAGTTCAACCAGGTCGCCCAGTTCATCACCGACCAGATGGCCCCCAAGGTGTACGGCACCGGCATGGGTCGCGCCCTCGGAAACCCGGGCAACCAGTTCTACTTCTTCCAGCAGTTCCGCTCGAACGGCGGCCGGTTCTTCAACCCGCAGACGATGAAGGCCGAGATCTCGAACGCGATCGCCGTCAAGACGATGAACCAGATCCTCCTCCAGAACAAGGCGTCACCGCCGGGCGTCGAGAAGCTCGACTTCGTCTCGGGTTGGGGCCTGTGGCTCCAGGGCAAGACGGCGATGATCATGGCCTGGCCCCCGACCGGCCGCATCTCGGAGAACATCTCGCAGCGGGACAAGGCGTTCTCCTTCCTGCCGAAGTCGCAGATCGTGGGCAAGGTCGGCTATTCGCGCGTCCCGGGCCAGAACGGCGAGCACGCGGGCGCCTTCATCAAGTGCGTGATGGCCACCTCGGAGAACCAGGAAGCCGCGTATCTCTACAACCAGTGGGCGACCAGCCCGTCGATCTCCCTCCAGCGCGTGATGCTGCCGTACACGCTGCGTGATCCGTATCGGATCTCGCACTATCGGTCGCCGGCCTACAAGAAGCTCTGGAAGGGCGCCGACCAGTACCTGATCACGCTCAACGAGGCGGCGAACGACGCCGTCCTCGACCTGTCGATGAGCGGTGCGGGCGACTACGCGAACGCGCTCGACCGGGCGATGACCTCCATGTACGCGGGGAAGGACATCAAGGAGGCGCTCGACGAGGCCGCCCGCGAGTGGGACTCGATCACCAACAAGCTCGGCGTGGCGAAGCAGCGTGCCTCGTACGCGAACTTCCTCACCTATCCGGGCGCGACCAGCAAGAACACCGTCCGGAAGCGCGGCCAGGCCGTCACGGTCTAGCGGCTGCGGCGCACGCCGTGGCAACACGTACCGAGAACATCGGGAGGAGGCGGCACTCGGCCGCCTCCTCCTGGATGGACCGCCACATCCGCTGGCTGCTCGTCACGCCTGCGATCCTGATCGTCTTCGCCCTCACGATCTTCCCGCTCGGGTTCTCGCTCTGGGTGGCGTTCGTGCGGTACGACTTCACCCTCGGGCCTGAGCACCCGTGGGTCGGCCTCGACAACTTCGTCGAGAACTGGAAGGACCCCGTCTGGCGCGCGTCGCTCTGGCGAACCGCATGGTTCTCGGTCTCGATGGTCGCGATCGAGCTCGTCCTGGGGATGCTGCTCGCCCTCGCGATGCTGCGGCCGTTCCGCGGCCGCCGAGCGCTGATGACGCTGTTCGTGATCCCCCTCTTCATCAGCCCGGTCGTGGTCGGCGGGTTCTTCGACCTCTTCGTCCGCCGCCCCTACGGCGTCGCCAACCAGCTGGCGAGCTGGGTCTGGCCCGGGACGGTCACGATCGACTTCTCGATCGACTCGCCGTGGCTGTACATCGTGCTGATCATCGCCGACGTCTGGCAGTGGACGCCGTTCATGTTCATCATCATCCTCGCCGGGCTGGCGGCGATCCCGGACACTCTCTACGAGGCCGCGGAGCTCGACGGTGCCAAGCCGCGCCAGTCGTTCCTCTTCGTCACGCTGCCGCTCGTGCTGCCGGTCGTCCTGATCGCCGTCACGTTCCGGCTGATCGACGCCGCGAAGCTTTTCGACATCATCTTCTCGCTGACCCGCGGCGGGCCAGGAACGGACACCTACACGACCTCCTACTATCTCTACCAGCAGGGGTTCGAGTTCTTCCATCTCGGCCAGGGGACGGCCGGCGCGTGGATGTTCATGATCATGCTCACCTTCGTTTCATACTGGCTCGTCCGCCGGCTCCTCAAGCCGTTGGAAGAAGCGTCGTGACCGACGGCGGCCACCGCTCCCGCCCCGAGGCCGGCGGAGCGACCCGGGTCGTGCGTGGCCGCCGCTTCCGGATCGGCGGCATCGTGCGGTTCGTCTTCATCGGCATCTACGTGACCTTCCTGCTCCTGCCGCTCTACTGGATGGCGGTCACGTCGATCAAGGCGCAGGACGACCAGCTCGCCGACCCACCCGTCTGGTTCCCGACCGACCCCACGATGACCAACTTCGCCGACGCCCTCAACCGCTTCAACAGCTGGAAGGGCCTCGAGAACTCGCTCATCATCGCGCTCGTCACGACCATGCTCGCGGTCGCTCTCGGGACGACCGCGGCCTACTCGATGGCCCGCTACCGCACCGGTGGGAAGCACCTTGCGTTCTGGTTCCTCTCGCAGCGCCTGATGCCGCCGATCGCGGTCATCATCCCCGTCTTCCTCCTCTACAGCCGCTACTCGGAGGAGTGGCTCGGATTCTCCCTGATCGACACGCGGATCGGGCTGATCCTGCTCTACACCGTCTTCGCGCTGCCGTTCACGGTGTGGATGATGTACGCCTACTTCCGGCAGATGCCCGCCGAGCTCGAGGAGGCCGCACTCGTCGACGGCTGCTCTCGGCTCCAGGCACTCCTGAAGATCGCCTGGCCGCTCGCCGCCCCGGGAATCGTCTCCGCCGCTGCGTTCGCGTTCATCTTCTCGTGGACCGAGTTCCTCTTCGCGCAGGTGCTCGGCCGTGACGAGGCGGTCACGGTGCCCGTCGCCCTGGCCGGGATGATCACGTTCTTCCAGGGCAACCTCTACGGCCAGGCGAGCGCCCTGACGATGGTCTC
>JBPCLB010000100.1:0-14743 GCA_051003695.1 Gaiella sp. | reverse complement strand
GAGCACGCCAACTCTCGGCCGGACGATTTGGGAGAACGCGAGGAGCGCCTTGACGTTCAGAGTGGCCGACAGCGTGTCGGTGCCCGCCGCGTCGGTGACCGTGAACGTGATCGTGGTCGTGCCCGCGGTTGTCGGCGTTCCCGTCAGCGTTCCGTCGGCGTTCAGTGTCAAGCCGGTGGGCAGCGCCGAGCTCGTGTAGGTGTACTGCCCGCGACCACCGCTCGCCTTCACGCCCCAGGTGAACGGGGTGTTCACCTTGCCGTTGAGGGGAATCGGCTCGCTCGCCGGTGCGGCGCCCGTCGGTCCTCCGAGCACGACTGGCGCGAGCACGAACAGCCCGAGCTGTTTCGTGTCGTTGTTCGTCGAGCCGTTCGCCTGCACGGTGAAAGCGAACTGACCGGCCGCCGTCGGCGTGCCCGAGACGACACCGCTCGAGCCGACGGTAACGCCCGGCGGCGGCGACCCGCCGACGACCGACCACGAGCTGACCGTGCCGCCGCTGGCCGAGAGTTGCTGGCTGTACGGCTGGTTGATCGCGGCGTCCGGCAAGCCGCTCGTCGCGACGAAGAGGCGGTCGGTGATCGTGATCGACCGCTCTTCCTGGGTGAGAAACGGGCAGCACATCGAATCCTCGGCCTCGACGTAGAACGTGAAGGTGCCGGAGCGCTGCGGGGTGCCGCTCACCGTTCCTTCGTCGGACAGGGAGAGACCCGGCGGAAGGCTGCCGGACGAAATCCGCCACTTGATCGGCTCGGTGCCGCTGCCGACGTCGAGCCTGAACTTGAAGCTGTACGCAACGCCGACCTGACCGCGCGGGGGCGGATCGTCGTTGATGTTGAGTGCCGCAGCGCCGGTGACGAACAGGGCGGCAACGACGAACGACGCGGCGAGCGTGAGAAGTCTGTTAGGGCGCATCATGCTCCTTGATTCGGGTGCAAGCGGGGGAAATCCTCGTTCCCCGGACTCAGCGCGCGACGGTACCGACGGTTTCCAATGATTCTGTAAGCACTTTCGTGCTGCGCGAAAGTGCTAGCGGGTCACGCGAAGGACGAACTGCTTCGTTACGACTCCGCCGAAGGAGTCGCGCGCCGTCACCTTGAGACGGTAGGTGCCGGTGGTGCGGGGCCTGCCGGAGAACCGACCGGTCTCGCCGTTGAGGCGAAGACCGCGGGGAAGCAGGCTGACCGACTCGAATGCGACCGGGGGCGAGCCGCCGCGGACGGCGATGCGACCGGTGTAGACCCGCCCGAGCCGGCCCTTGGGCAGCTTCGCGCCGGTGAACCCGAGCCGAGGACGCACGACCAGACGGAGGTTCCACTGCGCTGCGCCGCCACCGCTTGCCGTGGCGCGGATCGCGAGCGGGAACGTCCCTGCCCTGAGCGGCGTGCCGAGGATCACGCCGCTTGCGCCGTCGAAGACGAGTCCCGACGGGAGTGCGCCGGCCAGCACCTGGAAGAAGTAGCCGCCGGCTCCGCCCGACGCGGCAAGCTTGGTCGCGAACTGGATCCCGACGATCGCAGGTGGCAGGGACTCGGCGGAGACCGTCACGGGCGCGACGATCACGAGCACGAACGTCCTGGTGTCGCTCTTCGAGCCGTTCGCGGCGCGAATCGCGAAGCTACTAACGGCCTGCGAAACAGGGGTGCCCGTGATCGCGCCACCGGAGGTGAGGACGAGGCCGGGAGGGAGCGATCCGCTCGTGACCGACCAGGAGGTCGCGACTCCGCCTGTGACACTCAGCTGAAGCCCGTACTGGACGCCCACGGTGCCGATCGGCACGGCGCTCGTAGCGATCAGCAAGCGCGTCTCGATCGTCAGGGACATCAGGCGCTCGCTCTTGAGGCCCGTCGAGTCCTCGCCCTGAACCCAGAAGCTCAAGGTGCCGGCGCCGTTCGGCGTGCCGGTGACGGCCCCGTCCTGCGAGAGGCTCAGACCCGCCGGGAGCGAGCCGTTCAGGATCCGGAACTTGTGCGGAGCAGTGCCTCCGTCGCCCTCGAACTGATACGAGTAGGCGACTCCATCTTGGCCGTTCGGCAGCGGCTTGTCCTTGACCTTGTACGCAAGCGCCGGCGAGGCGCCGAGCGACAGCGCGAGCGCGGTCGCGAGCGCACCGATCAGTGAAAGCCGCCTCACCCTCGTTGTGTCGGCCTCGTGAGGAGGCGGCTCGTCCCTCGATCGAGGGACAGCAGCGCCTGCACATAGGATGCATACAGATAAAGATGGCGACGACGAGCAAGGAGATCAGACTCGTGCGCCGTCCGAACGGACCGCCGCAGCTCGACGATTTCTCCCTGGCGGACGTCGAGCTCCCCGATCCCGGCGAGGGGGAGCTCCTGAGCCGCAACGCGTACGTCTCGGTCGATCCCTACATGCGCGGGCGCATGAACGATCGGAAATCGTACGTCGCCCCGTTCGCGCTCGACGAGCCGCTCACGGGCGGCGCCGTCGGACAGGTCGTCGCCTCCCGCAATCAGCGCTTCGCCGAGGGCGCCTGGGTGTGCCACGACCTCGGCTGGCGCGAGGCTGCGCTCTCGGACGGACGCGGAGTTCGCCTCGTCGATCCGGAGCTCGCTCCCGTCTCCACCGCGCTCGGCGTGCTCGGGATGACGGGCTTGACGGCATACGTCGGTTTGCTCGACATCGGGCGTCCGACAGCAGGCGAGACGGTGTTCGTCTCCGGTGCGGCCGGTGCGGTCGGCTCGGTCGTGGGACAGATCGCGAAGCTGCGAGGCTGCCGTGTGATCGGCTCCGCAGGAAGCGACGAGAAGCTCGCCTGGCTCCGCGACCTCGGCTTCGACGAGGTGTTCGACTATCGCGTGACGAACGCGCCCGAAGCGCTGCGCGAAGGGATCGACGTCTACTTCGACAACGTCGGGGGACCCACGCTCGAGGCTGCGATCTCGGCTCTCCGAACGCGCGGACGCGTCGTCGCGTGTGGTGCGATCGCGCAGTACAACGCGACCGAGCCGCCTGCGGGACCACGCAATCTCTTTCGCGTCGTGACCAATCGCCTGCGGATCGAGGGGTTCATCGTCTCCGATCACAACGACCGGTACGGGGCGTTCCTGAGCGAGATGAGCGGCTGGGTGCGGGACGGGTCGGTGCGCTACCGCGAGACAGTCGTCGACGGCGTGGAGAATGCGCCGTCCGCTTTCCTCGGGTTGCTGGACGGGGCGAACATCGGGAAGATGCTTGTCCGGGTCGGGCCTGATGCGTGATGCTTGTTGCAAGCAGGTGACCGCCTTCGGCGTGTCGGATCCTGACTGAAGCCTGCTTCGCGGCTCGGAGGGTCGTGGCGCGCGTCTGGCTACGCCCGGTCGATTCCCGCCCGTAGCTCGGCAACGAGGCCCGCGAGGGCGGCCGGGCCCTGCTCGGCGACCTGGACCGCGCGCGAGCCGACCACGACTCCGTCGACGAGCTCGGCCGCCGACCGCGCCTGGTCGCCGGTTCCGATCCCGAAGCCGGCGTACAGCGGGGTCTCACCGGCGAGCGGTCGCGCTCGTTCGACGAGGCCCGCAAGAGCGGAGGAGAGCGTCGCCCGGGCCCCTGTCGTCCCGGTCAGGGTGACGAGATAGAGCCAGCCGTCGGTGCTCGAGACTGCGATCGCGATTCGCGCTTCGGTCGAGGTCGGAGCGACGAGGTGAATCCGTCGGAGCTCGGGACGCTGCCCGGCGGGGACGTCGGAGACGATCAGGGTCGTTGCGCCGCTCGAGCGCGCGTCCGACGCGAAGCGCTCCCAGCCGTAGGCCTCGAGCAACGCCGCGTAGGTCATCGGAACGAGCGGTGTCCCCGGAACGAGCTCCCGCGTACGGGCGAGACAGTCGAGGCATTCGCGGGTCCTCATTCCCCTCTTGAGGGCACGCTCCGACGCGCGCTGGATCACAGGCCCGTCAGCGAGCGGGTCCGAGAACGGGAACCCGAGCTCGATCATGTCCGCCCCGGCCGCAACGGCGGCAGCGGCGAGCTCTGGCGTCTCCGGCTCGCAGACGAGGTAGACCACCAGCGCCTTCCTCACGACGAGCCTCAACCGGCACTTTCCGCGCGCAGGGCGGAGAGTGCCTCAGCGAGATCCTTGTCGCCCCGCCCCGAGAGGCAGACAGCGATGTGCTCGGCGTCGATCCGGTCGACGACGGCGAGCGCGTGCGAGGATTCGAGTGCGGGGATGATTCCCTCCGTTCGCGAGAGCTTTGCGAACGCCGCGAGCGCCTCGTCGTCGGTGCACGGGAGATACGACGCGCGGCCTGTATCCCGGAGCCACGCGTGCTCGGGCCCGACGCCCGGGTAGTCGAGCCCTGCCGAGATCGAGTGGGCGTCGGCGATCTGTCCGTCGGCGTCTGCGAGCACCGACGAGCGTGCTCCGTGGAGGACCGCGGGCCGTCCGACTCCGAGCGAGGCCGCCTCGGCGGCCTCGACGCCGAGCAGGCGTACCTCGGAATCGTCGATGAACCCCGCGAACATCCCGATCGCGTTCGATCCGCCGCCCACGCAGGCGACGACCGCCTCCGGCAGCCGGCCTTCCTGCTCGAGATACTGGGCACGGGCCTCGCGCCCGATCACGGCCTGGAGCTCCCGGACGAGCTCCGGGTACGGCGCCGGGCCGACACATGAGCCGATCACGTAGTGGGTCGTCTCGACATTCGTGATCCAGTCGCGGATCGCCGCGCTCGTCGCTTCCTTCAGCGTTCTCGTTCCGAACTCGACCGGCTCGACGGTTGCACCGAGCAGTTGCATGCGCTCGACGTTCGGAGCCTGGCGCCGCATGTCCTCGGAGCCCATGAAGACGATGCACTCGAGGCCGAAGCGTGCGCACGCGGTCGCCGTCGCGACACCATGCTGACCCGCTCCCGTCTCGGCGATGATCCGCCGCTTGCCGAGCCGTCGTGCGAGGACGACCTGCCCGAGCGCGTTGTTGATCTTGTGCGCGCCGGTGTGGTTCAGGTCTTCGCGCTTCAGCCAGACGCGTTTCCCCGGCGCGAACCGCTCGGCAAGCGTAAGAGGCGACGGGCGGCCGACGTACGAACGCCCGAGCTCGGCGAGCTCTTCGGCGTAGGCCGGGTCCGCTCGTGCGTCGTTCCAGGCGGCCGTCAGCTCGTCGAGCGCAGGAATCAGCGTCTCCGGCACATAACGCCCTCCGTACGGCCCGAACGTCTCGAGGTGCTCGGTTGTCATCCTCGCGCCGCCTCGACGTAGGCACGCACGCGAGCATGATCCTTGACTCCCGGGGCCGACTCGAGCGACGAGGCCGCGTCGACCGCCCAGGGACGAACCACCGCGATCGCGTCGGCGACGTTGTCGGGACCGAGCCCACCGGCGAGGACGATCCGCCCGCGCGCGGCGGCGGCGGTGTCCCAGTGAGACGAGTCGGTTCCCTCCCACGGCAGATCGAGCAGGCGTGCGACCTCCTCGTTGCCGCGCCGGATCGAGGCCTCACGACCCCGAACTGCCCCGGGCTCGACGGTGTGTACCTGATCGAGGTCAGCCGCGCTCGCGCCCGCTTCGCCGACCCAGACGGCGACCGACAGAGTTCCTTCCGGGGTCGCGTGCACCTGCTTCGCCGCGCGCGGGCTCTCGGGCACGAGCACGAAGCCGAGCAGGTCGGCACCGGCCTCGCCCGCCGCGTGCACGTCCTCGTCGCGCGTCAGCCCGCAGACCTTCACGAGCGGACGGCTCAGGAGCTCGGCGAGCTTGACGGCCGGGTCGGGCGCGCGCATGAGTGCGGAGCCGACGAGGATCGCGTCGGCTCCGGCCAGCTCCGCCGCCGCACCCTGCGCGCGGGTCTGGATCCCGGACTCCGCGATGACGAACCGGTCGCGCGGAACCCTCGCGACGAGGCCGAGCTGTGCGTCGCGATCGATCGCGAAGGTCGAGAGGTCGCGCGCGTTGACGCCGAGGATCGGTGCTGCGAGCGCAATTCCACGGTCGAGCTCGTCGGCGTCGTGGGCCTCCACGAGCGTGTCGAGGCCGAGACTGTCGGCCACCGCTCGAAGGGAGATGATCGCTCGGTCGTCGAGATCGCGGAGCAGGAGGAGCACTGCATCGGCGCCGGCGTCCTTCGCGGTACGGAGGTCCTGCTCGGTCGAGAAGAAGCCCTTTGCAAGAAGCGGCGCCGTGGTGGCTGCGCGGGCGGCGCGAAGATCGTCCCAGGTTCCGCCGAAGCGCTCGTCGACGAGCACCGAGATCGCGCCTGCACCGGCAGCCGCGTACGACGCCGCGATGCGGCCAGGATCCGCGTCCGGACGGAGATCGCCGGCCGAGGGTGACCGACGCTTGATCTCGGCGATGGCGCCGAGTCCCGGTGCGGTGAGTGCTTCGCGGAAACGGCTCATCAGCGGGCTGCTCCGGCGGAGCCCTCACCGACGGGCTGACGGGCGTTCGAGAAAGCGATCAACTCATCGAGCCGCGTCGCTGCCTCGCCGGAATCGACCGCAGCACCGGCGATCTGGAGGCCCTCTCCGACATCGTGTGCGAGCCCGGCAGTGACGAGCGCCGCTCCGGCATTGAGCAGCACGGCGTCGCGACAGCCACCTTTCTCGCCGGCGAGGACGGAGCGGACCCGCTCGGCGTTGACGGCCGGATTGCCACCGGTGAGCTCTGCCGCGGCGCACGGATAGATTCCGAGCGAGCGCGGATCCAGCTCCCACTCGTCCAGATCGCCGTTGCGAACCTCGACGACGAGGTTGGGACCGGTCGGCGAGAGCTCATCCATCCCGCCGTCGCCGTGCACCACGAGCGCATGTCGTGCGCCGAGATCCGCGAGTGCCTCCGCATAGGTATGCGCGAGTGACGGGGTGTGGACGCCGAAGACCCCGTCGCGCACACCAGCCGGGTTCGACAGAGGGCCGAGCACGTTGAACACGGTACGGATCCCGAGCTCCTGTCGCACCGGGGCTGCGTGCCGCATCGCAGGATGGTGGGCGCGGGCGAACATGAATCCGAAGCCGTGGTCGTCGATCGAGCGCGCGATCCGCTCCGGTGTCTGCTCGAGCTCGAGCCCGAGCGCCTCGAGTAGATCGGCCGATCCGCAGGCCGAGCTCGCAGCGCGGTTTCCGTGCTTTGCGACACCAGCCCCCGCGGCGCTCGCGACGAGCCCCGCTGCGGTCGAGATGTTGATCGTCGAGAGCCCGTCGCCGCCCGTGCCGACGACGTCGACGAGGGGAGTGCGGTTCGGTGTGACGGGAACGACACGCTCGCGCAGCGCGTCCGCGAACCCGGCGATCTCCACAGCCGTCTCCCCCTTCGCGCGCAGCGCGACCAAGAGTCCCGCCGTCTGCGCCGGGGTCGTCTCGCCCTCCATTACCGAGGACATCGCCGCGTGTGCCTCTGCGCGCGTCAGATCGTGCCCGTCGAGCAGCCGGCCGATCGCCGCCTGGATCACGAACGCTCCACGAAGCTCTTCGCCATCCTCGGCCCGAGCGGCGTGAGCACGCTCTCCGGATGGAACTGGACTCCTTCGATCGGCAGCGTGCGGTGACGCACGCCCATCACCTCGCCGTCGGCCGTCCGCGAGGTCACGTCGAGCTCGGTCGGCACGTTCAGCGCGGCGAGCGAGTGGTAGCGGCCGACCTCGATCTCCTCGGGAAGCCCCGCGTAGACGCCGTGGCCGTCATGGGTGATCGTGCTGGCCTTGCCGTGCAGAAGCGCTTTCGCGGCACCGATCGCTCCACCGAAGGCCTCGACGATCGACTGATGTCCGAGACAGACTCCGAGCGTCGGCGTCGTCCGGCCGAGCTCCCGGATCAGCTCGACGGAGACGCCGGCGTCTGCCGGGCGCCCCGGCCCCGGCGAGACGACGAGCCTGTCGGGCGCCAGCGCGACAGCCTCGGCAACGGTGATCGCGTCGTTGCGGACGGTGACGACCTCGGCACCCAGCTCCTCGAACAGATGCACGAGGTTGTAGGTGAACGAGTCATAGTTGTCGATCATCAACACCCGCATGGCCCCAGCCATTCTTCCTGCAACGAGGCACGCCTCGGCCCCACGAGCCGATCGACCTCACCGGCGAGGCAAACCCGTAGGGGCCGGACCCTTCCGGCCCGCATCAGCGACTCGTCTCTCACGCCGACTGCTCCGCCTCGGCGAGGTCGATCGCCGCCTCGAGGGCTGCGAGCTTCTTCAGGCACTCGTCGTGCTCGGCCGCCGGGTCCGAGTCGTGAACCACGCCCGCTCCCGCCTGCAGATAGGCGATCCCGTCGCGCAGCACCATCGTGCGGAGCGCGATACAGGCGTCCATCGTGCCGTCGGGCAGCGAGTACAGCACGGCGCCGCCGTACGGCCCGCGCCGAAAGCCTTCGAGCTCGCTGATCAGCTGCATCGCGCGGACCTTCGGCGCCCCGCTGACGGTTCCGGCGGGGAAGCAGGCACGGAGGACGTCGAACGGGGTGACGTCCTCGCGGAGCTCCCCGACGACCTCGGAGACGAGATGCGAGACGTGACTGAAGCGCTCGACCTCCATGTCCCGAGTGACGTGGACGGTTCCGGCACGACAGACGCGCGAGAGATCATTGCGGCCGAGGTCGACGAGCATTACATGCTCGGCGCGGTCCTTCTCGGACGAGAGTAGCCGCTCGGCATCTCCCTCGGTCGGCTCGGTCGTGCCCGCGATCGGGCAGAGGCTCGCGCGACCGTGCCCGCAGGCGACCAGGCGCTCGGGCGACGAGCCGACGAGCGCGAGTTCCTCGAGGTCGAGCAGGAAGAGGTATGGAGACGGGTTGACCCGACGAAGCGCCCGGTAGACGTCGAGCGCCGACGCACTCGTCGGTCGCTCGGCCCGCTGGGAAGGGACGCACTGGAAGACGTCGCCCGCGACGATGTGCCGCTTGACGGCGCCCACCAGCTCCACGTAGCGCTCCCTGCTCGGGAAGCGTCGCAACGGACCGCTGACGCCACGCGTCTCGCGGTGCCACGGGATCCCCGCGTGCAACCGCCCCGCGACCTCCTCGGGATCTCCGATCAGCACCTCGGCCGTACCTGCGCCGTGGTCGAAGCGCACGAGCGTGTCGGGAACGACCGCGCGGCTCTCCGGAAAATCGTTGCCCTCCGGCGGCAGCTTCACCGTCGGCTCGAGTTCGGCGACAGCGTCGTAGGCGAGGTAGCCGACGATCGGGAGGGCGAGCGACTCGGCCTCGGTGATCGTCATGAGCCGTGACCCGGCGCCCATCCACGAATTGCGACCGAGGCGTCCGCGCTCTACCGACTCGAGCAGGAAGCTCGCCCGACCCATCCCGCGGAGACGCAGATAGGCGCCGAGCGGTGTGAGGAGATCGGTGGTCAGCGTCGTCGAGGTCATCGGGTCTGCCTGGCAACGAAAAGACCTCCTGGGCGGAGGTCTCTGGCGAAGCGGATGCGTGGCCGTCCTAGCGCACGCTTCCGCCTCGCCGGATAGTCCACCACGAAGGACGTGCGACGCCGCTCATGGTCGTGGAGCGTAGTCGATCGTCGGCTGGCTTGCAGCCCGCGGATCGGTGCAGGCGCCGTCCGTCGGGCGCCATCGGGTGCGCGGCAATCCCCGAGCAACCATCTAGGCTGAGCGGATGCGCGACGAGATCGATCGGAGAGCGATGACGACGCTCTCGACCGGTCACGCAGCCGTCGATTTCGCATCGGGCGCGTTTCCCGCGCTGATCCCGTTCCTCGTCGCCGAGTACGGACTCGGGTATGCCGCGGCGGCCGTCCTGATGCTGGCCGTCACAGCATCGTCGTCCCTGGTGCAGCCGCTTTTCGGGCTGTGGTCGGACCGGAACGGAGCACTGTGGTTGCTTCCCGGCGGGCTCGCGCTCGCTGCGATCGGTACCGGTCTGACCGCGATCGCTCCGAGCTACGGCGTCGCGGTCGCGCTCGCCTTCGCGGCCGGGCTCGGGATCGCCGCGTACCACCCGGAGGGCGCGAAGTTCGCTGCCTACGCGAGCGGCGCTCGACGCGCGAGCGGCATGTCGCTCTTCAACGTCGGTGGCAACGCCGGCTACGCACTCGGCCCGATCGTCGTGACACCGCTCGTTCTCTGGCTCGGCCTCGCGGGGGGCGTGCTGGCAGCGCTCCCCGCGCTGCTCGTCGCCCTGCTGCTCGTACGAGAGCTTCCGACGCTGGCGCGGCTCGGGGCTCTGCCGACCGTTCGCCACCGCGGACTCGGCGAGACACGGGTGGGCGCGATGGCGTTGCTCGGCGGTGTGATCGCGTTGCGAAGCGTCGCGTGGTTCGGTCTGCTCACGTTCGTTCCGCTCTGGGTCGTGTCGACCGGGGGAACCGAAGGCGAGGGGAATCGCGAGCTGGCGTTGATGCTCGTCGCGGGCGCCGTCGGCACGCTGCTGCTCGGACCGCTCGCGGATCGGATCGGACTGCGCAGGATGATGCTCGCGACCCAGGCCGCGCTGCCGATCCTGATCGTCGTCTTCGTGAAGGTCGGCGGCCTCGTGGGGACGGTCGCGTTGATGCTCGTCGGTGTCTGCGTCGTCGGGACGTTCGGCGTGACGATGGTGCTGAGCCAGCTCTACCTTCCCCGCCACGTCGGCATGGCGAGCGGCCTCTCGGTCGGTCTCGCGATGGGGATCGGCGGGATCGCTGCTGTCGTCCTCGGTGTGCTGGCCGACGCGGTCGACCTCGAGTCGGCGTTGCTCGTCGCAGCCGCCGCTCCCGCAGCGGGCGTGCTGCTCTGCCTCTTCCTGCCGCGTCCGTCTGCCCCGCGCCTCGCTGCGACCGCAGCCACCGCGTAGTAGTCTCGATTGAACCGTCAGTCAATAAGGAGATCCAGATGACAGCGCAGGAGTTCTTCGCACAGCTACCGCAGAAGGCAGACCCCGAGAAGACCGCCGGGATGACGAACACGTACGTCTTCGACGTCGAGGGCGTCGGGCAGTGGACGGTCGCCGTGGACGACGGCACGGTGACCGTTACGGAAGGCGCTGCCGAGGCCGACTGCACGATCACCGCGAGCGAGGAGACGCTCGTCAAGATCGCGACCGGCGAAGCGAACCCGACGACGGCCTACATGACGGGCAAGCTGAAGATCGCCGGCGACATGGGCGCCGCGCTCAAGCTCCAGAAGCTCTTTTGAGCCGGGGCTCGATGCCCCGGCTCAAAAGGGGGGTCAGACCTCGGGTCTGACCCCACGATTGGCGAATTGCCCGACGGGTGGTGGGTCAGCCCTCGGGTCTGACCCCACGATTGGCGAGTTGCCCGACGGGTGGTGGGTCAGACCTCGGGTCTGACCCCACGATTGGCGAGTTGCCGGCGGGGTGGGGCGACGTGCGATCAGGCGGTGCGTCCGTTCGTCCGTAGAATCGCGGCATGGAGCGCGTCGTGCGTCTGCTCGCGGCCTGGGGCGTCAACGTGCTCGCGTTGATCGTTGTCGACTGGGCTTTCGAAGGCGTCTCGATCGGCCGCTGGGGGCCGCTCCTGGTCGGCGCCGCGGTGCTGGGGATCGCCAATGCGGTCGTGAAGCCCGTTCTCGCCCTGCTGACGCTGCCGCTGATCGTCGTCACCCTCGGCCTCGCCTACGTCGCGCTCAATGTCGCGATGCTGGCGCTCTCCGAGTGGATCGCCCCGGACTTCCGGATCGACGGCTTCTGGACGTATGTGGGTGCGACGGTCGTCGTCTGGCTCGTGAACTGGCTCGTCGGCTCGCTGCTCGACGGAATCGCAGGCGGCCGCAAGCCGCGCCGCACGCTCGCGCGCTTCCCGCGGTAGCCGCGCGGCGCAACGGCCCACGCCGTGGGAGCTACGACGGGGACCGGACAGGTCCCGGCGCCTATGTCCGCTCGAGCTCGACGAGCACATCGCCTGCGGAGACCGCACCGCCGGGAACGGCGCGAACCGCTCGCACGGTGCCTGCGAACGGTGCGGTTACCGAGTGCTCGAGCTTCATCGCCTCGAGCACGACGAGCTGCTGGCGACTCTCCACGAGCTCCCCCGGCTCGATCGCGACGGTGAGCACCGTTCCCGGCATCGGCGCCACGATCACACCGTTGCCGGAGACTCCGCCGGCAGTCCCTGCGCTCTCCTCGATCTCCGGTGGCGGCTGTGCCGCCGCTCGTGGCAGGTTGAGTCGCCACGGATCCCTCCAGACCGGGGCGAAGGGCCGTCGGGCCGGCGAGAGCGGCGGGTGGTCGGTGAGGAACGCGGTCGAGAGTTCGCCCGCCCGAAAGGCGGGATGCGCGACGAGCCAGCGGAGGAATGGGAGGTTCGTCACCACGCCGCCGATCTCTGCCTCCGCAAGCGCCGTCGCGAGGTGCTCGAGCGCCTCGGGCCGCGAACCCCCGTGCGCGATGAGCTTCGCGAGCAGGGGATCGTACTGCGTGCCGACCTCGTCGCCGATCGCCACACCCGCATCGATCCGCACGTTGCCGGGTAGTCGCAGCGTCTCGATCGTGCCCGTGCGCGACAGGAACGAGCGTGGCTCCTCGGCGTAGAGACGCGCTTCCACGGCATGACCGTTCGAGACGACTCGTAGCCCGGCGAGCGACTCGCCGTCGGCCACACGGAGCTGCAGCTCGACGAGGTCGAGCCCGGTGACCGCCTCGGTCACCGGATGCTCGACCTGGAGCCGTCCGTTCAGCTCGAGAAACCACGCCTCCCCGTCCGCGACGAGAAACTCGGCAGTCCCGGCATTGACGTAGCCGATCTCCTGCGCGAACCGGGTCGCGTAGTCGGCGAGCCGCGCGCGCAGAGCAGGCTCGAGACCTGGGGCGGGTGACTCCTCGAGGACCTTCTGATGTCGTCGCTGCACCGAGCAATCCCGCTCGCCGAGGGCGTGCACCGTCCCGTGCGCGTCGGCGAGCAGCTGCACCTCGATGTGTCGGGGTCGCTCGAGGTAGCGCTCGCAGAACACCCTCGGGTCGCCGAACCCGGCTTCGGCCTCTCGACTCGCGGCTTCGAGCGCCGCGGCAAGCTGGTCCGGCGCGCGGACGACGCGCATGCCGCGGCCGCCGCCCCCGGCGGCCGCCTTCACGATCAGCGGGAAGCCCACAGCGTCGGGCTCGCCCGTCGGGGGAAGCGGGATCCCGGCCGCCTCGGCGGCCCGCTTGGCGGCGAGCTTGTCACCACCGCGCTCGAGCACGGTCGCGGGCGGGCCGACCCAGATGATCCCGGCCTCCGCCACGGCCGCCGCAAACGCTGCGTTCTCCGCGAGAAATCCGTAGCCGGGATGAACCGCGTCCGCCCCCGCCGACCTGGCAGCCTCGATGAGCGCGCCGGAGTCGAGATACGACGGAACCTCGAGTGTCGTTCCCGCCTCGCGCGCGTGAAGCGCACCGTGGTCGTCGGGGGAGGCAACTGCGACGGTCTCGATCCCCAGGCGATCGCACGTCCGAAAGACACGGAGCGCGATCTCGCCTCTCCCTGCGACGAGAACACGCCGGATGCTCATCGGCGGCGATCGTACCGTCGCTCGCCTCGTCTGCGGATCGTTCGGATGTGATTCGGCCGCAGGCGGCGCGGGTACGGTGCGCATGTGCCTCTGCCGGTTCGCCTGCTGCTCGCCGTCTCCGTGCTCGCAATCGGTGGCCTCCTCGCCGGGCCGGCCTCAGGCTCATCGTCGCTGCAGGTCGGAATCCAGGACGACGCCTGGCTCGAGTTCGGCGCCGGAACGCTCGAGACGCGTGTCGCCACCCTCGACCGGCTCGGTGTCGACGTCGTCCGCGTGACGCTGAACTGGAGCACGATCGAGCAGAGCCGTGGTCGCTTCGACTGGGATCGATCCGACGCGCTCCTCTCGGCGATTCGCGACGGTGGGCTGACACCCCTCGTGACGCTCTGGGGCACGCCTGCCTGGGCGAACGGCGGTCGCTCGTCGGCGTGGGCACCGACGAGCGCGTCGAGTTTCGCCGCGTTCGCGCGTGCAGCGGCCACGAAGTATCCGTGGGTGCGGCGGTGGCTGATCTGGAACGAGCCGAACCAGAGCCGCTGGCTTCGCCCGACGAGCGCCACCGTCTACGTCACCCGACTCCTGAACCCGGGCTACGCGGCGATTCGTGGCGTCGTCCCGCAAGCGAAGATCGCCGGCGGGTCGACCGCCCCTCGTGCAGGGCGGGGTGGGGTCTCGCCGATCGCGTTCCTGCGCACGATGGCGCGCGCCGGCGCCCGGCTCGACGCCTACGCGCACCACCCCTATCCGCTCTCGGCGATCGAGACCCCGTGGTCAGGCGGTTGTGCGACGTGCGAGACGCTCTCGATCTCGAAGCTCCCGATCCTGCTCTCGGAGACGGCAAAGGCGTTCGGGCCGACGATGCGCATCTGGTTGACAGAGACGGGATACCAGACGAATCCTCCGGATCGAACGCTCGGCGTCTCACCCACGCGCGCAGCGACCTTCGCCGCGTCGACCCTGGAGCGGGCAGCTGCGCTTCCCCGGATCGACATCCTCGTGCACTACCTCTATCGAGACGAGCCCGACATCGCCCGGTTCCAGAGCGGTCTCGTCTCGGCGGGAGGGGTTGCGAAACCGGCGCGCCGGGCGTTCTCGATACCCCTGGCGCAGGTCTCTCGCGCGGGACTCTCGACGAAGGTGTGGGCACAGGTTCGCGTGCCGGGAGGCGCGAGGCGAGTCACACTCCAACGCCGGGCGGGGACGGGGTGGCAGAGCGTGACGAGCGGCACGACCTCGGCACGGGGCTGGATCAAGCTCACCGTCCGCGCGAACGCCGGCGCGCGGCTGCGGCTGCTCGTCGCATCGAGCGGCGAGACGAGCAACGTGCTCGACGTGCGATAGCTACGTCGAGACGAGCACGACGGCGATGAGTGCGAGGCCGACCCC
>JBPCLB010000099.1:0-2941 GCA_051003695.1 Gaiella sp. | reverse complement strand
GAGATCATCGCAGCGGCCTACGCCAGTTTCGCGAAGGGTGATGTGCCGTCGGTCCTGGCCGTGATGGATCCCAAGATCGAGTGGACAGAGGCTGAGGGCTGGCCGCTTTACAGCGGTACGTTGGTGGGTCCCCAAGCGGTCGTCGACGGAGTTTTCATGCGGCTCGGGGAGATTGGCGAGAACTTCTCTGTCAATGTCACTCAGTTGGTCGCCGAGGGCGATACCGTGGTGGGCCTCGGCACCTGCTCCTGGAACCGCAAGGGCTCCGGTGAGCCCGCCGAAGTGAAGATTGCGCACGTGTGGACCCTCGCCAACGGGAAGGTCACTCGGTTCCAACAACATGTCGACACCGCCAAGGAGCGCTATCTCATCACCTGAATCGTCGGTCGGCAATCGCCTGCGGGCCTTCCTGATGAGCGTGGCGCTGCTTCTGTTCTGAGCTACTTGAAGTGTTCTCATTCACTCGAAGTGTTGTTCGGCTTCCGCTGAGGCGCCCGTCCTCTGATCCTGTGGCGAGTCGGGGGTTGGCCCCGAGGCTCGTCGCGTCCGAGCGGGGTTTGCTCGGACGTGATGAGTGGGCCTTGCCCCGAGGTCAGTGGGCGGGTAGGTGCCTATCCAGGCGGCTCGGCGGAGTGGCGAGCGCGCAGCACGTCCTCGACCCGCGTGGGATCGAGCCCGCGCGCGGCGAGCAGGACGTAGCTGTGGAACCAGAGATCCGCGAGCTCCTCGACCAGACGCTCGTCACTCTCCCCGGCGCCTGCGAGCGCGGCCTCCAACCCTTCCTCGCCCACCTTCTGCGCCGCGGCACGGGCGCCACGCTCGAGCAGCGCTGCGACGTATGAGCCCTCCGGCCGTGCCGCGGCACGCTCGGCGACAACCCGCCAGAGCCATGGGGTAAAGCACGACTCGGCGCCGGTGTGGCACGCCGGTCCGTTCGGGCTCACACGGTAGAGCAGCGCGTCGCCGTCGCAGTCGTCGCGGATCTCCTCGACCGCCATCGTGTTTCCCGACGTCGCGCCCTTGTGCCAGAGCTCCTGCCGCGAGCGGCTCCAGAACCAGGCCTCGCCCGTCTCGCGGGTGCGACGAATTGCCTCTTCGTCGGCGTAGGCGAGCATCAGCACGCGGTCCGTGGCGACGTCCTGGACGATGACGGGGGTCAGTAGACGCTCGGGGGCAGGCACGAGTGCCTGACCCCGGTGGTGGCCGGGTCGACGCGGCCCACGAATCAGATCCGGATCGGCCATCCCGCCTCCTTCAGCTCGCGTTTCAGCTCGGGTAACCGCTCGGGGCGCTCGTGGACGATCGACGCGACGAGCGCCGCTTCGGCGCCCGCCGAGAACGCTTCCGCCAGATGACGTCCCTCCCCCGCCCCACCCGAGGCGATCACCGGCACCGAGACGGCCCGCGCTACAGCGGCGGTGAGCTCGAGGTCGTAGCCGGCGCGCGTGCCGTCGGCGTCGATCGAGGTGAGCAGGATCTCCCCCGCCCCGCGCTCGACCGCCTCGCGCGCCCAGTCGACCGCCTCGCGCCCACGAGGCACCCGGCCGGCGTGCGTGACGACCTCGCCAGCGCGCGCGTCGATCGCGACAACCACCGCCTGGCTGCCGAACTCGTTGGCGAGCTCCGTCACGATCGCCGGCTCGTCGAACGCAGCCCGGTTGACAGCGACTTTGTCGGCTCCTGCGAGCAAGAGCGCGCGGGCAGCCTCGACGCCTGTTACCCCGCCACCGACCGTGAACGGGATCGACAGCTCCTCCGCCGAGCGTTCGATCACCTCGAGCATCGGGCCGCGACCCTCCAGGGTGGCGGTGATGTCGAGGAAGACGAGCTCGTCGGCGCCGAGCTCCGAGTAGCGCGTTGCGAGCTCGACCGGCTCACCCATGTCGCGCAGGTTGACGAAGTTGACGCCCTTGACGACGCGCCCTCGCGCCACGTCGAGGCACGGGATCACACGCTTCTTGACCATCGCATCAGGTTCTCGAGCACACGCGTGCCTACGAGACCGCTGCGCTCGGGATGGAACTGGACGCCGACCAGCGGGCCGTCCTCGACCGCGGCAACGAGGGCTCCGTCGTGATCGACGGTGGCGAGCGCTATCGCCGAATCGGTCGGCTCGGCCGCGTAGCTGTGCGCGAAGTACACATCCTCGCCATCGAGCCCGTCGAGGAGCTCGCTCGGACCGCTTGCGACAAGAGTGTTCCAGCCCATGTGCGGCACGATGCGCGAGCGAAGCCGCCGGACCGGGCCGGCGAGCAGCCCGAGGCCGCCGCCACCCTCCTCGGAGGCGCCGAACAGCAGCTGCATCCCGACACAGATGCCCGCCACCGGTCGGCCGGCGGAGACACGAGCTCGGATCGCCTGGTCGAGTCCATGCGAAGCGAGGCCGGCGCTCGCGCTCGCGACGTGACCCACCCCCGCGATCAGCGCGAGCGGCGCCCGCTCGACCTCACCCGAATCGACCGAGACCACCGGATCGACGCCGATGCGCCGGAGGGCAGACGAGAGGCTGCGCAGGTTGCCGGCGCCGTAGTCGGCAAGCACGACCCTCATGCTGCCCCTTTCGTCGAGCGGATGCCGGCGTCGACCTGTGCGACCGCTTGACGCAGAGCCTGGCCGAGCGCCTTGAACGCCGCTTCGGCCACGTGATGATCGTCCATGCCCGCGGATTCGACGTGAACCGTGCAGCAGGCCTCCATCGCGAAGCGCTCGAGGGCATGCGGCAGCAGCGTGAGCGCGAGCTCTCCCACCCGCTCGCCGCCGAAACGGAGCGAGATCTCAGCGTGCGGGCGCCGGACGAGGTCGACGGCGGCGAGTGCACGCGCCTCGTCCATCGGCACCGTCGCCGATCCGTACCGCGCGACGCCCGCACGCGTTCCGAGCGCCTGGGCGAGCGCGGTGCCGAGCGCGGCGACGACGTCCTCGACTGTGTGGTGCTCGTCGA
>JBPCLB010000098.1:0-2551 GCA_051003695.1 Gaiella sp. | reverse complement strand
ACTCTATTCGCTGGGGGCGACGCTCTCCTTCACCGTCGCGCATGCCTCGCTCGTGCGGCTGCGCATGAAGCCCGATCCCCTCGCCACCTACCGCGCTCGGCCGAACCTTCGCCTCGGCGACGTCGACTGGCCGCTCTTCGCGGTTTTCGGAGGTCTCGCCACGGGTGCGTCGTTCCTCGTGATTCTCGTGCAGAACCCCCTGACCCGGTGGGTCGGCCTCGGTTGGATGACTCTCGGTCTCGCCGGCTACGTCGTGTACCGCAGACGCTGGGTCGACGCGCCCCTGACGGCCACCGTCAAAGCCCCGCCCGCCTTCGGCGCGGCACTCGCGCTCGAGTACCGGCGGATCGTCGTCCCGATCGTGCCGGGGCGACCGTCGGACGACGCGCTCGACGTCGCGTGCCGCCTCGCCGCGGAACGGGGCGCGCGGATCGTCGCGCTGAGCGTGCTCGAGGTGCCGCTCGAGCTTCCGCTCGACACACCGCTGCCGGAGGAGGAGGCGCGCGCGCATCATGAGCTCGACGAGGCGACCTCGATCGGTGACTCGTACGGCGTGCGGGTCGTCGCGCGCCTCGTCCGCGGCCGGAGCGCGTCGACCGAGATCGTTCGGGAGGCCGTGCGCCGCGATGCGGAGATCATCGTGCTCGGATCCCCGCGCAAGCGGCTGCTGGATCGCCGGCGCGGTGTCTTCGGGACGACCGTCGACCGGGTGCTGCGCAAGGCGCCGTGCCGGGTGATGGTGACCGCGTCGCGCGAGGGGATCGCGTGAGCTGGTACCGGCGCGCCGTCTACGTCTTCGGCGGGATCTTCGTCGGGATCGGCGTCGCCCTGCTCGTCCGTACCGCAGCGAGCGGCGGCGGCGTGGTCGGCTTCGTGCTGGGCGGCCTGTTCGTCGCCCTCGCGGTGGCGCGAATTCAGGTCGAGCGCAAGCGTGGCGCTTCCTGATGGCACGCAAGGTTCGCGGGTTCGAGCGCGTGCTGGACGCTCCGGCGCTCTTTGCGGTCGCCTACGGCGAGATCGGGTCGTCGCTGTACTTCGCGCTCGGGATCGTTGCCGCGACGGCGCTCGGGCTGACTCCCGTCGTCCTCCTCGTGACGGGTGCGATCTTCCTGCTCGTCGCCCTCTCGTACGTGGAGGGGACGGCCGCGATCCCGGAAACAGGGGGGGCGGCGACGTTCACGCGACGGGCCTTCAACGACCTGATCGGCTTCGTTACGGGCTGGGCGCTCTTCCTCGACTACCTGATCGTGATTGCGCTCTCGGCCCTCTTCCTGCCCCATTACCTCGGCGCCGCGGTCGCGTCGTCTGCGCTGCGCAACGGCCCGTGGGACGTCGTCGTCGCCGTCGCCGTGATCGTCGGTATAGCCGGGGTGCGACTCGCCCGCCGCTCCCGCATCCACAGCGCCGGAATCGCGATCGCCCTGCTCGACCTCGTGATCCAGGGGCTGCTGGTGATCCTCGGCCTCGCGCTCGTCTTCTCGCCGGAGGTGCTCGTCGACGGGCTGTCGCTCGCGGAAGGTCAGGACTGGGGAGATCTCCTCTTTGCGCTCCCACTCGGCATGCTCGCGTACACCGGTCTCGAGACCGTCGCCAACTATGCCGAGGAGACGCGGGAGCCGGGCCGGACGCTGCCGCGGTCGGTGTTCTCGGCGATCACGCTCGTCGTCGTGCTCACCGTGCTCGTGGCGATGGTTGGTGTCACGGCGTTCCCCGCCGACGACGGTACGACCGCGCTCGGAGACGAATGGCTCGAGGCGCCGCTGACCGGCATCGTCACCGCCTTCGACGGTCACCTCCCCGGCACGCTCGTCGACGCGCTGCGCGTGGCGGTCGGTCTCTCGGGCGTGCTCGTGCTGCTGGCGGCCGCGACGACGTCGATCTCGGGCTGCGCGCGACTGGCGCACTCGATGGGCGGTCACGGCATGCTGCCACGCGAGTTCGGGCGCCTCGAGCGCCGGACGCTCGTCTCGCATGAGGCGCTCGTCGCGATCGCCGTCGTCGCGATCGGAATCGTGCTCTGGACAGGGATCGCCGGCGACGTCGAGTTTCTCGCCAGCGCCTACTCCTTCGGGGTGCTCGGCGCCTTCACCCTCGCGCAGCTGGCGGTGATCCGGCTCCGTTTCCGCGAGCCCGATCTGCCGAGGCCGTTCCGGGCCCGGCCGGAGCTCGCCATACGCGGGGCGAGGGTTCCTCTGGCGCCGCTGATCGGAGCGCCGCTCACGTTTGGCGTCCTCGTTCTGGCCCTCGCCACGCATCCCGGCGCGCGCTATGCGGGACCGCTGTGGCTCGTATTGGGGCTGGTCGTGTATCTCGCAACGCGGTGGCGCGAGCAGCGCGGGCTGCTCGACGACGTCGACCCGCCGAGTGCCTACCCGATCGGAGCGGGGTTTCGTCGAATTCTCGTGCCGATGAAGCTCGGCGTGATCGGCGAGGAGATGGTCGCGACAGCGGTCGCGCTCGCCCAGGAGCGAGTCTCGCGGGTCGAGGCGATCACTGTCGTCCGCGTTCCGCGCCGGTTTCCGCTGGAGGGAGCTCTGCCCCCGGACGTCGC
>JBPCLB010000097.1:0-3381 GCA_051003695.1 Gaiella sp. | reverse complement strand
GCTCGATTCCCGCGAAAACATGCGAGCGAAGGGGCGACGCGACGGACGTCGAACCGTCCGTCGCGCCGCCCCTCGCAGGCCGATCGCCGGCTCCTCGGGCCCCGGTCACGGCGTGCCGTGGCCAACTGGATCGATCCGATCCGTGTGCCGTGTGTCCAACCTGCCGGGTTCCCTCCGATCGTCGATCGACCCCGCTCGTTCATGGCGTCAGCACATTCGCCGCCCCCGGCGTCGGTGTCGTCGTAAACCGCCAGTCGGCCGCCGCGTCGTCGGTATCCGAGCCGTCGGGGATACGAGAGAGCGAGCCGTCGCTCGCGTTGGAATCGGCCACATCCGCCGGCAGAGCCGTGCCCTCGACGAGGTCGTAGCTCGCACCGTCGATCGTGGCCGTCGGGATGTCTCCCTCGTAGGAGAGCGCGTCCAGGAGTGTCGCTCCGGCCAGGAGCGCGACGCCATCGGGCGCGCCGTTCTGAGCCTCGACGTCGACCCTCAGGTGACCACCGACGGGCAGCGTCCCCGAAAGCGCCGAGCGGGCGTACTCGGCGTTGTCACCACCGTTGACGAGCACCACGGCGACCCCCGTCAGGTCGGCATCGCCATCCCCGACGTTCGCGATCTCGACGTACCCGTTCGCATCGGTCCCCACCTGGTCGTAGTCGATCTCGTTGAGCACGAGCTCGGCGGTGCCCGTCGGCGGAGTGCCGGGCGGATCACAGGAGACGAGCACCAGATTCTCGGGAGTCACGTCGAGATCGACCCTGCCGGTGGCTCCGTCGAAGGTCGTGCACGAGAGGCCCGCGAGCGCTCCCAGATGTGCGAGCCCGCCACCGGCCGGGCCTGGAGGTCCGGCGGGCCCGGCCGGACCGGGGATGCCCTGTTGCCCGGCGGCGCCGGCCTCGCCCTGCGGGCCGCGCTCGCCTTGCGGGCCGCGGATCGACCACGTGACCGCCGTCTCGTTCCGCTTGCACGTCGTCGACGGTCTCAGGATCCGCACGATGCCGCGTTTCGTGTGCTTGCAAGCGTGGATCGATGGGTCGTCAGCCGAGCTGGCGGCGAACGCGGACGCGCCGCCGATCGTGGCGAGCGCGGTGATGCCCACCGCGAGCATTCTTCGCTGCATAGTTCCTCCTCCGGTCGGATTGTGTCGGGAAGCGTTGCCGAAGAAGACGACGAGCGGTAGCTGTCCGAAAAGGACATCTGCCTCTGACCCGTGGGTTCATCGCCCGCTGTGGAGCGATCGGCACGAATTCGGCGCTGCCTCACTAGAATCGGCGGATGCCGACGGTGGCCGAGCTCATGAGCAGCGACCTACTCTCGGTCTCCGGCGAGCTGGCCGTCATCGAAGCCGCCCGCGCGATGCACGCCCGCCACGTCGGCGCAGTTGTCGTGCTCGAGGACGAACGACTCGTCGGCATTCTCACGGAACGCGACATCCTCCGTGCGGTCGCAACCGGGAGCCTCGAGGGCCCGGTCTCGGGATCGATGACGCACGCGCCGGACACGATCGAACCCGGAGAGTCGACCGGTCAGGCTGCGAGCATCATGATCCACGGGGGTTTTCGCCACCTGCCGGTCGTCGAGGGCGAGCGTGTGGTGGGAATCGTCTCGATCCGCGACCTCGTCCGCGTGACGCTCGACGACGAGTCTCCGCGCGGCGTGTAAGGCCGGCTCTAGGCTTCAGCCTCCGATCGCAATCACGCTCGTGGCGCGGCTCGCGCACGGAGCAGCGCGTCGATCGCGACCGCGTCGCCGTCATCCCGGGGGACATTCCGAATCACCGTCTCTGCGCGCTCGATCACGAGCCCGTCGAGGTCGCCGACCAGATCCTCGGGAGTAAAGAGCACACGAGCATCCTGGGGGCCGCCGTGGCCGGAGGTCAGATTCGTCGTGTCGTGACCGAGCACGAACAGCAACCCACCGGGAGCAAGCGCCGCCGCAGCGGCGTGCAGCACGACGCGACGCTCGTCCTCGGGCAGCTGGAAGTAGAGCACGGCGACGAGGTCGAACTCGTCGGTGGCCGGTCGATAGTCGCAGACGTCGGCCAGCACCCACTCGACGTGGATGTCACGACTCGCCGCTAGCCGACGCCCCTTTTCGAGCGCGACCTCGGAGAAGTCGACCGCCGTTACTCGCCAGCCGTGGTAGGCGAGCCACACGGCGTTGCGCCCCTCGCCGCAGCCGACGTCGAGCGCTCGACCCGGTGGGAGCTCACCGACCTCTGCGACGAAGCGCCGATTCGGCTCGGCGGTCCAGAGCAGACCGTCGCTTGCGTAACGACGATCCCAGTCCTCGCGGCTGAAACCCGGTCGCACGGAGAGCTCTGGGCGGCGATGCTCGGTCATCTGGGGTTCACCACTAGCATGAGTCGAGGATGAGCGCGCCCGCGCATCTCGCCGGCGGCACGCCGACGCTCCGTTTCCACGGCGAGACGTACCCGGTGCTGTTGCCGTCGATTCGCGACGCACGCCTCCACCTTGCGGCCGTGATCGTGTCACTGCAGGTGCTCGGGCAGGTGTCGTTCGGCTTCCGGCTCTCGATCGCGCAGATCGCCGTCTCGCTGGGAACCTGCGCGTTGCTCGAGCTCGCGATCACCTTCCGCCGGCAGCGGGTGATCATGTGGCCGGCGAGCGCGTTGCTGACGGGGAACGGCGTCGCGTTCATCTTGCGTGTGCCAGGCACCGAGCACGGCGACTGGTGGAGCCTCCGAGGCTGGTGGATCTACGCCGGCACGGCCGCGATCGCGTTGCTCTCGAAGCACATCGTGCGCTACCGGGGCCGCCACGTCTTCAATCCCTCGAACATCGGACTCGTACTTTGCTTCCTCGTGCTGGGGCCGGAGCTCGCCGACCCGCTCGAGTTCTGGTGGGGCCCGCTCGACCTGCAGCTCGGCTTTGCGCTCGCGATCATCGTCACGGGCGGCCTCGTGATCCTGCGGCGTCTGCACCTGCTCGAGATCGCCCTCGCATTCTGGCTGGCCTTTGCCGCGTGCATCGCCGTCCTCGCCCTCAGCGATCACGCGATGACGGCGCGCTGGCATCTCGGGCCGCTCATGGGGCTCGGGTTCTGGTAGGCACTGCTGCTCTCACCCGAAGTGCTGGTCTTTCTCTTCTTCATGATCACCGACCCGAAGACGACTCCTGCGAGTCGCAGCGCACGCCGGCTCTACGCGGTCTCGGTCGCAGTGGTTGCAGCGCTCCTGATCGCGCCGACCACGACCGAGTTTGCCAGCAAGGTCGCGCTGCTCGGCGCCCTGACCCTCGTCTGCGCCTGCCGGCCCTTCGCCACCCTGCTCGCACCACGCGGTCGTTTCCAACCCGGGCAGGCGCGGCGGCTCGTTCTCGGCGCGAGCGCGTTGGCCGCGTGCGCGGTCGCCGGGCTCCT
>JBPCLB010000096.1:0-3253 GCA_051003695.1 Gaiella sp. | reverse complement strand
CCTCATGTCACCCTCCTGGCTCGACTACCGTCCGAGTTACCAACGTCTACGTCGATCCGTTCAACCTCTACCGCGGCAGCCTGAAAGGTACCCCGTACCGCTGGCTCGATTTTGGCGCCTTTTCGCTCGGCTACTAACGAACGAGTCAAGTGTAGACTGGTGATCTACATCGCTGAAACGACAACCATCCGAGTCTCCGTCCGGACGCGCGAGCGGCTCAATGCCCTCGCCGCGAAGCGCGGCACCCCCGCCGGCGAGGTCGTCGCGGAGCTCGTGGAGGCCGCGGATGACGAGCTGTTGCTTGCGGCGGCCGAGCGCGCATTCGGGCGGCTGGCACGCGATCCGGTTGCGCTGGCTGCCTACCGGTCGGAAACGAGAGAGCTAGACAGCGAGTTCGATGCGCCCACGCCGGCCTGGTGAGCGCAGCCCGACGCAGGGTGACGTTTTCTGGGCCGATCCCGATCCGACCCGGGGATCCGAGCAGGCGAAGGCGCGGCCGTTCGCGATCGTCTCCGTCGACCAGCTCAATCGCTCGGCGCTCGCCCTGTCGCTCGCCGTACCGCTGACCCGCACCGACTTCGCCAGTCCGCTTCACCTCGAGCTCGTCCCACCCGAAGGCGGGCTGCGAGAAAGGAGCTACGCGATGCCGGAGCAGGTTCGTGCCATATCCCACGATCGGCTCTCCCGGCGACTCGGTCGACTCCGCCCGGCCACGATGGAGGAGCTCCAGCGCCGCTGCCGGCTTCTGCTGCGCTGACTGGCTGACCGGTCGCGTTGCGGGCGACCTCGGTAGAGACCGTCGAAGAACTTGATGTGCGCGTTGTCGGCGAGCGCTGCGTTGACGGGCGCGATGAAGGCCGCCGGAAAGTCGGAGCTGGCGATAGGCGTGTCCAGAGTACGACACCGTCGGGTGTGGGATCTCCCGACGCGACACCAAGCGTGAAGACCTCGCACGACCACGGTGGCGCCGCCTTCGCAAGCACGGGGTTGACGAGGCGCGTGCCGGCGACGAAACCGCCGCCGGCGAACGAGAGGCTTCGGCGAGAGAGCGGCGCTCGAGCGGGTTGGTATCGGTCATCGGTGTACCCCCTCCCCGGTCTGGGTTTCGGTCGACGGGGGACAGGCGCCGGTCGAGCTGCGCGACGGGCGCCGTCCCACGTCGTCGGGTCCGCCGTCGAACGCCGGCCGGTGGGTACGGGAGCGGTGGCCGTTCTGTGTCGAAACGGTTGTCGGTTCGCCAAGCGTGGTTGCGCAGATCGCGCTTCCGGGCTGTTGCCGCCGTCCGCCCTCCAGTGTCGACGGGATCGAACCCGCTCGTCGCTCAGACCGGCGACCACGGTGTTTGCGTCGTCGTCGCCTCCAACGAAGATCGCGGCTTCAACGCGGCCCCGCGCCGGGGCCTTCCCACGAGACCGGTTCGCCGCCCTGGCTGGTCGCTGCAACCTGGGCGGCCCGCCCGGCTGCCTGCCGTGAGCGGGCGTGCAGCGGGGTGCCGGCGACGGCGCAATGGTGCGGGGGCGTAGTCGGCTCGTCGCCGCCGGTCTCCTCGAGGAGATCCTGCCGGATCGTCGCGAACGCGAGCACGCCGCCGGCAGCCGCCAGCGCTGCCATCACGAGCATCGCGGTGTCGAATGCCTCGGCGAGGAGCTCCGGATCCTCGTAGTCCGAGCTCGCCAAGCCCGCGACCAGGGGCAGGGCCGCTACCGCCAGCAGCCCGGCAGTGCGGGCGACGGCGTTGTTGACGCCCGACGCAATCCCCGCGTGGCGGTCGTCGGCAGCGGCGAGCACGGTCGCGGTCACCGGAGCGACGACGAGCGAGAGCCCGAGCCCGAAGACGACGACGGCCGGCAAGACCGACGTCCAGTAGGAGTCGCCGATGTCGATCCCGCGCATCAACAACGTCCCCCCAGCGATCAGCACGGGGCCGATCGTCAGCGGGAGCCGCGGGCCGATCCGCTGTGCCAGCGCCCCCATCCGCGACGAGAGCGCAAGCATCAGCACCGTGACCGGCAGCGATGCGGCGCCCGACTCGATCGCCGAGTATCCGAGCGAGATCTGCAGGAACACGGCGAGCAGGAAGAAGACGCCGCTCAGGGCGGCGTAGACGACGAACGTGACGAGGTTCGCGCCGGTGAACTGCCGCGAGCGAAAGAGCTCGAGCGGCAGCATCGGGTGGGCCATGCGCCGTTCGAGAACGACGAACCCGACGAGCGACGAGATCGCGACGACCGCGGACGCCAGCACGAGCGGTGAGGTTCCTCCTCGCTCGGGCGCCTGGATCAGTGCGAACGTCCCGCCTGCCAACCCTGCGGTGACGAGGACCGACCCCCGGACGTCGAGCCGTCCAGCCTCGTCCGGGTCGCGGGTCTCAGGAACGTAGCGGCGCGATGCCCAGACGACCAGCACGCCGATCGGCAGGTTGAGCAGGAAGATCGCCCGCCAGCTGACCGCATCGACGAGCCAACCGCCGAGCAGCGGCCCCACCGCGGCCGCGATCCCGCCGAGCGCCGACCAGGTGCCGATCGCCCGCGCCCGATCCTCCCGCCGGAAGCTCGCCTCGATGATCGCGAGACTCCCCGGTGTCAGGAGAGCTCCCCCGATCCCCTGCACGACCCTGGCGACGATCAGCAGCTCGATCGTCGGAGCGACCGCGCAGGCGAGCGACGCGACAGTGAACCAGATCACCCCGACCTCGAAGATCCGTCTCCGTCCCAGCCGGTCGCCGAGCGAGCCCCCGAGCAGGATCAGCGACGCGAGCGTGATCAGGTAGCCCGTGATCACCCACTGCAGGTCGCCGAGATCGGCGTCGAGGTCGCGGCCGATCGCAGGCAGCGAGACGTTGACGACCGTCGCCTCGAGCAAGGCGATCGCCGACCCCAAGATCGTCACCGTGAGCACCCACCGACCACGGGACGAGTTCAGCTGGAGCGGTTCGTCCCCGGTCGAGATCACTCTGCTTCTCCTACCACACGGACTGCGGGCGACGACCGTTCGCGCCCACGCCTCTCGGCCCACTCGAACGCGAGGAGCGCTGTACGGCTCTAGACGGCGAGCGAGTGTGGGGACACGGTCGAACGAGGCTCGGACCCCGGGTGGGCCGAGCCTCGTCGAGTCGGCGATCAGCGCAGTGCAGGCAGCGGTCCTCGGGGCCGTCGAAGACCGGCGGCGTTGGATGCGAGACGAGGAAGTGCACCGTCTTCTTGCCGATCCGGATCGGGACGTCCCAGTGACTCTTCGAGGAGAGCCGCAGGAG
>JBPCLB010000095.1:0-4364 GCA_051003695.1 Gaiella sp. | reverse complement strand
CAAGACGGTCGCGCTGCATCGCCGCGAAGGCTCGATAGTCGCCGATGATCTCGGCGATCGGATCAGACGTCGCCACGTAACCTCCTCATCCGCCATCGTACGAGATGCACGGCCATGGCTCGGGGGACATTCCCGCACACTCGCGCAGCCGAGTGACTCGTAGCCCGGGAGTCCCACGCTTCTCTGTGTAACACTCGCGGGGCGGCTCTAGACCTGTTTCGGGCGCACCGGAACTGGAGGTAGACCTCCGCGACGTAGCGCTGAGTCTTGTGCGGGGCTCGTCGCGATCGTGGCGAGTGACGACGACGGGAAGGGGATCGGATGAGTGGTTACGCGGTCGCGCACCTCGACGAGATCGACGAGATCGACGAGGGGCCCTGTCCATATCGACCGGTCCGGCACCACTTCGGCGTCACGGCCTTCGGAATCACCGCGTGGACGGCCCGTGAGGCGGGCGACCGGATCATCAACGAGCACGACGAGTCGGACTCGGACGAGGAGCTTTATCTCGTCCTGCGGGGGCGCGCCGTGTTCGAGCTCGATGGCGACCGGGTGGACGCGCCCGCCGGCACGCTCGTCTTTGCCCGCCCGGCTGTGAAGCGAACAGCGTTCGCCGCGGAACCCGAGACGACCATAGTCGCGCTCGGCTGCACCCCGGGAAAGGCGTACGAGCCCAACGGCTGGGAACTGTGGGCCCCACTCTGGCCCCTCTACGAGGCTGGCGAGTACGCCGAGGTGGCTGACCGCCTACGCGGAGTGGCCGAGGCTCATCCGCAGTACGCCCTGTTGTTCTACAACCTGGCCTGCTGCGAGAGCCTCGCCGGCCGGACGACCGACGCGATCGACGACCTCCGGCGCGCGATCGACATGTCGGAGCGGTTTCGCGCGAACGCACAGGACGATTCGGACCTCGACCTGATCCGCGACGAGCCCGCCTTCAAAGAACTGGTCGGCCGCTAGGTACCAACCCCGAACAGCACCATCGAGTCACCGCCCTCTTCCACGTGCTTATCGCAATATCCGTACTGGAGTCCCAGACGGCGTCTACACGGCGACCACCCTCGACGGCTTCATCGCCGACACCGACAACTCGCTGGACTGGCTCTTCACCCGCAAGCGTGAGGACGACGGGCCGTCGAACTACGGCAAGTTCGTCGCCGGCGTCGGTGCGATGACGATGGGGTCGACGACGTACGAATGGATTCTCGACCACGAGTTCGCTGACAAGGGTCCGGCGGAGTGGAAGTAGCCGTACCACACCCCGTGCTGGGTCTTCACGCACCGTCGGCTGCGGGTCGTCCCCGACTCGGCGATCGAGTTCACGAGCGCGGACATCGGAACCGTGCACGAGGAGACGGTCGGCGCCGCGGGTGAGCGGAATGTCTAGATCGTCGGCGGGGGAGACCTGGCCCGTCAGTTCGCCGACGTGGGGCTGCTGGACGAGGTCATCGTGACGGTCGCGCCGGTGACGCTGGGTGCGGGCGCGCCTCTGCTGCCCCGCCGGATCGAGCTGCGTCTCGACGAGCTCGGACAGAACGGCGACCTCGCCTGCGCACAGTTCTCCGTCGTGCGCACACCCGTCTGACGTCGGTCAAGGCCTCAAGCGGGGGCATTCGGCTGCCTCTCGCCCCTCAGAACATGCACTTCGTCGCCGAGGTCGCCGGTCTCCCTCGCCTGAGCTGAGCGGTCCGCCTCGTGCACGTCAGGCCGGAACGCGCGAGAATCGCGGCATGAAAGGGGCCATTCGCTACGCGAAGAGCGGCGAGGTCAACATCGCCTATCAGGTGACGGGCGATGGACCGTTCGACCTCGTACTCGTTTCAGGGTGCGTGTCGCATCTCGACCACGACTGGCAGCACCCCTCGTCGACGCAGTTCCTCCAGCGGCTGGGAACCTTTGCGCGCCTGATTCGGTTCGACAAGCGTGGAACCGGTCTGTCGGATCGGGCGATCGGGTTGCCAGACTTCGAGACGCGGATGGACGATGTGCGTGCCGTGATGGACGCCGCGGGGAGTGACCGCGCGGCCCTGTTCGGTTATTCGGAGGGCGGACCGCTCGCGATCCTGTTCGCCGCGACATATCCGCACCGCGTGCGGGCGCTGGCCCTTTACGGAACGTATGCGAAGCGGACAGGGCCCGACAGCGAATACCCGTGGTGTGAGACGGCAGAGGAGCGGGCCAGCTATGCGGTCGCGGTCGAGCGCGAGTGGGGCGTCGAGGCCGATCTCAGCCGGATGGCGCCGAGTGCCGACGAGTCGTTGGCGAGGTGGTGGATGGCACGGGCGCGTGCGGCGGCGAGTCCGGGCTCGGCGCGTGATCTCGTGCTGATGAACTCTCAGGCCGACATCCGCCATGTCTTGCCTGCGGTGCAGGCGCCGACGTTGGTCGTCCATCGGGTCGGCGATCGCGACGCGCGTGTCGAGGAGGGCCGCTACATCGCCGCGCATGTCCCAGGCGCGCGGTTCGTCGAGCTTCCCGGCGACACGCATGTGCCGTTTTGGCAGCCCGATGACGTCATCGACGAGGTCGAGGAGTTTCTCACGGGAACGCGTCCCACCCAGGTCGCCGACCGGGTACTCGCCACGATCCTGTTCACCGATCTCGTCGGATCGACCGAGCGCGCCGGCGGGCTCGGTGACCACGCGTGGGTGGAGCTGCTCGAACTGCACCATCAGCTGGTGCGACGTGAGCTTGGTCGGTTCGGTGGCGACGAGATCGATACCGCCGGCGACGGGTTTCTCGTCCTGTTCGACGGACCTGCCCGAGCAGTTCGTTGTGCACTCGCGATCCGCGACGGTCTCGCCGAGCTCGGCCTCGAGGTGCGCGCCGGTGTCCACACCGGGGAGGTCGAGCGCACGCGCGGAGGCCCGCCCCGTGGGATCTCGGTGCACACAGGTGCACGGATCGCCGCAGCAGGTTCTGCCGGCGACGTCCTGGTGTCGGTGACGACGCGTGACCTCGTCGCCGGGTCGGGTCTCCTGTTTGCGGACCGCGGCGACGTCGAGCTCAAGGGCATCGGCACGCGCAGGCTCTACATGGCGACAGCCTGACTCGACGCGCCAGAACCGAGCCGGGGATGCTTCCGCACGCCGAGAGCAACGCTCCTGAACGAAGTGACGTAGCTCCGCGCAGCGCTTGTCCCACCGGTGTCCGAAGACGATCGCGCGCGGCCGCGAAGGTTCGGCCGCGATGCCCTTCAGCCCCCGCGATCCGCCGATCCGGAGGCTCGCCACCCTGCCGACTTCCTTGCCGACATTCGGGCGCCACGGCGGCCACAGCGTGGTAGTCGTTCGCCTCGAGGCGCATGACACGGGACTTCTCCGCCGCCCGAAAGCCCACCGGGAGGAACTAGGGGTGTGAGCAGCACGACCGGAATGTGTCGCGTTGTCCGCTTCTGGTAACGGGCGTAGCCGGAGTACGCGGCCGTGATCACGGGCCACAGCCGCTTGCGCTCTCCTGCGGAGGCTTGTCTCGCGGTGATTCGCAGCGCGTGGGCGCCGATCTGGACCGTCGCGCGCGGGTTGTGCTGCAGGTTGAGCGACCATGCGGGCGCCCGGTCTGCGCCGCCGTTCGAGGCGACCACGACGAGGTCGCTGCCGTCGCGCAAAAACGTGAGCGGCGTCGTTCGCGCCGTGCCCGAGCGGCGACCCGTCGTCGTCAGCAGCAACACCGGCATTCCCACTGCCGAGCCGAGCACACGCCCCCTGGTCGCGCGATAGAGGACGAGGTGTGTCTTACTCAGAGCCCTGATCGCCCACCGCCGGAGCATCAGCCGCACGGTCACGCGTGCATCATCTCTTTCTGGCTCAACACGATGTGCGAGCTGGCGGTTGGCGGGCTTCCAGCAGGCATTAGACGTCCCACTCGCCCGCCAGCAAGCGCGGTACGAGCTCGTCCAACAACCGCAGCGTCATCCCCCACAAGACATGCCCGTCGATGTCGATTCCCTCGACGAGCAGCGGCTCGGGGAAGCGCCGTGACGTGAACGGGAGCTGTCGGCGCAGCTCGGGGTCGCCGAGTGTGCGGACGGCCGGGGTGAGCACCCCGACGATCTCGTGCTCCTCCGTGCGCCAGGCCGTGTCGCTCGGCACGAGGCCGAGGAACGGGTGAACGCGCCAACCGGTCGTCTCCGTCTCGAGCGGCTCGAGCGTCGCGAGCACTTCGACGGAGCCCGGGTCGAGTCCCACCTCCTCGTGCGCCTCGCGCAACGCGGTAGCGAGCAGACCGACGTCGCCAGTCTCGGGCTTGCCGCCGGGAAGGCCGAGCTGGCCGCCGTGAAGACCGCCGTCGTCGGCGCGCACGACGAGCACGAGTCGTAGCTCTCCGTCCCCGTCGCGGTAGAGCGGCACGAGTACGGCGGCCGT
>JBPCLB010000094.1:0-7188 GCA_051003695.1 Gaiella sp. | reverse complement strand
GTCCCAGATCACTCGCTGCCGAGACGGCAAGATGACGGGGGTCGGCAGGGTCGCCGGCGAGGTCGATGAGCGGCCCGGGGCGTTCAAGCTCGGTCCAGGTCTTTCCCTCGTCGGCGCTGGCGAGCAGCCGGTCGTTGGTGGCGTCGTAGCCGTAGACGCGGTCGCCGGCGAAACGGAGGACGTGGAAGTCGGCTTCGCCGAGAAGGGAGACGCTCTCCCAACTGTCGCCTGCGTCGCCCGACTCGATCAGGCCCAGCAGCGGAGGCAGGCCTTGCTCGCGCATCTCAGCGAGATCGGGATGACCGGACCCGAGAAACCGGTTCGGGCCGACGATCGTGAATCCCATCGTGTCCTGAAAGCGGCCCCCGACGCGCTTCGCTTTCTGCGAGCTCTTGTCGACGCGGTAGAGCCCCGAGTGCGTCGCGATGAAGAGTGCGCGATCCGCGGGATTGATCCCGAGGCCATGGACGTGCACGGGGCCAGGATCAGTGAACGGGATACTCAGTCCCTTCTCTGCGGTCGAGCGCCAGAGAAAGACACCAGCGGCGATCAGTCCCACGACCCCGACCGCCGCGAGTAACCACCCCCGCGTGAGACGCGGCTCTGGCTGGGCTGTCGCCCGTTGGCGTCGCGCCTTCTTGACTTTGCTTCCTCGCGTCATTCGTGGTTTTTCACGTGTCTGTTGAGGTTCGGAGTGCCACACGAATGTCGTGGAGCAGGTTCTCGATGCTCAGGTCGGCGCCGGCGTGCAGCGTGGCGACCCACACGCCTTCGCGGTTGTAGATCCGCAGCGGCGCGGAGTGGAGGCTATCGCGGCCGGTGTCGAGCGAGGCGAGGATCTGGAGGGAGCTCCAGAGCGGCCGGAGCTCGTCCTCGGCCCCGAGCAGGTAGTCGAGCCGCTCTTCGGCCCGCTGCTCACGAAGGAAGCGACGGACGCTGAACGCGGTGTCTTCTCCCGGGTCGACGGTCACCGCGACCGCGCGTACCTCAGCCCGTTCCTCGGACGTCAGCCGGTCGATCGCTCGAGCGATGGTCGACGCGAGGATCGGGCAGGCCTCGGTGCACTGCGAGTCGAGGAGGGTGAACAGCACGACGCGTCCCCGGAGGTCACGGCTCGCGACCCGAGCGCCGCGATAGCTCGTCAGCTCGAATCCGGGAAGCACGAACCGCGCAGGCGGCTCGCTGCCTCGGTAGGGGCCACGATCGGGAAACGCGGCCTCACTCTGGCTGCGGCCGATCGCCGCCACGGCCACTACAGTCGCAACGAGGGCGAGCATGGAGACCCCAACCAGCAGCAGGGCCGTTAGCCTTCTCCGTGCGAACCGTCCGAGACTCACTCAGAGCCCTTTCTTCCTGCCGCGCATCATCAACAGCATCATTAACCCCATCACCAGCGGGCAGATCAGCACCGCTGCCAGCACCCAGAGTCCTTCCACTGTGTTCCACCTCCTTCCGCCATCAAGCACGAGGCTCGCGCTGCTCATTCGGCGACGCGTGCCTCGTAGCCGAGTTCGCCGATCGTCTCGAGGATCGCCGCGACGCCAACCTGCGCAGCGTCGAAGCTGACCTCGGCGCGCTGCCGTAAGTACGACGCGCTCGCCTTCTCGACTCCGTCGAGCCCTTCGAGCTCCTCCTCGATCAGCAACGCGCAGCTCGCGCAGTGCATCCCTTCAAGCTTCAGCCGTAGCTCGGTCATCAGGTCACTTCGATCCTGCCGCTGTACATCCCCATCCCGCAGGTGAAGCGGATCGTGCCCGCCTTCTGCGGCGGGAGATCGATCGCGGCCTCACCCGACGCCGGCAGCACACCGCTTCGGCCCATGAAAACGAGCGAACGTGTGCAGCCAGCAGATCCGTCGGTCACAAAGATCACGCGTGCTGGCCGCTCTGCTCGGATGCTGACTGTGCTCGGTGAGTAGCCGCCGGCACCCGCCTTGATGCGCACCTCCTGGACACCGTCGGCCGCGACGACAGCGGGTGTCGCAGGCCCGCCGCCCGAGGCCAGAGCTCCCTTTGCGCCTTGGTAGGTGAATCTCGTCCCGAGGAGCGTCATCGCCGCGTTGAAGGACAGCAATCCCAGGATCAGGATCGGGATCGCTGCCAGCTTCAAGAAGTGCGCCCGGAGCGCCTCCCCGAGCGTCATTGCGAAGTACCCGAGCAGGAAGAAGATCGGCGAGGTGCCGAGGACGAATACGAACATGATCGCCCCGCCGAGCGCGGCGCTGCCCGACTGGATCGCGAGCAGCTCCATCGCAAGCGTGACGCCGCAGGGCAGGAAAACGGTCGCGGCGCCAAGGAGCGCCGGTGTGAACGCGTCGGCGCTCTTCGACCGGTTCCGGATCCACCGTGTCAAGAACCGCGGCGGCTGGATGACGACGAAGCGGAAGATCGGATGGACGTTGAGGAGATGAAGCGCGGTTGTAACCATGAACAGGGCGACGCCAAGCTGGATCGCGCCCTGCACCGTGGGGTTTGGCTGCAGCAATGAGCCGAGGGCGCCGAGCAGAACACCGAACACTGTGTACGCGGCGAGCTTGGCCCCGAGAAACCAGAGGATCGGCCTCGCGTTGTGCCGAAGCACGGCCTCCTTCCGAAGACGGTCGCGGATCTCGATCTCCTCGCGCTGCGGGAACGCGGTCGCAAGCAGCCCCCCCTGGACCGCGAGGCACGAAAGGCCGCCCGCAGTGATGCCCGTCAGAAGCACGAGCGCGAGATTCCTGCCCCCGTCGAGCCTCGACTCGCTCGGGCTCACGGTCGTCCCGAAGACGACGAGCGCCAGGAACCCGAACAGCGAGGCGGCGATCAGGAGTCGAGAGCGCATCGAGGCCGCACCCTCAGCAAAGGCCGGCGCAGGCTGACCGGCTGCTCCGGCCTTGGGCGTGGCGACCGGGGCTCCGCGCGGCTGACGCCGCTGTCCCCGGTTCGTTCCTCCCGACCGTCGCATCCCGGACACGCGCCAACGTTACCACAACTTGTAGTAGACTCTGTGAGGTGACCCGTCGGCCCGATCGACAGCGGTGGAAGCACGGGGAGCTGCTGACTCGTGTGCTGGAGCTCGTGAGATCGAATGGGCCGAGCACGGTCAGGGACGTCCACAAGCGGCTCTCGGTTGAGCATCCGAGCGCGTACACGACGGTTCAAACAGTTCTCAGCCGACTCGAAGAACGAGGTCTTCTCAAACGCGAGCTGCGGGGCAACATCGGCGTCTACAGCGCGCTCCAGAGCAACGACCCCGCCGCCGCCGACAGGCTCGTCGACGAGCTCGTCGGCCGCTTCGGTCCGCTCGCGCTCACACAGTTCGTCGCGCGGGCGCGCCTTGACCCCCGCACGCTCGAAGAGCTGCGCCGCCTGGTCGACGAGAAGACCGTAGAGCAATGAAGCGCGTGCACCTCCGCTTTCCGCCGTTCGCGCTTCTCTTGCTCGCCGCGTTGGCACTCGCGGCAGGAACCGCGCTCCTGTTCGCGATCGCCGTCGGCCAGGGAGCTCCGGCGCATGTCGCGGGATTTCTGCTCAGCGCGTGCACGAGCACCTCCCAATTTGCCGGAGGCGTTATCTCTCTGACGCTGCTCTCGCTCCCACTGCTCATCGTTTCGGCCGGCCTCGCCCACGGCGTGCGCGTTCGTTTCCGCACACGGGACGTCGTATCCCGGCTGGCACCCACTAACGACCAGCTACCGCGCGAGCTTGAGCGGGCCGCCGCGGAAGCGGGACTCGCCGACCGCGTCGATGTCGCACAGACAGCAGAGTTGGTCGCGTGCACGTATCGGCTGTGGCGGCCGCGCGTCCTCGTGAGCGCGGGTGCTGTAATGGTGATGACCCCAGCCGAGCTTGCCGCGGTGCTCGCGCACGAGGCGCACCACGTCCGCTGTCGGGATCCGCTGCGCGTCTACATCACAGAGGTCGTTCGCGGAGCATTCATCCCGCTTCCGCTGCTCGGCAACCTCGCACGGCACTTCGCGGAGTCGAGCGAGCTCGCGGCCGATCGCTACGCAATGACCCGTGCAGGGCGCCGCCCGCTGGCCGCCGCGCTCGTCAAGTTCCTGGAATCACCGCGACCTGCCGCGATGCCCTGTCTTGCGCTCGAGCGCGCGCATGACTCACGCGTCGCACACCTGCTCGAACCGGACAGCTTCCGCCACGAACTGCTCCTCGAGGACCGGGCGATCCGCCGCACCGCGTGCACCCTCGCGGCGGTTGGCCTGTTGACAGCCGCCTTCACGGCGCTGCCGCCGATGCTCTAGAACCGACCGCCGACTTCCGGCCACGGACACCGAAGAGTTATCCCAGGTATACACCGGAATACCCATGGGGGGTATACCGTTGAAGAACGAAACACAGCTCAAATTCTCATCCGGCACGGCGCTGCCGTTCGAGAGGAGGCAGGCGATGCCTGTTACCCGTCGGTTCTCGGCTCCAAACCTAGCTCCCCGTGTCCTCAGCGACGTCGCGGTTCGAGCGGTGTTCGACAACGTCGGGCGTGAGGCTGTCTGATGGCTGCCGCAACAAAGACTTCGGGGCGCATTCGCCTTGACCTGGAGGGGATGACGTGCGCCTCGTGCGCAACCCGGATCGAGAAGAAGCTGAACAAGCTCGACGGTGTCGAGGCGACAGTCAACTTCGGTACCGAGGCGGCGAGCGTTTGGTTCGACTCTGAGCGTGTCGATGTCGAGGCACTGATCCAGGCAGTCGAGTCCGTCGGGTATCACGCGGCGCTTCCCGGCGAAGGCTCGAAGGAAGACGAGGATCCGACCCGCGCGATCCGCTACCGGCTTACGGTCGCCATCGCCCTGAGCATGCCGGTCGTGCTCAGCGCGATGATCCCGCCGCTGCAGTTCGGGGGCTGGGAGTGGCTCGGCTTCGCACTATCGACGCCGGTCGTGCTTTGGGCCGGCTGGCCATTCCATCTCGCCGCCCTCCAGAACGCACGTCACGCAGCCGCGACGATGGACACCCTGATCTCGATCGGCACGCTTGCAGCGTGGCTCTGGTCGACGGTCGTTCTCGTCGGAGGCGTCGAGGCGGAAACCTACTTCGAGGTAGGTGCCGTGATCACGACGCTGATCCTGCTCGGTCGCTTCTTCGAGGTACGCGCACGGCGTCGCTCGGGAGAGGCGATCCGCGCGTTGCTCGTGCTCGGCGCGAAGGAAGCGCGGGTCCTCCGCAACGGACAGGAAGTGCCGGTGCCCGTTGAGGAACTCGTCGTAGGCGACCTGTTCGTCGTGCACCCCGGTGAGAAGATCGCAACAGACGGAGTCGTTTTCGAGGGTTCCTCCGCGATCGACCAGTCGCTGCTAACCGGGGAACCGGTGCCCGTCGAGGTCGAGCCCGGCGCAGAGGTGGCCGGCGCAACGATCAACACCTCAGGCCGGCTCGTCGTCCGCGCGACCAAGGTCGGAGCCGATACCGCACTGGCGCAGATCGCGCGGCTCGTCTCCGAGGCCCAGGCTGGCAAAGCACCGATCCAGCGTCTCGTCGATCGCATCTCGGCCGTGTTCGTCCCCATCGTGATCGGGATCTCACTCGCCACGCTGGCCGGATGGCTGATCCTCGGCGGCGAAGTATCAGACGCGTTCACCGCCGCCGTCGCCGTGCTCATCATCGCCTGCCCCTGCGCACTCGGGCTCGCCACCCCGACCGCGCTGATGGTCGGCACCGGCCGCGGCGCCCAGCTCGGAATCCTCATCAAAGGACCCGAGACCCTCGAGCAGACCCGGCGCATCACGACGATCGTGCTCGACAAGACAGGCACCGTCACCGAAGGCAAGATGTGGGTCGTCGAGGTCTTCGCCGCGTCGGATACCGATCCGCTCGAGCTGCTGCGTCTCGCTGGGTCCGCCGAAGACGCGAGCGAGCATCCGATCGGCCGCGCGATCGCCGAGCATGCCCGCGCCAGCCTCAGCGAGCTCGACGGCGTCGAGAGCTTTACGAACCGCGCCGGGATGGGCATCGAAGCCGTCGTCGATGGCCATGCCGTCGTCGTCGGCCGGCCTTCAACGATGGTCACGGAGTGGGGACTTGAGCTCCAACCCGAGCTGCTCGCCGCGAAGAACCATGCCGAGGCGACCGGCCAGACGGTGGTCGCGGCTGCCTGGGACGGCCAGATCCGCGGCCTCTTCTTCGTCGCCGACCGCATCAAACAATCTCCGCGGCCGCCGTGCGCGAGCTCAAAGAGATCGGCCTTACGCCAGTTCTGCTGACGGGCGACAACGCCCGAACCGCGGACGCCGTCGCGCGAGAGGTCGGCATCGAGCGTGTCCGCGCCGACGTGCTGCCCGGCGAAAAAAGCGCCGAAGTGAAGCGCATGCAGAAGGAAGGACAGGTCGTGGCAATGGTCGGCGACGGCGTCAACGACGCCCCCGCGCTCGCCCAAGCCGACCTCGGCCTCGCAATCGGCACCGGAACCGACGTTGCGATCCAAGCAAGCGACATCACGCTCGTCTCCGGCGACCTCCGCGGCGCCGTCGACGCGATCCGCCTCGCCCGACGAACGCTCCGCACGATCAAAGGCAACCTCTTCTGGGCCTTCGCCTACAACATCGCCGCGATCCCCCTCGCCGTCGTCGGCCTCCTCAACCCGATCGTCGCCTCCGCCGCGATGGCCTTCTCGAGCGTCTTCGTCGTCACCAACAGCCTGCGCCTCCGTCGCTTCCATGGGCTACGTGAGAGAGCGCACTCGGCTACGTAAACAACAACAAGAGTGCAGCAGCACCTCAAGCGCGATTCCGGGCTCGACGTGTCGCCGAGCAGGAAGCGGAGGTTCACCGTGTTGAACGGCTCCCGCAGGTGCCCGAGCAGCCAGACGTACTGCGAGAAGATCCCGTGGTCGAGGTCGGAGGTGAACGCTTCGTAGCGGAGGACGGACATCACCTCGAGGACGGCTGCGTAAAGGCCCGCAACTCCGACGACGACGGCTCCGATTATTCGGTCGGCACCCAGCAAGCGGGTGTCCTCGGCTCGACTCATGCGCTGACGGAGACCTCGGGGTTCGATGTTGTCCGCGATCAGGTGAGAACGAGAGGACGTGACGTGGAAGCACCAAGCATGGCAATACACTGCCAGTCCGCCTCGAAAGGGCTGATCGCTGTTGCGCTTCTGGGATCGTGCGGCCCCGATCTATCACTGGCAGCTCGCCCTGGAGCGGTCTGCGCTCAACATCGCTCTCGACCTGCTCGACGCGACCGAGAACGAG
>JBPCLB010000093.1:0-10194 GCA_051003695.1 Gaiella sp. | reverse complement strand
ACGTTCGACGCCTTGCGAATCGAGCTCGCGTGGACTGGGTGGCGGGACGTCACCGTGTTCGACGACTACCGGCCCGCGTCGAACGAGGTCGTGCTCGTCTGCCGCAAGACGGACGACCTCGCCGGAGCGGACGTGGCCGACGTCGTACGTCCGCAGCGCGCCCCGCGAAGGTGACCGAGATCCGGGCGCGGCTTGCGCTGGCCGCCACGGTGCTCTGTGCCGCGACGCTCTGGTCTCTGCTCGGGACAAAGATCGAGGTTCCGACCGTCTTCGGAGACGAGCTGATCTATTGGGACGCCGCTCGCTCGCTGTCCGCCGGGGGCGAGCTCGCTGTTCGCGACGAGGGCTACGCGTTCGGCCCCCTCTATCCCGCCCTGCTCGCAGCCGTCCAGCGAGGCGCGGGAAGCGTCGCTGGGTACGACCTCGCGCGGCTCCTGGGGGCGATGCTCTTTGCCCTCGCCGCAGTGCCCGCCTATCTCCTCGCGCGACGGCTCCTGCCTCGCCCGTGGAGCCTTGCCTGCGCTGCTCTCGCGGTCGCTGTGCCCTCGGCGGTCTACACCGGGTTCGTGACGACCGAGGCTGCGGCGTACCCCGCAGCGTGCACGGCGCTGCTCGCGATCCAGCTCGTCGCCGAGCGTCCGTCGGCGCGACGTCAGCTCGCTGCACTCGGCGCGATCGGCGTCGCGGCGGGTATTCGGTTGCAGCTCGCGGCGCTCGTCGGCGTCCTCTTGATCGCGCTCGCCGTGCGCCACCTCGCGAGTCGCGGCCTGGCGGCCCCGACGACCGCGACCATCCGGCGTCTGTGGCCGGTCTGGGCGGTGCTCTCCGGGGCGCTCACGCTCGTGCTGCTCCGGGTCGCGACGGGCGGCCAGGTCTCGGGGTACGGCGAGCTCTGGCGCTCCTACGACGCATGGCAGGTTTTCCGCTGGAGCTGGTACGCCCTTGGTGGCCTGTGTCTGTACCTCGCGATCGTGCCGATCGTCGTCGGGCCTGCAGCACTCGGAGCACTCGCCTCCCGGGCCAACCGGGGCGATCCGCAGGCCGCCGCGTTCGTCGGTATCGCCACCGGGGCAACCGTCGTGCTCGTCGCCGTCGTCGGCGCGTTCTCGAGCACCGAGTTCGGCGTCGGCTTCCTCCACGACCGCTACCTCTTCTACGTCGTGCCGGTGTGGATCGTGCTGGTCGCCGTCTGGGCTCGATACAGCTCGATCGGGAACGGGCGAGAGGTGGTGCCCGGCGTGGTGCTCGCCCTCGCGTTGCTCGGGACGCTGCCGACCTACCTGCTGACGACCGATGGTGGCAGGCAGTTCGACGCGGTTGCGACCGCGGTGCCGGGCAGACTCGCAGCCGAGCTCGGTCGAGTCGAGCCCCCGCGCTGGCTGCTCCTCGTCGCCGTGCTCGCCGCGACGGGTTTCGCACTGCTCGCGCGACGCGTGTGGTCGCCGGCGCTGCTCGTGCTCGTCACGGTCGTCTTCCTCGCCAACGCGGGTCTCGTCTGGGACGCGCGGATCGACTCCGCGCGAAACACGACGTTCGCGACGCTCGACGACTCGAGCGCGGCGTGGGTCGATCGCGCAGTCCCTGCCGGGGCCGACGTCGCGACTCTCTACGGCGCGGCGTCCGTCGAGGTTCGCGATGCGTTCCGCTTGACCGAGTTCTTCAATGGAACGATCGTTCGGGCGTACGATCTCGGCGGCTCGTATGCACCGACGCTCGCCTCCGATCGTGTCAGGATCGGGGCGGACGGGCAGGTGCTCGCCGGCGGCGAGTCGCTGCCCGAGCGTCTCCTCGTCACGGATTCGACGTTCGAGCTGAACGGTGAGCGGATCGCGCGTGGGACGAAATCGGGTCTCGTGCTGTGGCAGCTCGACGAACCGCCCCGTGTTTTGGGAGAGACGCCGTGAGGCGTGCGCGGCGGATCTGGGCGACCGGCGTGGAGCTCGCCGGGACACGACGCGGCGCGATCGCTCTCGTCGTACTCGCCCTCGTCGTCTACGCGATCGAGTCGATCGGCTGGCCGCTCGCTCCGGGTCGCGACCTTGGCGCGTACATCCTCTACTACGCCGGAATGTGGGACTGGGACGCGGTGTACCCGTGGGCGATGCTGACCCGCACGCCGGTCGGGCCGCTCGTCGTCGGTGGGATGCTCGACCTCGGTAACGCACTGCTCGTCGAGATCGTCGCTGCCCTCATGTTCGCGGGCTCGATCCTCACCTGGGCGGTCGCGGCCCGCACATTCGGACGCGCGCCTGCTCTCGTCGTGGGGCTCGGTCTCGTCTTCTATCCCGGTTATGGGATCGTCTTCCACGACTGGACGATCGACGCGCCGATGGCGGCGCTCTTCGCCGCGTGGACGCTCCTTCTGCTCCGTACGTGCCTGCGACCCACGTGGTTTCGGCTCGCCCTTGTCGGCGCCGGAATCGCACTGCTCGTGCTAACCCGACCCGTGAACCAGGTCCTTCTGATCGCCGCACTCGTCCCGTTGCTCTTGCGCGCGCCGTGGCGGTTGCGACTCGCCCGCACGATCGTGACCGCCGGCGTCGCCCTCGCGCTCGTCGCGGGATGGTCGGTGCTCAACCTCGTCCGCTACGACGATCTGACCGTCGCGCGCGGCGGGGGCGCGAGCCTGCCGCTCTTTCGCGCCTTCGTCACAGACCGAATCGTCGAGCCCGAGAACGGCCCTGCCTCGAGGCGGCTCGCTGCGGCAGTCTCGTCCGAGCTGCTGCCGATGGAGCCGTACCGCTCCTACGGGATCGACCTCGACGAGTTCTTCTCGTCGGGAAGCGCGCGGATCCACGAGGACCTGATCAACCTCTCCGACCGCGAGTGGGGTTGGGACAGCGACTATGCGGTGCTCGCGGACGTCGGCCGCGAGGCAGTGCGCGCGCATCCCGCGACATTCGCCCGTGGGGTCGCCGCGTCGTACTGGGAAGTGCTCTCGCAGCCCCTCTTTGCAGGGCGGGAAGCGGTCGCGGACACGGCACCGGCACCGAGCCAAGATGCTGAACCGACGACTGTCGAGTCCCAGCCACCGGCGGCCGCCGAGCCCTCGGCACCGGTGGCGGCCAAGGCGCCGCTGCCGGTGCCCTCCGAGGGCGAGCCGATCCCGTCCGAGTACCAGAATGCGCAGAACTCGACCCCCGATGGGCGCATTCGAGACGTCTGGACCTCACCGACCGAGCATCACGTCGTCTTCCGCGACTCGGAAGACGCGACTCGGGCCGGGGCGATCGAGCGCAAGCTCAACGAGCTCGTCGGCGTGTTCGGCGATCGGCCCTGGAGCCCATGGGTCGGGCTCCAGCTCGATCGCTCATCGAAGCTCTACCCACCGCCGTGGCTGCTCGTGCTCGTGGGCGGGCTCGCGCTCGTCGTGCGGCGCCCCGCACGCGCCGCGCTGCTCGCGCTCCCGGCCGTGCTTGCGCTGCTCGTTCTCTTCGTGACCGTGCTCGCCGTCTACGGCGTGCCGTACTACACCGTTCCGCTCGCGCCCGCGTTTCTGCTGCTCGCCGCCGGGGCAGTGCTCGGCGAGCGCAGCGCGTCGCGGTAGCGCCGGACGAGCACCACGAGCAGCGCGACGAGCAGGATGTTGCGAGCGACGAGAAACGCCGTCTCGAACGGTGCCTGCACGTTGACGTAGTCGCGGTAGAGCCCGGGGAACCAGACATGCGTCGCCAAGAGGACGGCGGCGAAGAGCGCGAGTGCGACTCGGCCGCCGTTCCTCGCGACCAGCGGCACGAACGGCAGAAGCCAGAGGACGAATTGTGGGGACAGCACGCGGCCGAAGGCGAGCTGCGCGGCGAGTACCACGGCGCATGCAGACACGAGCGCGGTCGCCGAGAACGCGCTACGCGCGGCAACACGCCAGGCCCAGAGCACCACCCCGATCGCGAGCAGCGCGAAGACCGCCCCGACCACTGATCCCACGCTCCCGACGATGTCGGCGCTACGCACAGCGCCCGTGCCGCCCTCGTCGACCGACGCGATTCCCCCCGCACCGACCCCCTCCAGGAGCCTGTCCAGGGCCAGCACGGCGCTCCCGGGCAGGCTCTCGACCTGCAGCCCGCGCGTGAGCTGTGCCCGGACGGAGAACCACGCCTCCGACGGCGCCACGACGAGGAACGGGACGAGCACCGCGGCGGCGGTGCCCACTGCCCACCCGGTCGCGGCGATCGCAGCGCGGCGACCGTGAGTCCTTAGGACGTAGAGCACGACGAGCGGGAGCACCAGGCCGGGGTACAGCTTCGTCGCGATCGCGAGGCCGAGCACGCCTCCGGCGAGGTTCGTGTGCCCCCGGAAGACGGCAGCCATCGCCACGGCGGTGAGGGCCGCCGGCAGCGCGTCGAATCGCGTGAACGACAGCTCGCCCAGAAGAACGGGCATGGTTGCCGTGACGCCCAAGGCGAGCGCGGCCGTGCTGACCGATGCGGCTAGCGCACCGAGCGAGATTGCGGTCGCGACGATCGTCACGCCGAGCAGCACGATCATCAGCGCAGCGAACGACAGCGCGAAACTCCTCGCCGGATCGTTCAGCTCGGGCTCGTAGACGGAGGCGCCGCCAGGCCCGAGCTTGTTTGCGATGAGCGCGGGGAGCACGAACGCAGGCAGCGAGCCCGGTGGATACTCGATCCGCAGGTCGCGGTAGGGGAACTCACCCTCGCTGATGCGCTCACCGAAGGACTCGTAGAGCGGCACGTCCCACGACGAGGCGTCGTCGGCGCGCGACCACTGGAACGCGGACGTCGCGACGAGCACCACCAGTGCGGCGGCGACGAGCACGACGAGCTCGCGCCTCGTGGCTGCCCGTGCCATCCGCGGAACCTAACCGGCTCACCGGGTAGCGTGGCGCGCCGGGATGAAGACGACAGACGGTACGGCACGGCGGCTGCTCTCGTCGGGCACGCTCGCGTCTCGACGCGGCGCGGTGGCGCTCGGCCTCGCGGCGCTCGGGTCCTATGTCCTACAGGCGCTCGCCTGGCCCCTGGAGCGTGGTCGCGACTCGTGGGACTACTGGCTCTGGTTCCTCCAGCTGCTCGACCGAGAGCCACCCTTCTCGGCAATGCTCGCGTTTCGGACGCCGATCACGCCGCTCGTCGTGGGCGCGCCGATGGCGCTCGGCGGAGCACGGCTCCTCGAGGGACTGATGGCGCTCGCCTACGCGCTCGCCGTCGTCGGCTGGGCCTGGGCCGTGCTCCCGCTCGGCCGCCGGGTCGCGGTTGCAACCGGGCTCGTGCTGCTCGTCTGCGTCCCCTACGCTGGTCTCTTCCACGAGGTCTCGAGCGACTTCGCGTTCGCGACGATCTTCGCTCTCTGGGCGGGACTCGTCCTTCGGGCGCTCGAGCGGCCGGTCCGCGGGCGACTGATGCTGCTCGGCGTCGGCGCCGCGGCCCTCGCGCTCTCCCGGCCGACGGGACAGGTCGCGCTGCTCGCTTGCCTGCTCGTACCGCTGCTCGCGCTCCGCGGTGCACGCCACCGGCTCGTCGGCGTCGCGGTCGCGGTCGTCGCCGCACTCCTGCCCCTCGGCGGCTGGGCGACCTACAACGCGGTCCGCAACGACGACTTCGCGGTTGCCCGGGGGAGCAAGGCCTTCATCCCGTTCTTCAAGGTTGCGGGCGAGATCGATCCTGCGAACGGACCTGCCTCCCGCCGTCTCGCCGAGGCGGTCGAGCGCGAGACTTTGACCCAGGAGCCGTTCCGTGCCCGTGGCGTCGACACCAAGACGTACTTCCGCGGGGCCGGCAACTTCGAGGTGATCCGGATGATCGCCCTTTCCGACCGCGTCTTCGGCCGGGACGACGACTACGACGTGCTCTTCGACGCGTCGGTCGAGGCGGTCCGCGCCGATCCGAGCGACTACGCGAGCGACGTCGCCGGCACCGTGTGGGACTTCGTGTCGCAGCGCTACGCACCCGAGCCGCGCGAGCGACCCGTGCCGATCCCGGAGCAGCCGCTCGAAGCGATGATCGACGGCGAGCCGTTTCCAACACCGATCGCGCTCTCGCCGCTCGTCGAGGCGGTGCGCTATGGGCTCGTGTGGTGCCCGACCGACGCGCTCGAGCGCTGCGTCGTGCCCGATCCCGTCCGCGCGCTCGGCTCGGTCTCCGAGGGGCGGCGGTACACCGAGCTGATCGCCACGATCCGTGACTGGAACGCCCAGCTGCCGATTCGGGATTCGAGTGCCTGGCTCGCGTCGAAGGGGGGAACTCTGAGCGACCGTTGGCCGCGCTCGTTCCTCTGGATCGCCGTCGCCGCGGTTGCACTCGTAGTGCGGCGACCCCGCGGCACAGCCGCTGCGCTCGTGCTGGCCGCGGTGGGAGCTCTCGTCCTCGTGGTGCACGCCCTGTCCCAGGCACCCCAGAACGAGTTCGCCTTGCCGGTCGCACCCGTCTGGATCGTGGCCGCGCTCGTCGGATTGCTCGCACCCGGGAGACGCTCGTGTCGCTGAGCCGGATCGCAGCCGTCCAGGCAACGATCGACGCCGTCGGCGGCGGGCGCTACCTCGAGCTCGGTGTCAAGGACGGCGACTGCTTTCACGCGGTCGACGTCGAGACTCGGGTCGCCGTCGATCCGCGGCTCGCCTTCCGCGTTCCTGTTCGGGCTCGGCTCCGTCGAGCCCTCGGCGCGACGACGGGCACGCTCTACTACGCGACGACGAGCGACGCGTTCTTCCGCCGTTTCGCGCCGAAGCTCGCACCGTTCTCGGTCGTCTTCGTCGCCGGGTTACATACCTACGACCAGTCGTACCGCGACGTCGAGCACGCACTCGAGGTGCTCGAGCCGGGCGGTGTCGTCGTCGTCCACGACTGCAATCCGGCGAGCACAGCGGCGGCAGCGCCGACGCTCCGAGAAGCGGTCGCAACAGAGGGCTACGCAGGAGACTGGAACGGCGATGTCTACAAGACGATCGTGCGACTACGGGCTCGCGACGACCTGCGTGTCGCGGTGCTCGACTGCGACCAGGGCTTGGGCCTCGTCTCGAGAGGCGTGCCGGAGACCCCCCTCGAGCTGTCGGTGGACGAGATCGAGCGGCTGGCATACGACGACCTCGCACGCGACCGGCAGGGACTGCTGGGACTCCGTCCCGCCGGCGACCTCCACGACATGCTCGACTCGGTGCGAAGGCATCCGCGAGACTCGAGCCTAGAATCCGCGCCGTGACCAGCCTGTCGCTGATCCCGCCGCACGAGTTCGAGCGCATCCGCGACGCGGGACTCGCGCCGGACGCACGCCTTGCGCTCGTGGCCGACATGTGTCGGCTGAACGCCCTCGTCGCGGTCAAGCGCGCAGGCTCCGGCCACCTCGGCTCGACGTTCAGCGCGCTGGACATCGTCGTGCATCTCCTCTGGGAAGCCCTGAACACGGTGGAGCTCGGATTCGACGCACCCGACCGCGACGTCTTCTTCTCGTCGAAGGGCCACGACGTCCCCGGCCTCTACGCCGCGCTGAACGCGCTCGGCGTCGTGCCCACCGAGCGCCTGCTGCGCCTCCGCCGGCTCGGTGGGCTCGACGGCCATCCGGACGTCGGCGTACCCGGGATCGAGGCGAACTCCGGGTCGCTCGGCATGGGGATCTCCAAGGCTCGCGGGATTGCCTGGGCCAAGCGACATCTCGGTCGGGGCGGCCGCGTGGTCGTGCTGACGGGCGACGGAGAGCTGCAGGAGGGCCAGAACTGGGAGGCACTCCAGGCAGCGGCCCATCAACGGGTCGGCGGTCTATTCGTCGTCGTCGACCGAAACGAGCTGCAGTCGGATCGACCGACCGAGGAGATCCTCGCGCTCGAGAGTCTGGAGGAGAAGCTTCGGGCGTTCGGCGCGCGTGTGCTCACGTGCGACGGCCACGATCACGCCTCGCTGCGGGCCGCGTTCCGCGAGCTCGGCGAGGGCGACGACGGGTCACCGGGAGTGCTCGTCGCGCGCACGCTCAAGGGGAAAGGCGTCTCGTTCATGGAGCACCCCCAGGCGCTCCGCGACAGCAACGGGCTGTATCGCTGGCATGCGGGGGCGCCGGACGACGAGACGTTCGCGGCGGCCTTTGCCGAGCTCGCCGGGCGTATCGGCGAGCGCCTCGACGCGCACGCCCTCGGGGCGCTCCGCACGGAGACCGTGGCACCGCTGGACGAGGGACGGGCAACGAGCCTGGAAGGGGAGCCCGAGAGCGGGGTGGGGGCGCCGACGGAGCGACGGTCTATCCCGGGGCCACGGCTTCCCGGCGAGTACGTCGCCGCCGCCTACGGCGAAGAACTGCTCGAGCTCGCCTCGGCGGAGCCACGCCTCGTCGTCCTGGACGCGGATCTCTCCTCCGACTGTCGCGTCCGCGCGTTCGAGCTCGCGGAGCCCGACCGTTTCGTCGAGAACGGGATCGCCGAGCAGGACATGGTCTCGATGGCGGCCGGCATGGCGCGACACGGCCTGGTGCCGGTCGTCAACTCGTTCGCCAGCTTCCTCGCGTCGCGCGCGAACGAGCAGATCTACAACCAGGCGAGCGAGCGTACGAAGGTGATCTACGCGCTCCACTTCGCCGGTTTGATTCCCGCCGGGCCCGGAAAGTCGCACCAGAGCCTCCGCGACGCATCGCTCCTCGGCGCGATTCCGGGGCTCACCGTGGTGCAGCCGTCGAACGCGGCCGAGACGCGCGTGCTCTTGCGCTGGGCCGTCGAGGAGGCGACTGGAAGCGTCGCGCTGCGGCTCGCGATCGGACCCTCGCCTCGCGTGACGACGCCGCCCGCCGGGTATCGCGCGGAGCCGGGTCGTGGCTGGGTCGCTCGCGACGGGCACGACGCAGCCGTGCTCGCATACGGGCCGGTGCTCCTGCACGAGGCGCTCGTCGCAGCGGAGCTCCTGGCGGAACGCGGAACCGCGCTCCGCGTCGTCGCGATGCCGTGGCTCGACCGGGTCGACCACGACTGGCTCGTGGCAGAGCTCGCAGACGTCAGCGAGCTCTTCGTGATCGAGGATCACGCACCGATCGGCGCACTCGGCGACACGCTGAGGCGTGCGCTTGCGGAAGCAGGCCTCGCGGACGGGCGACGGCTGACCGTCTTCGGGGTCGACGGCTGGCCTGCGTGCGGCACCCCGCCGGAAGTCCTGCGCTGGCACGAGCTCGACGGCGTATCGCTCGCCGACCGGATCGCTCGTGTGGCCTCGATCGTGGGGTCATGAGCGCGCGCCTCCGGCTCGCTCCGTGGGGGAAGCCATGTTTCCCACACGAGCCCCCTTCTTCACGATTCGTGAAGTCGACCGACGACGAGCCCTCCCGGCCGAGTGAAACGGCCTTCGGGCAGAGCTTCCGGCGCGAGCAACGGCGAGACTGAGGACGATCTGTCGGTGGACCCCAGAGTCGGGAGATGAGCGCCCGCCCGGTCTGGCTGGTTCTCGCGGATCCGCTCTCGACGCGGATTCTCGTCGAGAGCGGTGTCGTCGATCGCCTCGGCACCCGGCTTGGTGAGCGTCTGCAACCCGTGTTCCTGCTCGGGCGGGAGGCTGCAGCACCGTGGGCTGAGCGGCTTCCACCGCTCGCTCGGCCGGCGCTCCACGCGGACGAGCTCTTTCCTGCCGCCGTCGCAGGCGCCGAGAGCGTGCAACGGCGGCTGGAAATCTGGCTCGACCACCGGATCGGCTACTACCCGCTCGCGATCAGGCTCAACTACCGCCACGGCCTGCACCTCGAGCGGATGCTTCCGGGGCATCGCAACGAGCTGCTCGACTCGGCGCGCATCGGCCCGTTGCCCCGCCATCCGGCGATCGAACGAGCGATGGACCGTTGGCACTTCTCCTCGCGTCGACATCTCCCCCGAACGCTCGTCGACAAGGTGACACGCGACCGCCCCGCGCTCGTGCTCAGCAACCTGCAGATGCAGTCGGCCGTTCCGTTCCTCGTCGCGGGCAGGCGGTACGGGCTCCCACTCGTCGGAAACGTCGCGAGCTGGGATCACACCGTCGGCAAGGGCGTGATCTCGTCGCGGCTCGACCGCTACCTCGTCCAGAACGAGCGCATGCGCGATGACCTCGCGCGGTACCACGGCGTCTTGCCCGAGCGGGTCGTCGTCACGGGCTGGCCGCAGAGCGACGTCTTCCACCGGCCGCACCCACGCACGGGGTACGACGCTCTGCTGAGCGGGTACGGGCTCGGGGAGCGGGGGCAGCGCGTGCGCGTGATGGGGGGGAAACACACACCAACACCCCCCACAGAAAGAGCTTT
>JBPCLB010000092.1:0-3560 GCA_051003695.1 Gaiella sp. | reverse complement strand
GGGAACGCGTATCGCGTCATGCTCGGTCGTCGGTCGAACGACCGTGGGTGCCGAGCGCCGCTGCGACCTCGGCCAGTTCCGCAAGGGCGGCGCCGAGCTCCTCGATGATCTCCTGGGCGATCACCTCGGGTGGTGGCAGGTTCTCGAGGTCCTCGAGCGGCTCGTCGCGGAGCCACGTCAGGTCGAAACTCGCCTTGTCGCGCTGGATCGGATCGTCGTAGTCGAACCGCTCCGACTCGCTCCGACTCGACGCGGGCCTCTCGGTCGAACGCGCCGACGAACTCACGCTCCGTCGAGCTCGGCGAGGCAGGCGCGCAGACCCTCGCGCCAGTGCGGGAGCTCGGGTGCGCCCTTCTCGCTCCGCAACACGGAGTACGCCGGCCGAGGCGCTCGGGCGCCGAACTCCGCGGTCGTGATCCGGCGGACACCGCACGTGAGCCCGGCCTCCGCAAAGATCGCCGCCGCGAAGTCGGCCCACGTACAGTCGCCGGCCGCGGCGAGATGCCAGACACCGAACGGGACGCCGGCATCGACCAGCTCGCGGGTCGCCGCCGCGAGATGTCCGACGTAGGTCGGAGAGCCGCGCTGGTCGGCGACGACCGCGACCTCGTCCCGCTCGGCGCCGAGGCGCAGCATCGTGCGCACGAAGTTGTGGCCGGTCGCTCCGAAGAGCCACGACGAGCGGACGATCCACGCCTGCTCGCCCGCGGCCGCCTCGGCGTGCAGCTTCGTCCGGCCGTACGCCGACTGCGGACCCGGGGGATCGGATTCGAGGTACGGCGTCCGCTTCGTGCCGGCGAAGACGTAGTCGGTCGAGTAGGAGACCAGCGGCACGCCGAGGGCGGCGACGTTCGCCGTCCCTCCGACGTTGACCGCGGCGGCGCCCTGCGGGTCGTCCTCGGCACCGTCGACGTTCGTCCACGCGGCGGCGTGGAGCACGAGGTCGGGCGTCCACGGCAACCGGCCGGCCGGGTGCGCGACGTCCCACGCCGCACGGTCGAGCGCGACCACCTCGTCCCCTGCGAACTCCCGCTCGAGCGCGTGCCCGAGCTGGCCGCCGGCCCCGGTGATCAGGCAGCGGCGTCGCGGGCGGAGAGAATCGGCGTCGAGATGCTCCACAGGTGAGCCACGCGAGGGTCGTTCCAGGGCACGCCGTGCTCGTCGGGGTCGGCCGGGTCGTACTCCTCCGTGACGTGGTAGCAGAACAGCAGATCGGTGAGCGCCTCGAAGCCGTGAGCGTGGCGTCCGGGGATGTAGAGCGCGACCGGGTTACCGTCGCCGATGTCCTCGGTGAACGTCGCACCGGTCTCGCGGTCGAGAACGACGACGCGGGCCGTGCCCTGGAGGCACGCAAACAGGTCGTCCTGCCCGCGCTCGTGGTAGTGGAGCCCGCGAATCACCCCACGCCGCGAGAACGAGACGTTCGTCTGCACGGTCCCACGCGGCAGGTCGCTGTCGCGGCGCAGCTCGACGAACCACCCACGCTCGTCCTCGTAGCGCCGTAGCGGTACGCGCTCGATCCCGTCGATCATCCGTTCGCGCCCGTCAGCTCGACGCGCCGGCCGATCTCGGCGAGGTGCTGCCAGTGCTTGCCCGCGTCCTCCCACCAGCCCTCGACCCGCACGACGTCGAGCCTGCGCTCCTGCGCGTAGAAGCGGTTGACGTCGGTGATCTCGAGCTCCCCCCGATTCGAGGGCTCCAGGCGGTCGATCACGTCGAAGACGTCCGGGGGGAAGCAGTAGAGCCCCACGACCGCATCGCTCGTGGGGGGCTCCGCGTAGCGGCGGTCGACCGTACCCGCCTTCTCGACGATGTCCGTCACCCTCCCGTCGCCGCCGTAGACGACGACCCCGAAGTTCTCCGGGTCGGGCACGTCCTTGACGAAGATCAGCGCGTGGTCGCCCGCGGCGTCCCAGTTTGCGATCGCGGCGGCATGCGAGCGCTCGAACACGTTGTCGCCGAGCACGACGACGAGCTTCTCACCCCGCGCGAACTCGCGCGCCATGCCCACGACCTGCGCGATCCCGCCCGGCTCGGTCTGCACCTTGTAGGTGAGATCGAGCTCCAGCAGCGGCCGGTCGCTACCGCGCTCTGCCAGTCGGCCATCTCCGAGCAGGTCGATCATCTGACCGGCGTGGCCCTTCCCCGTGACGAGCAAGACCGACCGGGCGCCTGCGCGCTCGAGGAGCTGCAACGGGTAGTAGACCATCGGCCAGCGTCCGACCGGGAGCAGGTGCTTGTTCGCGACGCGGGTCAGCTCGCCCAGCCGTGTCGCTTCGCCACCTGCGCAGACGAGGCCCTTCATGACGCGGGGGATCGTACTGGCGGCTGGCTTTGCCTCGCGAGACCGAGCAGCACGAGGAGGCCGAAGCCGAGCTCGACCGCGGGGCCGATCCCGAACGCGAACGCGAGCGTGCCGATGCCGACCATGCCGCCGAGCACGAACCCGACGACCGTGACGGCGACCTCGAGCGCCACGCGGACAGCGCCGATCCGGGCGCCCGTTCGGCGTGCGCCGACGAGCATCAGCGAGTCGCGCGGGCCGGCCCCGAGCCCGGCGCCGATGTAGAGCCCGGATCCCAGCCCGATCACGAGAATGCCGCCGATCGTCAACGCGAGATCGACTCCGAGCGGCTGACCGGAGAGACGCGTGATCGCGTCGACCCGCAGCAGGGCATCGACGAAGAGCCCGATCAGGATTGCATTCGCAATCGTCCCCGGGCCTACGCGTGCCCCGAGCGACCACGCGGCGACCAGCACAACCAGGGCGACGGCGATGTTCGCCGTCCCGAACGAGAGCGTCGAACGATCCGAGATGCCCTGGTTGAGGACGTCCCACGGCGATAGTCCAAGCTCTGCCTCGAGCTGCATCACGATGCCGAGCGCGAAGAGGAAGAGCCCGACGACCAGAGCGAGCGAGCGCACGACGAGGCCGCCGTGGATCAGCGGTGGATCGATCACGCTTCCGGCGAAACGGCGGGCCGAACCGGAGCTCTCAACTCCGTGGCGGCGACCCGCCTCGGCTCGTGCGCCTGGCCGCCTTTCGGCGGCGCACCGCGGGCACGGCGCGGACGGCCGCACCCCAGACGTAGATCGTCGCCGCGACTCCGATGCCGGCTCCAACCAGGATTCGCTTGACGATTTTCACGTCATGCATCGTACGGGCCCGGGAGGGGTAATACTTCCTCTCCGAACCACGAAGAAAGGACGGGCCGCACGATGGCGAAGAAGCAGGCGGCGAAGCTCGGGGACACGATCGACACGATCCGGCCGTATCTCGAGCGCGCGCTCAAGGACGACGACTTCCGCAAGGACCTGAAGGACGCGCTGCAGGCCGCGCGCGAGCTGTACGGGCCACTCTCCCACGGCAACGGGCTCACCGGGTCGGCGAGGATGCTCGCCACCGACAAGAAGGCTCAGGAGAACCTGCGCCGCGCGTTCGACGACCTGTCGAGCGCAGCGGAGACGATCCAGGGCAAGAAGAAGGGCAAGAAGGGCCGCAAGGCGCTGTTGCTCGCTGGCGTGGTCGCGGGTGCGCTCTACAACCCGTGGACGGGGGC
>JBPCLB010000091.1:0-9901 GCA_051003695.1 Gaiella sp. | reverse complement strand
CGGACGATGTCGTTGCCGTGCCAGAAATGCTGACGAAACATCGTTTGCCAGAGGTGCTCGATCCTCGTTGGATCCTCGCCGACGATCAGCTCCGCGAGGTCCTCGATCGCCCCGACCACCGCACGCGTGTGCCATTCGAGCGTCGCCTCGCCCCAGCCGTGGAGACCCGGCTCGTCGGTGAGCACGCGAACGAACACCCAGTTCCGCATGCGGGCGTTGCACACGTGTGCCTCGACGGCCGTGATCTTCACGAGCGGCCCCGCAGGCTTCGCAGTAGCTCGCTGCTCGCACCGATCAGCCGCCCGACCTCGCCGCGGTCGACGTTCGTGTTCGTGATCCCGTACGCCCAGCGATACGCGTCCTGGTCGAGGATCTCGGCGAGGGGGACAGCAGCGACGAGCTCGATGTCCTCGTCCGTTGCGAGATAGCCCGCGTAGTCGTTCGAGTACCCGAGCGTCAGCGTCTGCGCGAACGGGCTCAGCTCTCGGATCCTCGCGCCCGGCTCGTTGAACAGCTCGAACGGGTTGGCGACGAGCGCGGCGTCGCCGATCGCAAGCGCCTGCACCTCGACCTCGACCGGCACCTCTGCCCTCCGCACCATGTCGGAGTACATCACGAGCGCCGTGCGCTGGTAGAGCGCCGGGAACTGCTGCGCCGAAGTCGCGGTGTGCACCGACTCGTCCCAGACCTCGGGATAGTCGGGCACGGGCAGCGCATCCAGCTCGGAGAGGCGCGCCTCGAGCTCGTCGAGAGCGTACGGGATCCTGCGCCGTCGCAGCTCCACCCGCCGCGACGCAGCTGCGAGCGGCGCATCGGCATGAAGCTCGATCGAGCCGATTGTCTCGATGACGGCGGCCGCGACGGCCTCGCCCAGCTCGTCGCGGCGCGCATACGAGTGCCGCGAAGCACCCCGGTTGCCGAACCAGTAGTCCCAGCCGGCGACATCGCCTCCGCAGCCGGCCAGGAAGAGACAGTCCGCCCCCGGTCGCGCGCGGCGCACGGCATCGCGCAGCGGTCCCGGAAAATCGGCATTCCAGAGCAGCGTGTGCCCGCCGATCAGCGTCGGGTGACAGGCGAAGCTCGCGACGACCGCGAGCGGCGCACCGTCGGCACGATCGACCACGATCACCCCCACCGTGTCGTCCACTGGCCGCTCGTGGGCGACCCGGTTGACCGTCACGCCGCGCGCTCGGCCGCCTCCCCAACCGATACGCGCAGGCTCACGGGCGCGCCAGGCGGCGTAGACGACGCCGGCGATCGTCTCGGGCAGCAAGTCCGCGTAGCGCGCGAACGCGGGCGCGTCGTTCAGGCCGGCGACGCTCGCGCCGCGGGAGAGGCTCGGCGCGCTGTGGTTGTGCGCGGCGTTCACGAGCACCGCGTGCGGTGGGACTCCGGTCAGGGCCTGCACCCGTTCCCGGATCGCGGCGGTCAGCTCCGCGCCGGCAAAGACGAGGTCCACGGCGACGATCGCGATCGTGGTCTCGCCGTCGTCGAGCACGAGTGCCTGGGCGAGCATCGGGTCGTGGATTCCCCCGGCGAGCCCGGTGCGGGCCGCCCAGCAACCATGGGGCAGGCCGCAGGGTGGCGTGATGTGGGCGCGCGCCACGCCCGCGGTCAACGTCATGCCAGCTCCGCGAGCTCAGCCTCGCGCGCGACCACGACGACGTTGTCGCCCTGGTCGGTCGTCGCGATCGCCCGCACGACGCAAACCGTCCCGGCCGACTTGCTGCGGATCAGCTCGGGCTCGCGATCGGGGCGCTCGACGAAGTGGATCCGCCCGACCGGCTCGTCGACGGCGACTCGCTGTCCGAGGTCGACGAGCGTCTCGAAGAGGCCCGACTCCGGCGCCAGCAGGTAGTCGTCGAGCTCCGTCGCCATCAGCAGCACCGGCTCGGGCAGCCCGAGCGACACACGCGTGACCGCCTCGCCCTCGATCACGCCGAAGCGCCGCAGGACGTTCCGGAGACCACTGGCCGCGAGCCGATGGATCGCCGCGGTGACATGGCCGCCGCCGCCGAGCTCCGTGCTGACGACCACCTTGCCCTGCCGTTCGGCCTCGCCGACGAGCAAGCCGGTGCCGGCGATGTCGATGTACACGCAGCACCAGTCCGTGTTCCAGTGCAGCATCCCATCGACCATCCGCCGGCGTTGCTCGGCGTCGTCGACCCAGTGCATCTCCGACCAGGGAAGACAGAGACCGGTGCGACCGCCGCTGTGCATGTCGACGACGATGTCGGCGAGCGGGAAGAGCACAGCCGAGAGAAAGTGCGCGAGCTGCTCGTCCGCCGATCCGTCGGGTGAACCCGGGAACGAGCGGTTCATGTTCGCCCCCGTCGGCCAGAGCCGTGTGTAGGCGCGCGACGCGTCGATCGAGACGCAGGGGATCACGATCACCCGGCCGCGAACCTGCTCCGGGAGGAGCTCGCGTGCGAGGTTGAGCGCCGCTACCTGGCCCTCGGGCTCGTCTCCGTGCACACCCCCGATCACGAGCGCCGTCGGGCCGTCGCCACCCGCGACGGAGACGATCGGAACGTAGTGACTCGACCAACCGCTCGCGTTCGACGAACGCGGCACCTGAAGCCCCCCGAACTGCTTGCCGGCAGCCTCGAGGTCGATCGTGCAGAGGATCGGGGACGCGCTCATCGCCGCGAGCGTGATGCTAGAGGATTGTTGACAATTTCGCTATAGTCGACAATCCTCGCGGACGTCCTCGTCGTCACGCATCCGTCAGCCGAGCAACTACGTTGAAAATCACCGATGTCGAGGCGATCGTTCTGCGGCAGGCGGTCGTAGACGACGGAATCGCGGACGGAAGCCAGGACGATCTGGTCATCCGCATCTCGACCGACGAGGGGATCACGGGCATCGGCGAGGTCGACTCGTCACCCGAGCTCGTGCAGGCGCTCGTGCAGGCGCCTAGCTCGCATGCGGTTGCCACGAGCCTCAGGGATGCGCTGATCGGCGAGGACCCCTTCGACGTCGAGCGCCTTTGGCACAAGATGTACCGAGGCTTGATCTACTTCGGCCGGCGCGGGATCGCGATCCACGCGATCAGTGGTCTCGACATCGCGCTGTGGGACATCAAGGGCAAGGCGCTCGGCAAGCCGATCGACGAGTTGCTCGGCACACCCGTGCGCGACCGGGTGCGTGCCTACGCGTCGATGCTGATGCCCGAGACGACCACCGAGGTGACGAGCGCCGTGACGGCGCTGCGTGACAAGGGCTTCACCGCCGTCAAGCTCGGCTGGGGACCGCTCGGCAAGGACGCAGAGCACGACGTCGAGCTCGCAGCCGCCGCGCGCGCAGCCGGTGGCGACGGCGTCGAGATCATGATCGATGCGGGTCTCGGATACGTCGCCGACGCAGAGACGGCGATCGGCGTCGCCCGCGAGTACGAGCGGCTTGGGATCTACTGGCTCGAGGAGCCGTTCGAGCCGGACGAGTTCGAGGCCTATGCGGAGCTCGCCGACACCGTGGAGCTCCGGATCGCCGCCGGCGAGCAGGACGCGACCCGGTGGGGCTTCCGGGAGCTGATCGAGCGTGCGCACGTCGACGTCGTGCAGCCCGACGTGACTCGCTGCGGCGGGATCACGGAGACGCTGCGCATCGCCGAGTTCGCCCGCGAGCACGGCGTCGCGACCGTGCCGCACGCCTGGAAGAGTGGCATCATCAAGGCGGCATCGCTGCACGTGAATGCCGTTCTGCCGGATGGGATCTTCCAGGAGTACTGCGTGGCCGACACCCCGATCGCGACGAGTCTCACCAAGCAGCGGCTGCCGATCGAGGCGGACGGATGCGTCGCCGTCCCGACGGCGCCCGGGCTCGGCGTCGAGCTCGACGAGGACGTGCTCGAGAGTCTCCGGGTGGGCCGATGAGCCTCACGACGTCGGAGGGAGCCGCGCGGCTCGCGGGCCGAGCCGCCGCCGTCATCCCCGGTGGCGTCAACAGCGGGCAGCGTCGGGTGCCCGGGCTCGAGGAGCTCGTGATCACGGCGACGAGCGGCTCGACCTTCCCCGACGGAGAAGGACGTGTCTTCACCGACTACCACGCCGCCTTCGGCCCACCACTCCTCGGGCACAACGATCCCGACGTCGATGCCGCTGCAGCAGCGGCGGGACGCTCGGTCGGCCTGATGGGGGTCGGTGTCACGCCCGTCGAGATCGAGCTGGCCGAGCGCCTGGTCGCAGCCGTCCCGTCGTTGGAGAAGGTGCTGCTGACCGTGACGGGCAGCGAGGCGACGTTCCATGCGCTGCGCCTCGCGCGCACCGCCACCGGGCGGCGCCACGTGATCAAGTTCCAGGGCTGCTACCACGGCTGGCACGACTCGGTCGCGATGAACGTGATCACCCCGGCGGAATCCGTCGGCAGCAAGCACCCACTCTCGGGGGGGATCCTCCCCGAGGTGATCGCCGCCACGATCGTCTGTCCGTTCAACGATGCGGCGGCGGTCGAGCGGGCGCTCGACGAGCACGACGGCGATGTCGCGGCGATCATCCTCGAGCCGATCCCGCACAACATCGGCGCCGTCATGCCCGTGCCCGGGTTTCTCGAGCGGCTACGGGAGCTCGCAACCAAGCACGGCACGGTGCTCGTGTTCGACGAGGTGATCACCGGCTTTCGCCACGGACTCGGCGGCTACCAGGCAATCGCGGGCGTGATCCCCGACCTGACGACGCTCGGCAAGGCGATGGCGAACGGCTGGCCCGTCTCGGCGCTCGGCGGCAAGGCCGAGCTGATGGATCTCTTTTCCACCACTCCAGGGCAGCCCGCGTTCTTCGCAGGCACGTTCAACGGCCATCCGGCGACCACCGCGGCGGCGCTCGCGACGATCGAGAAGCTCGAGCGCGAACCGGTTCACGAGCACGTCTTCCGGCTGGGCGAGCGCACACGCACGGGTCTCGCAAGGCTCTACGAGCGGCTCGGCGTCCCGGCCGTGGTCGCCGGGTTCGGCTCGGTCTTCCTGACCTACTTCCTCGAGGGTCCTGTCGAGCGCTACGACGACCTCCTGCGCAACGACGTCGACCTCTTCGTCGGCTACCGGCGGGAGCTGATGCGGGATGGGATCTTCGAGCTGCCGCTGAACCTCAAGCGCAGTCACGTCTCCTACGCGCACACCGACGACGACGTCGACCGGCTGCTCGCCGCCACCGAGGGCGCGGTGACGCGCCACCTCGAGACGCGCGCATGAGCATCCCTCGCCTCCGGCTCGCGATCGTGGGGAAAACCCTGTTTCCCGCACGAGCCCCCTTCTCCTCACTCTTTGTGGGGGACCCTCCCGGTTCCCCCACACCCCCTCCCCGGCTCATAGGCCAACAGGTTGGCCTATGAGCGGCTCGGCGGTCTCCTGCACGATCGACCTCGCAGCCCCCGGCAAGCAGATCGGCTACCTCGCGTTTCCGAAGATCACGAACACGGCCGGTTGGGCGAGCACATTCGTCCACATCGCGTCGATTGCCGGTGGCGATGGGCCGACGGTGCTGGTATTGGCCGGCAACCACGGCGACGAGTACGAGGGCCAGGTGGCCGCTCTTCGTCTGCTGCAGGAGCTCCGGCCGGAACAGCTCTCGGGCCGGGTGATCGTGATTCCGGTGCTCTCCCCCGCCGCCTCGAAGGCCAACACGCGCAACTGGCCCTCCGGCGCGAACTTCAACCGCTCGTTTCCGGGTCGTTCCGACGGGCCGCCCAACGAGCAGCTCGCCGACTACCTCACACGCGTCCTGTTCCCGCTCGCCGACGTCGTGATCGACATGCACTCCGGCGGCCGCAGCGCCTGGTTCCTGCCGTGCTCGCACATGCACGTCGTTGCCGAGCCAACCCAGCGCAGGGCGATGCTCGAGGGGATGGAAGCCTGGTGCAGCGACTGGCACTACCTCTACATCGACGTCAACGGCACGGGGCTGCTCCCGGTGGAGGCCGAGAACCAGGGCAAGCTCGTGATCACGACGGAGCTCGGCGGCGGTGGGCGCGTTCCCACCCCGGTGCACCGACTGGCCTGGAGCGGGCTCACGAACGTCCTGCGCCACGTCGGCGTGCTCGAGGGGGAGGTTCAGACGCGCGCCTCCCTCGGCCTGCCGCCCGCTGTGATCCTCGACGGCCGAGACCCGGCGAACATCGTCGTCTCGCCGGAGGACGGGATGTTCGAGGCGATGCTCGAGCCGGGCGACCCCGTCGCGGCCGGCGAGCCCGTCGGGCGGCTGTGGTTCGTCGACCGCCCCGACCGCCCGCCGGAGCGGCTACTCGCGCCTCGCGACGGGTTCGTGGCGGTGACCAAGGCGATCCCGGTGACCGAGCAGGGCGACTGCGTCTTCGTGCTCGGCCAGCCGATCGACCGCTCGGCGCTGCTGTGATCTGATCAAGCGGCGCTCGCGACGGTCTCGGCGACGATCGCGGCGGCGCGCTCGATCTCCTCGCCACCGATCAGCCGGTGCGTGACGAGGCGGATTCGGCTCGTGTCGCGCTCCAGCACGCGAAGCCCGGCCTTTTCGAGCCGGGAGACGAGCTCAGGGACTTCGAGGCCGGTGGCGGCGACATCGGCCAGCACGATGTTCGTCTCGATCACGTCCGGCACGAGCCGGATCCCCGGGATCGCTGCGAGCCGCTCGCCCAGCTCGCACGCACGGCGGTGGTCGTCGGCGATCCGCTCGACCATGGTCTCGAGAGCGACCAGACCGGCGGCAGCTGCGATCCCTGCTCGGTGAACACTCGCGCCGCCGAGCCGGTGCAGCATCGATCGCGCTCGGTCGACGACCGCCTCGCTCCCGGCGAGTACCGCTCCCAGCGGCGCCGACAGGCCCTTGTTCAGCGAGAACGCGACCGAGTTGACCGGCGCGGCGAGCGCGCTGAGCGGCACACCGAGCGCGACAGACGCGTTCACGAGCCGCGCTCCGTCGAGGTGCACCCTGCAATCGTGACGTCTCGCAGCGGCGGCCAGCGCTTCGGTCAGCTCGACCGACAACGTCGTGCCTCCGGCGCGGGTGTGCGTGTTCTCGAGGATCAGCAGGCCGGCCCGCTCCCGGGCCACGAGCTCTTCCACCGCCGCCGGATCCATTCGCCCGTCGGGCGCCCACAGCGCACAGGGCTCGAGGCGCGCGACCTCCACGAGCCCCATCCCCTCGGAGGTGAGCACGTGTGACGCCGACTCGAGCACGACACGCGTCCCCGGCTCGCAGAACGTCAGCATGGCTGTGAGGTTCGCCATCCCGCAGGTCGGAACCCAGATCGCGTCCGCCTTCCCGAGCAGCGTCGACGCACGCTCGCACAGCGCGTTCACCGAGGCGTCCTCGCCGACGCTCGCCCAGCCGAGCTCGGCCCCCCGCATCGCCGCCCACATCTCGTCGGTTGGAACCGAGCAGAGATCCGAGCGGAGATCGATCATCGCCTCAGCAAGTGCCGTCCCGGTCTCGCTCCGGTGTGCTCGCCGTCCGCGACGACGACAGTGCCGTTGACGAGCACGTGCTCCACGCCCCGGGCGTAGGCGTGCGGATGCTCGATCGTCGAGACGTCGTCGAGCGCCTCGTAGTCGAGCACGACCACGTCTGCCGCATAGCCCGCGCGCAGCAGACCGCGGTCCCAGAGACCGAAGTGGGCGGCCGGCATGCTCGTCATCTTCCGGATCGCCTCCTCGAATCGCAGCGTGCCTCGCTCGCGAACGTGGTGGGTGAGGTAGTGGACGTGTCCCGCGTACGAGAGGGGATGGCGCATCACGTCCGCGAGCGGCCCGTCGAGCGTGGCGGTGAACGTATCGACCCCGAGGCAGAAGAGCGGATGCGAGATCATCTCCGCAAGGTGCTCGTCCGTGAAGAGCGTCCCGACGACGAGCACCGACTCGTACGCGGTACCTGCGTCGACGAGCACGTCGAAGAAGCAGTCCCACTCGTCGACCCCTCGTCGCACCGCGATCTCGGCAAACGTGAGGCCGTCGAGCTCGGGTCGGGTCGGGCTCGCCTGGAGCCGCACGCGCTCCCATTGCCCCTTGTGGACGAAGCGCCAGTAGCGGTCGCATTCTCCACGCAACCGCGCGCGCGATTGCGGATCGCGGAGCCGGCCGAGGGCAGCCTCGATCCCGTCCGCCGCCACCCACGGCGGCAGGATGCCCGCGAGCTGGCCGAGCCCGTCGCGGAACGGCGTCGTGTCGGCGAGCACGTCGAGCCCCTGCTCGCGCGCCGCTGCCATCGACTCGACCGCGCGCTCCCAGCCCCGCTCGGGCGCGCCGGTGTCGTGCCGGACGTTGAGATGGGAGATCTCCGCCTTCTCGGATCCTGCCCGCGCGACCACGAGAAACTCCTCGATCGCCTCGAGCAGCGTCGCGTCTCGGTTGCGGACATGGCTCGTGTACATCCCGCCGTAGGAACCTGCGACGCCGCTGAGCCGGACGAGCTCCTCGGTCGTCGCGCTCCGGCCCGGCTCGAACTCGAGACCGGTCGACATCCCGAGTGCACCTTCGGCCATCGCCTCGCGGAGGAGATCGTCCATCGCCCGGGCCTGCTCCTCCGTCGGAGTGGAGCCGGAGACCCCCGCTGCGAGCCTGATCGCGTTGTGCCCGACGAACCAGGCGAGGTTCGGCGTGTGGCCGACGTCGGCGACGAAACGGAGGTGATCCCCGAACGTCGTCCACGGGATCGTCGGCCCGTCGTAGCCGAACATGAGCAGGCGCCCGCTCATGTACTCGACCGAGTGCGGGCTGACGGGCGCGTAGCTCCAGCCACAGTTGCCGACGACCTCGGTCGTCACGCCCTGGCGGATCGTGCTCTCGGCGGTCGGGTTCGCGAGCAGCGAGAAGTCGCTGTGGCTGTGGGGGTCGACGAAGCCCGGGCACACGGTCTTGCCTGTCGCGTCGATCACGTGGTCGGCGGACGCACCGGCGCCGAGACGGCCGACCTCGACGATGCGACCGTCCGCGATCGCGACGTCTCCGAGGAATGGCGGGCTGCCTGTCCCGTCCGCGACCCAGCCGCCCCGGATCAGGACGTCGAGCAGGTCACTCCTTCCCCCGGGTGCGGCCGACGTGAGGGCCGAGCCGCGGGTCGAGGATGTCGCGGAGGCCGTCGCCGAGGAAGTTGAATCCGAGCACGACGACCATGATCGCCGCCCCGGGAAAGATCGAGAGCCACGGGTCGATGTCGAGGTAGGAGCGCGCGGAGTTCAGCATCCCACCCCACGAGGCCTCGGGAGGCTGGGTGCCGAGCCCGAGGAAGCTCAACGCCGCCTCGCTGAGGATCGCGGTCGCGAGGTACACCGTCACGAGCACGAGCAGCGGCGCCGCGATGTTCGGCATCAGATGGCGCAGCATGATCCGCCCGCCGCCGGCGCCCAGCGCGCGCGCTGATTCGACGAACGGATACCCCATCACCTCGAGCACGGCTCCACGGACGACGCGTGCGAACGCCGGTGCGATCACGATGCCGATCGCGATCATCGCGTTGCGGCGGTTCGGGCCGAGAAGGCCGGCGATCACGATCGCGAGTACGAGCCCGGGGAGAGCGAACATGAGGTCGACGATCCTCATCAGGAGCGAGTCGACGATTCCCTTGTAGTACCCGGCGAGGAGACCCAGCGTGACGCCGGCAACGAGTGCGATCGATACGGAGATCGCCCCGACCTGGAGCGAGACCTGGGCACCGTGGATGATGCGCGCGAGCGTGTCGCGGCCGAGCTCGTCCGTTCCCATCGGGTTCTTCCAGCTCGGTGGCAGCAGTCGGTCGCCCGCGAGCTCGTCCGGATCCCTCCGCCAGACGACCGGGCCGAGGAACGAGACGAGCACGTTGAAGAGGACGATCGCCGCGCCGACGATGCCGATTGGATTGCGCCACTTCGCGAGCAAGTCGCGGCGGCGCGTGGGGACGAAGACCCACGAGCCGGCGCCGAGATCGCTCGGCCCCTCCGGCGCAAGCACGGGGCCGTC
>JBPCLB010000090.1:0-6857 GCA_051003695.1 Gaiella sp. | reverse complement strand
GAGCTGACCTAGGACGACCGAACCCCGCATTAGCACGGGGTTCGTGGTCGCACAGACAGGTGTTTGGAGAGCTACGCGTTCTAGTCCGCCTGATCGGAATCCGCAGGAGCGGATTTCGATCGCGGTTGATCCGGCGCGTCAGCCGGACGACCATAAAAACGGGCTCGTACGCAGCCGCAGGAGAAACTCGAGCTCGAGCAGGAGCCCGTTCATCCCGCCTCGGGGAGAACGATTGCTACGTCGCGCTCGACCGTCGTTGTCGCATTGTGCGGTCTTGCCGTCGTACGCCAGAGCTCGCGGTCTTCTGAGAGCAAGGTCAGAGGCATGCCCCTGACCATGCGCGGGGGCGAGTCAGGCCACGGTCGTCCGGCGAACGATCGCAGCGACGCCTTCGATCGCGACGACTTCGACGGTCTCGCCTGAGGCGATCGCTTCTTCACCCTTCGACCGCGCGCTCCAATCCTCCGTCCCGATGCGCACCTGGCCGCGGCCGCCCGTCCCCGCGGGGATCGCGACAACGACCACGCCGCGCCGCCCCACGAGCGCGGTGACATTCGACGGCACGAGCGGCGCGTTGACGAAGCGCGAGCGCAGGGCAGGGCGGGTGAGGTACAGCGTCGCCGCCGAGACGACCGCGAACATGACGAGCTGGAGCCAGAGCGCCCCGTCGAACGCCGCGACGATTGCGGCGCAGAGCGCTCCCACGCCGAGGTAGATGCCGATGAAGGCGACGGTGACGGTCTCGAGCGCGATCAGGATCAGCGCGAGGACGACCCAGACGACGACGCCGGTCGTTCCGCTCACGACGAAGAGCGCGACGGGGCATCGACGGCAGCCGCGTCGCCGCCGGCCTTCAGTGCGCTCCCGAGCGCCGTGAACGTACCCATCGCACCGATTGCCTCGGCAGGGACGAGCATCAACGTCATACCCTGCCCGTCCGCGAGCTTGGGCAGCGCCTCGATGTACTGATAGGTCAGCAGATCGGCCGTCGGGCGGCCGTCATGGATCGCCTGGAACGTCTGGCGCGTCGCCTCGGCTTCGCCCTGCGCGATCAGGATCCGCGACTCGCGCTCGCCGTCCGCGCGCAGGACGGCTCCCTGACGATCGCCCTCTGCGGTGAGGATCTGCGACTGCCTGTGACCCTCGGCCGTAAGGATCTGCGACTGCTTCTCACCCTCCGCGATGAGAATCACGGCGCGCCGGTCACGCTCGGCGCGCATCTGCTTCTCCATCGCCTCTTGGATCGAGCTGGGCGGGTCGATCGACTTCAGCTCGATGCGGTTGACGCGGATCCCCCACCGCTCGGTCGCCTCGTCGAGCACGATCCGAAGGTCGGCGTTGATCTTGTCACGCGAGGTCAGCGTCTCCTCGAGCGAGAGCGACCCGATCACGTTGCGGAGCGTCGTCACGGTCAGCTGCTCGACCGCGAGCAACAGATATGCAACCTCGTACGTCGCCCGGAACGGGTCGGTGATCGTGTAGTAGAAGACGGTGTCGATCGAGATCGTGACGTTGTCCTGTGTGATTACGGGTTGCGGCGGGAAGGCGACCACCTGCTCCCGCAGGTCGACAAGCGGTTTCTTCAGACGGTCGAGGAACGGAAACAGGAAGTGGAGCCCCGGATCGAGCGTGCGGCTGTAGCGGCCGAGGCGCTCCACGATCCCCGCGTTCGCCTGCGGCACGATCCGCACGGTCTGTGCGATCACGATGAGTACCGCGAAAAGGAACACCGCGGCGACGACGAGGGTGCCGAACGATTCGTCCAGGCTGTCGAGCATGCAGCGACTCTACGACGAGAGCAGGACGGCAGCCGCGAACACCGGCGGTCAGGCGTGCACGCCTGACCCCTCTTCCTACCCCCCGACGGCTACGACCGTGACGCCGCTCTCGGCAAGCGCCGCTTGAGCGGCGGCAAGGCGAGCAAGCGGCACCCGGTACGGCGAGCACGAGACGTAGTCGAGCCCGAGCGCGTGGCAGAACGCAACCGAGCTCGGCTCGCCGCCGTGCTCGCCGCAGATCCCGAGCTTGAGCTCCGGCTTCGCACCGCGACCGCGCTCGACAGCGATGCGCATCAGGTCGCCGACGCCGTCCTGGTCCAGCACCTCGAACGGGTTGTGCTTGAGCACGCCCGTCTCCAGGTAGTGCGTCAGGAACTTGCCCTCGGCATCGTCGCGGGAGAAACCGAGCGTCGTCTGCGTGAGATCGTTCGTGCCGAACGAGAAGAAGTCGGCCAGCTCCGCGATCTCGTCCGCACGGACGCACGCGCGCGGCAGCTCGATCATCGTCCCGCAGAGATACTCGACCGGTGGCTCGGAGGCAGCCACACGCTCGGTCAGCTCGCGGAGCCGGCGCAGCTCCTCGCCGAAGCCAACGAGCGGATGCATGATCTCGACGAGCGGCGCCGCCCCGGTTCGCTCGGAAACCGCGTGCGCGGCTCGCACGATCGCCCGCACCTGCATCTCGTAGATCTCGGGGAACTGCAGCCCGAGCCGGCAGCCTCGCGTACCGAGCATCGGATTCGACTCGTGCAATTGCTCGATCCGCCGCCGCATCGTGTCGGACGTCGCCTCGTCGATCGCGGGCAGGAACTCGTGCAGCGGCGGGTCGAGCAACCGAATCGTCACCGGATATCCGGCCATCGCCTCGAAGATTCCCTCGAAATCTTCCTGCTGCACGGGGAGCAGCCGATCGAGCGTCGACCGACGTTCGTCCTCGCGCGCGGCGAGGATCATCTCCTGCACGACGGGAAGCCGGTCGGGCGCCATGAACATGTGCTCGGTGCGGCACAGACCGATGCCCTCGGCCCCGAACTCGCGTGCCTTCGCGGCGTCTTCGGGCGTGTCGGCGTTCGCCCGTACTCGCAGGCGCCGGATCTCGTCGGCCCACGAGAGGATCGTCTGGAAGTTCTCGTCGATCGCGGGCGGTACGAGCCGGACGGCCCCGACGATCACCCGGCCGGTGCCGCCGTCGATCGTGAGTGGATCGCCCTCGCGCAGCTCCTGCTCGCCGATGCGCAACGTGCGCGCGTCGAGATCGATCGAGAGGGTCTCGCAGCCGGCGACACACGGTCTCCCCATCCCGCGGGCGACGACCGCTGCATGGGACGTCATCCCGCCGTGGGCGGTCAGCACACCCCGGGCTTGGATCAGGCCGTGGATGTCGTCCGGTGTCGTCTCCCACCGCACCAGGATCACGTCCTCCCCGGCGCGCCCCCGCTGCTCGGCGAGGTCGGCGTCGAGCACGATCGCACCCGTTGCTGCGCCGGGCGACGCGTTGAGCCCCCGGGCGATGACCTCGACCGGCGTATCCGGGTCGATCATCGGGTGCAACAGCTGGTCGAGCTGCCCGGCATCGATCCGGGCCACGGCCTCCTCGCGGGAGATCAGCTCCTCGCTCGTCATCTCGACGACGATGCGCAGCGCAGCGCGTGCCGTGCGCTTCCCCGTTCGCGTCTGGAGGAGGTAGAGCGCCCCCTCCTCGACCGTGAACTCGATGTCCTGCATCTCGCGGTAGTGCTGCTCGAGCCGTACGAGCGTCTCCTCGAGCTGTGCGAACGCCTCGGGCAGCCGCTCGGCCATGGCCGCGATCGGCTCGGGGGTGCGAATCCCCGCGACGACGTCCTCGCCCTGCGCGTCGACGAGGAACTCGCCATAGATTCCCGTCTCTCCCGTCGATGGATCGCGCGTGAAGCAGACACCGGTGCCCGAGCTCTCTCCCTTGTTGCCGAACACCATCTGCACCACGTTGACGGCTGTGCCGAGCTCGTCGGGAATGTCGTAGGTGCGGCGATACACCTTGGCGCGCGGAGAGTCCCACGACGCGAAGACGGCTCGTGTCGCCCGCCGTAGCTGATCCCCGGCGTCCTGCGGGAACGGCGAACCGACCTCGCGTTCGAAGATCCGGTTGAAGCTGCCGACCAGCTCGCGCAGGTCGTCCGCATCCAGGTCGAGATCCTGGGATGCGTCCCTGCGCTCCTTGAGCTGCGCGAGCTCGTCCTCGAAGAGATGCGCAGCGACGCCTTCCACCACCTCGCCGTACATCTGCACGAGCCGCCGGTAGGAGTCGTAGGCGAAGCGCGGGTTGCCGGTCGAACGGGCGAGCCCCTCCACCGCGATGTCGTTCAGACCCAAGTTCAGGATCGTGTCCATCATCCCGGGCATCGACACCGCTGCCCCCGACCGGACGGAGACGAGCAGGGGATCGTCTGGGTCGCCGAAGCGCTTGCCGGAGCGCTGCTCGAGCCGCGAGACATGGGCGTCGACCTCCCCCGATAGCTCGGCCGGCGTCTCACCCGTGCGCAGCCACTCGCGGCAGGCCTCGGTCGTGATCGTGAAACCTGCCGGAACCGGCACGCCGAGCGCCGTCATCTCCGCGAGCCCGATTCCCTTGCCGCCGAGCAGCTCCCGCCCCCCCGGAGCCTCCTCGTCGTAGGCGAAGACAAAACGCACGGCGCCGATCCTACGCGCGCGCGCGACTTCGTCGCGCGCTAGAAATGCGCCGAGGATGCGACGCGTCGTGGTGATCGCGAGTGCCAGCGGCAGCGGCAAGACGACCGTGGGACGCGCGCTTGCGACCCGTCTCGGGTTCCGTTTCACGAGCTCGACGCGCTCAACCACGGGCCAGGCTGGATCGAGGTAACCGCCGACGAGCTTCGGGCGCGCGTCGTACCCCTCGTCGCCGGCAAGGCGTGGGTGATCGACGGCGGGTATCAGGGCAAGCTGGGCGAGCTCGTCCTGGAAGCGGCGGACCTCGTCGTCTGGATCGACCTTCCACGGCGAGTCTGGCTTCCCAGGCTGGTGCGCCGAACCGCTCGGCGGATCATCACGCGTCAGGAGCTCTGGGCTGGAAACCGCGAGACACTGCGCGGCGCGCTCGTCGGCCGGGATGCGTTACTCCCGTTTGCCCTTCGGTCGTTCCGGAGGCGCCGCCGCGAATACCTCGCACGTCTCGCGCGATTCACCACGGTGCGCCTGCGCACGCAGGCGGAGGTCGACAGCCTCGTCAGGACGGCGCGCACAGAGATCAGCTGAGCCGGCCGTGGCGCTGCCGGAGGTCGGCGATCCACGCGATCGCTCTCAGCCCCATCCATACCGGCGTCAGCACGACGTAGAACGCCCCGATCGCGACCACGATCGACGACCACCACATCAGCCAGTAGCGCAGCGGCACCCAGCCCTTCTCTGACATGTCGCGCCGCACCCCCGTGGCGAGAACTCCGTATTTCCGGTTGCTCGGCGTCACGTCGTCGTGCTCTCTCTCGTTCGCTCGGCGACGAGCCGGAGGATGCGCATCGCCGTCTCCTCGACCGACAGCTCCGAGACGTCGATCACGGGGCAACGGAGTCGCCGGTGGATCCGTTGTGCGGTCTCGAGCTCCTCGTAGACTGCCTCGAGGCCCGCGTATCGACGGCTCGGGCCGCCCATCGTGCGCGCGCGCGCCTCGCGGATGTCGGCGAGCCGCTCGGCGTCGATCGTCAACCCGACGATCTTTGCCCGCGCGATCTCGAACAGCGCCTTCGGCGGCTCGACACCCTTGACGATCGGAACGTTCGCGGACTTGGTGCCCAGGTAGCCGAGGTAGATCGAGAGGGGGGTCTTCGAGGTGCGCGACACGCCAACGAGAACCACGTCGGCCTCGTCGAGCCCCCCACCGACGCCGTCGTCGTAGCGGACGGCGAACTCGATCGCCTCGATTCGCTTGAAGTACGTCTGGTCGAGCGGCGCACGCGCACCGGGCTCCATGCGAGCGGCCACCCCGGCGACGCGTGAGATCGAGTCGATCGGATGCCCGAGCAAATCGCAGTAGTGAACGCGCGAGCGCCGGCACAAACGCCGCATCTCTTCGCGCAGGCCGGGTTCGACGAGCGTGTAGACCATCACGGCTGGTCGACCCCGAGCGCGGCTGACGGCGAGCGCCAGGTCTTCGACCGACTCGACCCGTGGATGACGCACCTCCTCGAACGGTTGCTCGGGAAACTGCGCCTCGAGCGCAAGCACGAGCTTCGCCGCGGTCTCGCCGGTCGAGTCCGAGACGATGTGCAGCTCGACGCTCGCCCGCACGCTCACCGGCGGCAGGGTAGCCGGGCGTGTCCCGCGCCGACGGAGATCAGAGCGGCTTGCCGGCGCGGAGCTCAGGGTTCTACCGCTGCGAGTGCTCTTCCAGATCGTCGAGCCCCGCGCCCGGCCGCAAAGCTCGTCGAGCCGCTGATCTGGAACAGCTCGAGGCGACCGGACGGTACCCGGTCGAGCAACCTGTGGATGGAACGGCACAGAATCGGCATTCCTGTGGTCTTGACAAATAACGGTGTCTGACACCGGTTTTCGTCTAACGCGGCGATCGCTCCGAAACTCCCTGCACGTCGCTCGTATTCTCGTCGTCTTGAAGCCGCTGAACAGTGGAGCATTTGGCACAAAGCCGCGACGAACTCGGTCGCCGAGGGCCTGGTGTCGGATACTGGGGAGTCGCTCCGGCCAGATGGTTCGGTCTGACGGGAGCTCAGCGCGGCGCCGCGAGCGAGCAGGCCCGCCCTTCGGTCAGGGTGAGCAGATCCGCCGGCGCGAGCTCCAGCTGCGCGTCGACGGGAAGGACGACGACGGTGAGGGCGCCGTCGAGTCCACGATCAGCGTCTTGAAGACACGGGCCGCATCGACGCCGAGCTCTCTTGCAGCCTCGAGCCCGTACGACGATGTACCCGGAACGTGGTGGTGCCAGGCGACCCGGGTCGACGCGCAGCCGCCGCCGCCGTAGGGCTCCTCGGTACGGTTCGCTGCCCATGCCGGACGCCGTCACGATGGACAAGATCGTCTCGCTCTGCCGCCGTCGCGGGTTCGTGTTCCCGGCGTCGGAGATCTACGGTG
>JBPCLB010000089.1:0-8018 GCA_051003695.1 Gaiella sp. | reverse complement strand
GCGCTGCTCTTCGGCCTGACGCGGCTCGCGCTCGGGCTCCTGCTTCGCAGCCAGGCGGACAACACGCTTCGCGTCTCGATCTTTCTCGCCGACCTCGTGATCGCGCCGATCCTGTTTCTCGGCGCTGCGCTGCTCTACGTCGACCTCGCTGCTCGCGTCGGGACGACCCGCGACGAACGGGCGCGGCGACGTGGGGAAGCAGTCGCCCGTCGCCCGGCGCGATAGATTCTCGTCCCGTTCACGAGAGGAGCCGCGATGCCCGCGTATCTGATGTTGACGACGCTCACGGAGAAGGGTACGCGGACGCTCAACTCGAACCCCGAGCGGCTTCGGGCGGTGAACAGCGACGTCGAAGAGCTCGGCGCGCATGTTCTGCACCAGTGGGCGTCCCTCGGCGAGTACGACTTCGTGACGGTCGTCGAAGCGCCCGACGACGTGACGATGGCTCGGCTCTCGGTGTAGCTCGGGGCCCGCGGGAGCGTGAGGTTCGAAACCCTGCCGCTCGTGCCGGTCGACGCCTTGCTCGACGCGCTGGGCACGTAGCGACCGGACCGTCCCGGCCGGCCAGGTTCTCATCTGCCGCTCATCTCGACCTCCTAGAACGCGTGTCGATCCGGCCGAGCCGGCCGGGCGTCATCGCAAACGAGGAGCAGGCCATGAGAGATTGTTTCCGTACGAAGGTTACGCTGGGGCTCGGTGCGCTCGCAGTCCTCGTCGGCGGCGGAGCGGCGATCGCGGGGAACGCCGGGACGCAGACCGCACGTGCGCTGCCACGCGGCGCCCAGGTCGTTCGTCTCGAACCGGCGGAATTCACGACGACGATCGACAACCCGTACTGGCCGATGCGACCGGGCACACGCTGGGTTTACCGCGAGACCGATCCGGACGGTGCCAGGCTGCGCGTGACCGTCATCGTCCTGCGGCAGACGAGGCGGATCGCCAACGGCATCGAGGCGCGCGTCGTGCGCGACACCGTGACCGAGAACGGCGTGCTCGTCGAGGACACCTTCGACTGGTATGCGCAGGATCGCGCGGGGAACGTCTGGTACCTCGGTGAGGACACCCGTGAGTACGAGGACGGGAAGCTCGTCTCGAGGGCAGGCTCGTTCGAGGCTGGAGTCGACGGTGCCCAGGCGGGAATCGCGATTCCTGCGCGCCCGCGACCGGGCCTGCGCTACCGGCAGGAGTACTACGCCGGCAAGGCGGAGGATCGGGCGGAGGTCGTCAGCACGCGCGAGCAAGCGGAAGTACCGGCCGGGCACTACACCGATGTCGTGATGACCCGCGATCTCAATCCGCTGAAGCCGCGCATTCTCGAGTTCAAGTTCTACGCCCGCGGTGTCGGGCCAGTGCTCGTGCTCGGTGTCTCGGGCGGAAGCGACCGAGAGGAGCTGATTCGGGTTACGCGTGGCTGAGACCGTCGTGCGCCGCCATCCCGATCAGAATGAGGAGCGATGCGCATTCTCGTGGTCGAGGACGAGTTGAAGCTCGCCGGCCTGCTGCGCCGGGGGCTGCGGGAGGAGGGGCACGTGGTCGACCTGGCGCCGACCGGCGAGGAGGCGCTGTGGATGGCGCGCGCGGTTGAATACGACGCGATCGTGCTCGACGTCATGCTGCCCGGTTGCGACGGACTCGAGGTCTGCAGGCGCCTTCGCGACGGTCACGTGTGGACTCCGATCCTGATGCTGACCGCGCGCGACACGGTGCACGACCGCGTCGCCGGGCTGGACGTGGGCGCAGACGACTATCTGCCGAAGCCCTTCGCGTTCGAGGAGCTTCTCGCCCGTCTTCGCGCCCTCGCGCGTCGCAGCGTCGGCGAGCGCCCCGTGGTCGTCGAGGTCGGAGATCTCCGTCTCGATCCCGTCACCCGCGAGGTATGGCGCGGTGAGACGCCGATCTCGCTCTCGGCGAAGGAGTTCGCCCTACTCGAGACGTTCATGCGGAGACCGGGCTACGTGCTGTCGCGCGACCAGCTCCTCGAGCACGGTTGGGATCATGCATACGAGGCGCGCTCGAACGTCGTGGACGTCTATGTCGGGTACCTGCGCGACAAGATCGACCGTCCGTTCGGCCGTCGCAGCCTCGAGACGGTGCGCGGCGTGGGGTACCGGCTTCAGGCGAGCGGGTGAGCCGGCTTCCGCTCCGCACGCGCCTCACGCTCGCGTTCGCGCTCGCGACGGCGGTCGTGCTCGTAGCGGTCGGGGCCTTGTTGTACGTGCGGCTCGGCGACGCGCTCGCCGAGCAGGTCGACGACGCCCTCGAGGCGCGCGCGGCAACGCTCGCGCCGCTCGTCCGCGCCAACGGCGGGACGCCGTCGAGCGAGGCACTCGGAACGGCGGACGACGAAGGGCTCGCTCAGGTGCTCACAGCGGATGGTGCGCTGCTCGCGTCGTCGCCTGCCCTGCGCCAACCGCTCCTCGACGAGCAGGCGCTCGCAGCGGCGCGCGAGAAGCCGACGCTCACGGTGGTCAACGAGGTGAGCTCGTTCGACGGAGCGGATCTCCGGCTGCGGGCCGGCCCCATCGTCCTCGCCGACAGCACCGTCGTCCTCGTCGTCGGAGCGTCGCTGGAGGATCGCGAGGAGGCGCTCGGCGGCCTGCTCGCGCAGCTTGCGGTCGTTGGCCCGCTCGCGCTCCTCGCGGCCGCCTTGGGCGGATACCTCCTCGCGGGTGCAGCCCTGGCGCCCGTCGAGGCGATGCGGCGCCAGGCGAGTCTCGTGACGAGCGAGAGCGCCGACCGCAGACTCAGCCTGCCTCTCGCCCAGGACGAGATCCGCCGGCTCGGTGAGACGCTCAACGAGATGCTCGGCCGACTCGAGGCGGGGCTCGTGCGGGAACGGAGGTTCGTCGCCGACGCGAGTCACGAGCTGCGCACTCCGCTGAGCCTGCTCCAGACCGAGCTCGACCTCGCCCTCCGGCGCCCTCGGTCGCACGCGGAGCTCGAGGCCGCGTTGCGCTCGGCGTCGGAGGAGACCCAGCGACTGAGCAGGCTCGCCGACGATCTGCTCGTGCTCGCGCAAGCGGACGAGGGTCGGCTCGGGATCACGAGCGCCGACGTGCCGCTCGGAGACCTGATCGCGACTGTCGTGCAGCGATTTCAGCCGCGGGCGGCGGACTCGGCGCGGACGATCGAGCTCGCGGTCGGCGCCCTCCCGACGGTCGTCGGGGATCGGTTGCGCCTCGAGCAGGCGCTCGGGAACCTCATCGACAATGCGCTGAGGCACGGCGGTGGGACAATCCGTGTGGAGGCGGCACGAAGGGACGACCGGGTCGAGCTCCGGGTGGGCGACGAGGGGCCGGGGTTTCCGCAGTCGCTGCTCCCACGAGCGTTCGAGCGCTTCGCGCGCGCCGACGCGGCGCGCCCGCAGGGCGCAGGTCTCGGGCTCGCGATCGTCGAGGCGATCATCCGGGCACACGGCGGGACGGTCGCGGCGTCGGGCGCGGTCGTGACGATCGCGCTGCCGGCCAGGTGAGGCGGCGTCAGGCCGCTGCGAAGCCGGTCGACCGCATCGGCACGTGCAAGGGGCTCGTTGGCAGCCCGGCTTGCGGAGCCTGGTTGTAGCCGCCAGGGGCGACGTCGTTCGGCGTGTCGGGATGGAACAGGGCGGCAAGGAGCTGGATGTGCGAGCGCCCGACGCCCAGTTCGAACTGACCACCGCCGTAGGCGCCGATCTCGTGCTCGGCGCAGTAGTCGTACGCTGCGAAGAGCCTCTCGATCGAGCCGAAGCGGGACGGCTTGACGTTGACCGTGCGCGGTGGCCAGCGAAGAGCCTCGATGTCGGTGACCGAGTGGATCGGCGCGTCCCAGGTGACACGATCCGCGTGCGGCTCGAGCAGCGCCTCCGTCTCCGGCGTCAGAGCCGGGTCCTCGAGCCAGGCGTCCGGGAAGGCCTCGATCACGCGCTGGTACAGATCGGGGTCTGCGGGGTTGTCGACGACGGTGCCGTGATACTGACCCTTGAAGTCGATCGAGTCGACGCAGCCGAGCCCTTGCAGTTCCGCCAGGATCTCGTCCGTCCAGTCCGGCCGGGCGTCGAGCTTGAAGCGGAGGTCGGGGTAGAGCGCGAGCCAGGCCCTGAGCCGCACGGTCGTGGGCGGGTCTCCGAGGCCGCCCGAAGCGACGAACGTGACGGGCTGCGCACCACGACCGACCACCTCGCCGAGGGAGCGGCCGGCCTGGCGCAGCGCCAGGTCGAGCGCCGCGCTCTCGAACGCCCAGCGGCGGTAGTCGAGATAGGCGTGCTGCTCCGGCTCCGACTCGAACAGCGGCTGCCGGGCGAGGTGCCGAGCAAAACTGTCGAGAGACCAGGCGCCGCCGAGGGGGAGGACGGGGCCACGCTGCTGCTGGCGATCTTGCTCCTCGCCGTCGTAGGTGACGTCTTCGCCGATCCCTTCCTCGCCGCCACCGACCAAGCGGACGAGCGTCGTCTTGCGAAGGAAGCGCGGCGTCTGGGTCTCGAGCCCCTCGAGCTCGTAGGCGTCGATCTCGAGCGGTAGCTCCCCGACTGAGTCGTAGAGGCTCATGTGTGTGGTCCTTGCGGCCATGCGTGATCGGGAGCTCGGGCGAGCACGACGTCCACCGTACCGAGCACGCCGGGCTCGCCGTGCTCGGCCTCTGCACGTTGCTGCACGAGCGGTCCGCTGATCGCACAAACCCGTGGCGTCGGAGGATTCTCAATCGTCGGGGTGCACGCAGGTGGATCTGATCGGTCGCTCCGCCGAGCGAATCGTCAACCCTCCTACGGGGCCAGCTCGGCGAACGCCACGGCGATCTCGGCGGCAAGACCGGCATTGGCCACGATCAGGTCGCGGTTGACCCGTCGTGTCTCACCATTGGAGCGCTCGTGCAGCGCTGAGAGGACGTACGGCGTCAGGGCCTGACCGCTCACGCCTCCCGCGTGGGCGTCGGCCACGATCTCCTCGATCAACTCGGCGACCTCGAGGCTCTCGTCAGGGGCTCGCCCGACGAGAATCGCCTTGCCCCCGAGCCGCCAGTGCGCCGCGGCGATGCCGGCCACCTCGCGCGCGGACTCGACCCGAGCCGATACCGGTGGGCCACCGGCGCCCGAGTAGAAGAGCGGCAGCGTATCGACGCCATAGCCGAGCACCGGCACGCCGAGGCTCTCGAGCAGCTCGATCGTCGCGGGAACATCGAGCAGTGATTTCACGCCTGACGACGCGACCACCGCAGGGACGCGAGCCATCGTGCCAAGGTCGGCGGAGACGTCGGGCGGTGTCGGCCAGCCCCGGTGCACGCCGCCCAGACCGCCCGTGCCCATGAAGCGGATTCCCACCCCCGCGCAGACGGCGAGCGTGCCGCCGACCGTCGTTGCTCCGACTGCGCCTTGCACCGCGCAGACGGCGAGATCGCGCGGGCCGAGCTTCCGCGCCTCCGGTGTGAAGCGCCCGAGCTCCTCCGCCGTCAAGCCGACCACGACCCGCCCGTCGAGCACGCCGATCGTCGCCGGGATCGCGCCGGCCGCACGAACTGCGGTCTCGCTTGCCTGACCGACCTCGATTCCGGCGGGCGCGGGGAAGCCGTGTGCGACGAGCGTGGTCTCGAGCGCGACGACAGCCTCGCGTTCGGCGAGCGCGGTGCCGACCTCCTCGGAGACGCGTATCAGCTCGAGCACCCCCTGCCGACTCACGCGCTCGCGAGCGAGCGCTCTTCCATCAGCGCGAGCACACACCCGTCCGGATCGCGAAAGAACGCGAGCCAGAGCTCGTGGCGGTCGTCGTGGTGGGCGACGCTCGGCTCGGCAAGGAACTCGACGCCGTCGGCAACGAGCGCCTCGAAGGTCTGGTCGATCGCGTCGACCCGAAAGTAGAGGAGCGGCTTGGACTCGAACATCGGCTCCGGCACCGCGAGGTAGAGCCTCACTCCACCGCAGTCGAAGAATGCCATCGGCTGTCCTGGCACCTGAAAGAGCAACGGCAGGCCGAGGGTGTCGCGGTAGAACGCGACCGCCCGATCGATGTCCGTTACCGAGACGTGGATCTGACCGATCGTGCCTTCGAGTTGCATGGTTCTCCTGAGCTGGTCGGGTGACGCGTCGACGCTCCGATTCATCCGCCACACGCTACGACTCTTGGTTCTCGTGCTCCCACCTGCCCCCGGGGGCCCCTCTCGGCGTCCCTGGCCGAACGCTATCGCCGATCGTGTGCCGGAACTGTGCCGTGTTCGTGCCACGTCTGCGACGGCAGGCCACGTCTTTCTGTCTGGCGAACCAAAAGACCGCCGCGGCGGAGGTGGGAACTCGACTCCGGGCAACTCCTCGAACGGCGTTCCTTCGGCTCCGTCGAGGGCATCCGCAGCCCTCGATTCTCCATCGCACGTCAGGGCATCGAACCAGCTCGCGCGACGCTTCGCGCCGCAGCCTCGAGCGCCAGGTCGGGGCCACCGACGATCCAGCCGGCCGCGAGCGCGTCACCGGCGCCCGTCGTATCGACCACGCGCTCCACCGGGAGCGCCGGGCGCTCGCCCCCCTCGAACGAGCAGCCTCCCGCGCCCCGCTTCGAGATCCAGACGACGTTCGCGAGCGGGCCGCCCAGCACAGCCTCCTCGGCCTCGTTCGCGAACACGACGTCGGGCGCGAGCTCGGTGACGAGCGCGCGGAAGCGCTCCGGTCCGGCGTCCCGAATCGCACTCCACGAGGAGAGGTCGATGCTGACCCGAGCGTTCGCCGCACGCGCGAGGGCGACGGCACGAAGAGCGGCGCTGCAAACCGGGCGCGCCACGAGCGCATAGCCGGAGACGTGGAGGTGGTCGCACGCGAACCACTCCGGATCCAGCTCTTCGGGGGTCAACTCGACCGCCACGCCCCGGTCGGGGCACATCGTGCGATTCCCGTCGGGATCGACCAGTGAGACGATCACGCCTCCGCCCGACGCGACCCGTGGCCCGCAGAGCTCGACGCCGAGGTCGGAGAGGCCTGTCGCGGCGGCTTGCCCCGGGAGGTCGTCCGCGCGTTTTCCGACCCATCGAGCCCGCTCGCCGAGCGCGGCGATCCAGGCCGCAACGTTCGCCGCCTGCCCGCCGGTCGTGAGCGTGATCTCCGACGTCGCGTCGGCTCCGACCGCGAGGGGTTGGCGCAGCCGAACGATCACGTCGAGCACGAGATCGCCGAACGAGACCACGAGCATCGCCTACGATCGTCGCATGACAGAGGACGAACGCGAGCCGAGAAGGCGCACCGCCCGCTCCTTCGTCCTCGGCGGGCTCGTCGGGGCGTCGGCTGTCGTCGCCGGGCTCCGCCGCTCGCGGAGGCGACGACGCCGTCAGACCCAGTCTGGACTTGCGGCGTTCGAGGGCGCGCCCTGCTACCGCGAGGTCGTCGAGCGAAGGCGCAAGGACGGCCCGTAGCCGCGGAGGATTCGAGCCGCGCGCTCGATCGTCTGCAGATTGACGTCCGCGTCACCGATCCCGAGTCGTCGGCCGACGAGCATCGCGCCCGTGGCGGCGACGAGATAGTGCTCGACGGTGTTCGTCGGGCCGCGTGAGCGGATGACGAGAAACGGCCCGTATGCCCGCGACTCGAACGCGTCCGAGGGGGTTGGAACGAGTCGCTCGATCTCGAGTCGGGGTCTGAGGTTGTTGCGACGAGACGCATCGAGCACCCAGATCCCGCGACCGACCGGCGTCCGGCGCTCGAGCACACCGAGAGCGAGCTCCGCATCCGCCCGGGGAACGACGATCGAGGAGAACTCCGGCTCACGCTCCCAGGCCCCGAGAAAGACCGGCTCGTAGCCGAGGAGCACGTCGTCGGGACGACTGGTCGCGGCGAGCCAGGCGGCGGCGTCTGCGCGCGCCGTCTGGCGCAGGGCGGGCTCACAGGTGAAGAGAGCCGGCGTGCGATGCCACGCCCAGGCGAGCTGGGCGGCGACGAGCGCGGTCACGGCGAGGGGAAGGAATATCGGCGCGGGACGGGTGACCCGAACGAGCCCCGCCCCTGTGGCGATCGCCATGAACGGCGCAACGAAGATCAGGTGGCGCGACTCGGGGGATGCGCCCCCGCCCAT
>JBPCLB010000088.1:0-10821 GCA_051003695.1 Gaiella sp. | reverse complement strand
TCGCTCGGCCTCCCGCCGGGCAAAGCCCGGCTCCGGCCACCGCGATTCCCCGCTCGACTGGGATTGTGGATGAGCGACGCTGCTCGTCACCTGGCGCTCCTGACACGCACCACCGAGGTCGTCAACTCGTCGCTCGATCTGCAGGAGGTGATGGAGTCGATCGCGCACGAGGTGGCCGCGGCGCTCGAAACCGACTCGGCCTACGTCTATCTCTACGACGAGCGCACGGACGAGCTCGTGCTCCGCGCAACACACGGGGCGCGGATCGACGACGCCACGGGTGCACCGCGGATGCGGCGGGGCGAGGGGATCACCGGTGTCGCCGCCGCCGAGCGGGCACCGATCATGATCGCCGCCGACGCGCATCTCGACCCACGGTTCAAGGCGTTCCCGAATCTGCCGGAGGACGACTACGCCTCGATCCTCGCGGTTCCGATTCTCGCGCGGGACACGCTCGAAGGGGCGCTCAACGTCCGCACCCGAGAGGCACGCGCTTTCACTCGGGCCGAGATCGACCTGCTGATGACGATCGCCGGTCAGGTTGCCCAGTCGATCGAGCACGCGAAGCTGTACGCGCAGGCGCAGCGACGCGTCCACGAGCTCGAGGCGCTCGCGCGCATCTCGGAGGCAGTCTCGGACTCGCTGTACCTCGAGGAGTCGCTCGAAGCGGTCGTCCGCACGACGGTCGAGTCGCTCCGCGCGACCGGCGCAGCGCTCGTGCTCGAGGACGGCCGGATCGCCTGGCCCGAAGGTCGAGCCGGGCTGCACGTCGAGCGGCTTCCACTGCGCTGGAAGCGCCGGACGATCGGCGAGCTCGTCGTCGACCGAGACACCCCGTTCTCGGACGACGACCGGCACCTCCTCGAGGCGATCGCCCACCACGCCGCCGTCGCGCTCGAGAGCGGCCGGATGGCGCTTCGCGGCGTGCTCGCGCAGGAGATCCACCATCGGGTCAAGAACAACCTCCAGACCGTCGCATCGCTGTTGCGGCTCCAGGCGCGAGCCGAGGGCGTCGAACCCCGCAAGGCACTCGGAGACTCGGTCAATCGGATCCTCGCGATCGCGGCCGTCCACGAGGTGCTCACCGAGCACCGGGAGGACGAAGTCGACCTCCACGAGCTGATCGACCGGCTGCGGGCGATGCTCGTCCAGGGGCTCGTCCAGGGTCGTGACGTGACCGCCGAGCTCGAGCACGTCTCACTCGCCGGCCAGCGGGCGACCGCGCTTGCCCTCGTCTTCAGCGAGCTGCTCGGAAACGCGCTCGAGCACGGTGGCGGGCGGATCTCGATTACGCTGAGGAAGACCGGGGCCGATGTCGTCCTCGCGATCGCCGACGACGGCGCGGGCATGCAGGAAGCCTCGGACGGGACGGGCCTCTCGATCGTGCGCGCGCTCGTGCGCGACGAGCTCGGTGGAACGCTCAGGTTCTCGAACCGCGGTGGAGTGCACGCCGAGGTTCGATTTCCCCCTGAGCTCTAAGGAGGCGTCCGTGAGAATCCTGATCGCCGAGGACGAGACGATCATCAGGCTCGACCTGCGCGAGTTGCTCGAGAAAGCCGGCTTCGAGGTCGTTGCCGAAGCGCGAGACGGCGAGGAGGCGGTCGCCCTCGCGGCGTCCGAGCTTCCCGAGCTGGCCTTGCTGGACGTGAAGATGCCGAAGCTCGACGGGATCGAAGCCGCGCGCCGGATCCTCGCCGAGCGGCCGATCCCGATCGTGATGGTGACCGCGTACGGCGAGCAGGAACTGGTCTCGCGTGCGGTCGAGGCCGGCGTGTTCGGCTATCTCGTGAAGCCCTTCCGCGAGTCCGACCTGCTCCCAGCGATCCAGACCGCGCGCGCGCGCCACGAGGAACTCGTCGCGGTTCGTGCGGAGGCGGAGTCCCTGACCGAGGCACTTGCCGCGCGCAAGGCGATCGAGCGGGCGAAGGGTCTCCTGATGGAACGGGAGGGCCTCACCGAGCAGGATGCGTTCGCGCGCTTGCGGAAGGCGAGTCAGATCTCCGGCCGGCCGCTGAAGGTCGTCGCCGACGCGCTCATCGCGACGCTGGACGTCTGAGGTCATTTCGTGGGGTCAGGCACTCGTACCTGACCCCGGATCGGCGATCTGTTGCCTATGACGCTGCCAGCAAACGCTCGTCGTCGCGGCGCCGGAACGTCCTGCGCCCGAGCCACAGCGCGCCGAGCAGCAGCGCGATCGGTGAGGCGACGATCAGGAGAGCTGCGGCGATGGCGCCCTCCCACGCGAGGATCTCGAGCGCCCTGTCGAGCGTGCGGTCGATGCGCGAGCCGACCGGAATGACGCCCGCGCGCTCGTCCGAGCGGAGCTCGAGTTGGATCGTCGCGAGGCGGCCCTGCGCGGCGGTCGACGACCGGCCCGAACGGTTGACGCGCAGCTCCTCGCGCAGCGCGTCGCGCCGCGCCTCGAGCCGGGCTTTGAAAGCGGGGTCCGTAAGCTCGGTCGCAAGCCGCGCGAGCACCGCCGCCAGCTGGTTGCGCGTGATCCGGATCTGGCGGTCGAACGCGTCGATCGTCTCCTGCAGATCCTGGATGCGGACGTCCTGAGTGACGATCGTGCCGAGCCGCGAAAGGCGCACGACGGCGTCCTGCGCACGATCGAACGGCACCTTGAGCGTGATCGCCGCGTAGCCGCTCTCACCGGTCGCGACCTGCGAGCCGACGACGAAGCCACCGAGCTCGTCGACGGTGGCGAGCGCACGCTGTGCGGCTGCGCCGACCGCGTCGCCGTCTGCGACCTCGAGCGTGAGGGTCGCGGCGAACGACTGCGCCCGGTAGGCGTTGGCCGCGGTGCCGCCGGCCTTCGCCTGACCGAGCGCCGGGCCGGCAGGTGGAAGCGGCGTCGCAGCTTCGGCCGCACCTGCGCTTGTCGCGTCCGCCCGCGACGACGTCGCGCTCGGCAACGCCTCGCGCGACGCCGGATCGCGTTCCTGCGCGATGCCGAAGACAGTTGCGACTCCGAGTGCGCCGGCGACCGGGAGGGCAATCAGCAGGCGCCGCCGTGCGCCGAGCCGCGTGAGCAGTCCCGGCGTCGCGGCGGGGCTGCGCTCGACGAGCGCAGTGACGCGCGTCCGAAGCGCTGCGGATGCCACGGGGCGCGTGGCGCGGAGCTCGGTGACGATGTCAGCGGAGGTCATCCTGATTCACCCTTTCCTCGAGGCGCTTGAGCGCTCGGCTGAGACGGGTCGAGACAGCAGTGGGGCTGATGCCGAGCACGCGTGCGGCCGCGTCACTGTCGAGCTCGAGCACGATCCGGAGCGCGACGATCTCCCGCTCGGCCGCGCTCAGGCTCGCGAGCGCGCTCTCGAGCGCAGGCGAAAGGCCTTCGACGAACGTCGCCTCGACGCGATCGAGCGGCGCCGCGGCTTCCTCGCGCCTCCGGCGGCGCTGCTCGGAGCGAAACCAGTCGAGTGCTGTCGTGCGGGCGATCCCGAGGAGCCACGTGCGTGCCGAGCCGCGAGCCGCATCGAATCGCGACCACAACCTGAAGGCCTTCTCGAACGTCGCGCCCGCGAGATCGTCGGCGGTCGCGCGGTCGTGGGTCAGGTAGAGCAGATAGCCGAAGACGTCGTCGAGGTGCGCCTCGGCCGCGTCTGCGAACGTCCGGGGCGACGCCGGATCGATTGCCCTCGGGGGCGTGAGCGTCACCGCGTGCACGACCTCTCTACGCCGCAGACCCATCGCGCCGTCACATCACGCATTGTCGGCAGAAACTGTCCTTGTGTGTATTCAACACAAGGGCAGTTTCGTCGCAGAGTTGGCACGTTCCTGACACAGACTCGCGTCGAGTTGTTGGCCAGGATGGTGGGATGCGCTTCGCTCCCCGCGTCGACGAGCGACTGCTTCGCAAGCTCCGCCGGCTCGATCTCGACTGTCCGGTCGCGGAGACGTGTCGGGGGCTGGGCGAGCACGCCGACAGGCTCGGTGTGACGCGCCCGAGCTACGCCTGCGTTCGCCTGCACGTCGCGTGCGAGCGGGTGCGGCGCGCCGAGCGAGACGCTGCGCTCCAGGTCGCTGCCGACCTCGCATTCACCCGCCACGTCGTGCCGACGCTCGAAGGGATCGAGCGTGCTTACCACCAGGAAGTGACTCGGCGGCTCGCGTAGAGCCCGCAGAACCGCGCTGCGCCGGAAAGAAGCTGGCGAGGCGGCCGACGATGATCGGGACCGGCTCGATCGGCATTCCCGCGTGCGGGCGATCCGGACGGAGCGCCGGAGGGTCCCACGGGTCGTGTGGCCCGTCTGGGTGTCGGGTCGGGCGTGCGATCTGAGCTTGTGTTGATTCAACACAAGCGATGTGCGGGTCACGCCCGGATGTCGGCGGAGATCCTCAACCGAACAGGCACCCGCGGCGACCGAGCGGCCTCATCGGTCCCGGCGAAGGGTTTGTGTTGAATCAACACATGGAGCCCGCTCGGCCGACCACGTCGATCGTCGCGACAGTGCGCGCGAACGTCCAGGCAGGGAAACGGCGTCGCTCTGGTTGTCCGGCCGTTACGGGCTGGCCTGCGCCTCGGCGAACAGCACTTCCCAGCGCTCGAGCAGGCCCTGTAGCTCCTCACGGCTCGCGGTGTGCGAGGCGAGCACATCCATGTCGGTCCAGTCCTCGGCGAGCTTCGCCTCCAGCTCGACGACGCGGCGCTCGAGTTGCGCGATCCGTGTCTCGAGGTGCTCGAGCTCGGTCACTCGCTTCGGCTTCGCCGGCCCCCGCCGCGTCTTCTGCTTTGGCTCTTCCCTCACGCGACTCGGCGGTTCAGCGGATTCGCGCGTTTCCCGCTCCCGCATCAGATCGGCCCATCCACCGTCGTACGAGCGAAGCACGCCGGCCTCGACCGCCACGATCCGGTCGGGCACGGCGTCGAGGAGTGCGCGGTCGTGCGAGACGAGCAAGACGGTGCCGGGGAACGCCTCGAGCGCGGCCTCGAGCGCCTCACGACTCTCGAGGTCGAGGTGGTTCGTCGGCTCGTCGAGCACGAGGAGGTTCGCACCGGACGCGACGACGAGCGCGAGCGCGAGCCGCCGACGCTCGCCTCCGGAGAGCACCGAGACGGGCTTCTCGTGTGTCTCCCAGCCCGAGAAGAGGAACTTGCCGAGCAGGTTCTGCGCGAGCGGGCGCGAGAGTCCCGTCTCCGAGGTCGTGACGTCGAGGATCGTACCCCGGTCGGGAAGCTCGGCCTCGTGTTGTGAGAAGTAGGCGGGCACCACCCCGTGACCCAGCCGGATCGAGCCCGAGGCGAGTGGACGGCTCCCGAGCAGCGTCTCCAGCAGCGTCGTCTTGCCCGAGCCGTTCGGCCCGACGAGCGCAACGTGCTCACCCCGCTCCAGGACGAGGCTCGCGCCGGAGAGCAGCGGCTTGTCACCGGCCGAGACGCGCAGCTCGTCCGCCTCGAGCACCAGCCGCCCTGTGCGCGCCGGCTTCAGGAACTCGAACCCGAGCGTCCGCCGGCGCTTGGTCATCGCCTGGAGCTCCTCGGACGCAGCGCGGCGCTGCTGTTCGAGCCGCCCGATCTGCGACAACTTCGCCTGGGCCTGCTTCGCTTTCGATTTCTTGTAGCGGAACCGCTCGACGAACCGCTCGAGCCGCTCGATGTCGTCGCTCACCCGGCCGAGCTGGGTCGCGGCCGCCGACGCGCGAGCGGCCTTCTCTCGACGCCATGCGTGCCAGGGTCCGTCGAAGAAGAACGGCTTTGGTCCGCCGAGCTCGAGCACCGCGGTCGTGACAGCCTCGAGGAACCAGCGATCGTGGGCGACGAGCACGACCGCCGCGTCGAGCCCGATCAACTCGCGCTCGAGCCACTCGAGGCTCTCCACGTCGAGGTGGTTGGTCGGCTCGTCGAGCAGCAGCAGGTCGGGATCGCCCGCGAGCGCCCGTCCGAGCGACGCTCGCGTCAGCTCTCCGCCCGAGAAGGTGTCGAGCGAACGGTCGAGATCACCGTCCCGGAAGCCGAGCCCACGGAGCACGGAGGCTGCCCGGTCGCGCCAGCCCCACCCGCCCGCGTGCTCGAGGCGCGCCTGGGCTTCGCTGTAGCGCCGCAAGGTCGCGTCCGCGTGGTCGCCGCCGGCCATCGCTTCCTCCAGCCGTCGCAACTCCTGCTCGATCGCGACGAGATCCGACGCGCCCGAGAGCGCATACTCGCGCAGCGTCAGACCTCGCCCGCGCGGGGGTCGCTGGTCGTGCAGTGCGATTCGGGTGTCCTTCGCGAACGCGAGCTCCCCGCCCTGGAGCGAGGTCTCGCCGACGAGCGCGCGCAGCAGCGTTGTCTTCCCTGCGCCGTTCGGGCCGGCAAGGGCGAGCCGGTCGCGCCGGCGCAGCGTGAACGAGACCCCGTCGAAGAGGGGGTCGCCGGAGAACTCCTTGCGGAGGCTCGATGCGACGAGGACGGCCATCGGCCAGCAAGGGTAGGCCACGTTTTGCCCACCTGACACCGCGACCTGCGCGCCCGGGTGGGTCTGCTCGGCGGCGGGGGCGAGGGTAGGCTGCGTCCGTGGCTGACGAACCGATCGTCGTCGTCGGGGGCGGGCTCGCTGCCGGCCGGCTCGCGCAGGAGTACCGCGCGGCCGAGGGCGAGGCACTCGTCACGCTCGTCTCGAGCGACGACGCGCCGCCCTACCACCGTCCGCCGCTGACCAAGGGCTTCCTGCGTGGCGAGGCCGAACGTGACGACACGCTGATCCGGCCGGCCGAGGAGTGGGAAGACGACCTCGTCGAGCTCCGGCTCGGTTCGACGGTCGCCGAGCTCGACGTCGACGCCGCCGAGCTCGTCACCGACGGGGGCGAGCGAATCCCGTACGGCACGCTCGTACTCGCGACCGGCGCGCGGCCGCGCGTGCTGCCGATTCCCGGCGCGGATCGAGTCGGCGTTCATACCTACCGGACGCTGGCCGACGCGGACGCCGTGCGAACCGCGTCGGCCGAGGCGCACAAGACGCTCGTGATCGGCGGCAGCTTCATCGGTGCCGAGGTCGCTGCGTCGCTGCGTCTACGCGGCCTCGACGTGACGCTCGTCGAGCTGGGTGAGCGGCTGATGCCTGCGCTCGCATGCACCGAGCTCTCCGTCGAGCTCGAACAGCTCTACCGGGACGAAGGTATCGAGCTGCGTCTCGAGACCGAGCTCGAGGAGCTCGTGGGCAACGGGCGCCTGCTCGGTGGTGCGCGGACGAGCACGGGCGAGACGATCGAGTGCTACCTCGCGGTGATGGGCGTCGGCGTCGAGCCGAACGTCGAGCTGGCGGAGGCCGCAGGCGCAACGATCGACGACGGGATCGTCGTCGACGAGCGTTTCTGCAGCTCTCTCGGCGGCATCTATGCGATCGGCGACGTCGCCAAGTTCCCGGAGCCCGTGTCGGGCCGCCTGCGCCGGATCGAGCACTGGTCGAATGCGAATGCGCAGGGCGGGCACCTCGGCCGTCAGCTCGCGGGCAAGCGCGCCCGGTACGACGAGGTGCCGGTGTTCTTCACGCAGCTCTTCGATCGCAAGCTGCAGGTGCTCGGCGACCCGGCGGCTGCCGATGCGTGCGTGCTGCGGGGGTCGCTCGCCGACGGGCGGCTGATCGGGTTCCACCTCGACGGCTCGAAGCTCGTCGGCGCGGTCGTCCACGGCGAGGCGGCCGATGTCCTCGCAGAGCTCGAGCAGCTCCTGCGGGACGGTGCCACGATCGACGACCAGGCACGTCTCACCGACGAGCATCTGCGTCCCGCTGCGGCGTTCGGCGTTTGATCCGTCCGACCGCGTAGGCTTGTCGTGATGGCGCGAGACCCCGCCCGGCTGACGATCGACACGATCCGCACCCTGGCGATGGACGCCGTGCAGAAGGCAAGCGCGGGTCACCCCGGAACCGCGATGGCGCTCGCGCCGCTCGCCTACGTCCTCTATCGCAACGTGATGCGCCACAGCCCGGCCAACCCCGAGTGGCCCAACCGCGACCGCTTCGTCCTCTCCGCAGGCCACGCCTGCATCCTCCAGTACGCGGCGCTCCACCTCTCCGGGTACAACCTCTCGCTCGAGGAGCTGAAGCGCTTCCGCCAATGGCAGTCGAGAACGCCCGGGCATCCGGAGCACTTCATGACCGAGGGCGTCGAGACGACCACCGGCCCACTCGGTCAGGGCTTCGCCAACGGCGTCGGCATGGCGATCGCGGAGCGTTTTCTCGCCGAGCGCTACAACCGGCCGCACCACGAGCTGATCGGCCATCGCATCTACGCGATCTGCTCCGACGGCGACCTGATGGAGGGCGTCTCGGCCGAGGCGGCGTCGATCGCGGGCCACCTCGGGCTCGGCAGCCTCGTGTACGTCTACGACGACAACCACATCACGATCGACGGCACGACAGCGCTCACCTACACGACCGAGGACAAGGGCGCGCGTTTCGCGGCGTACGGCTGGCACGTCCAGCACGTGGACGATTCCGAGGACGTCGGCGCGCTCGAGGCCGCGCTGCTCACGGGTGCGGCCGAGACACGCAGGCCCTCGCTGATCGTGTTACGCAGCCACATCGCCTACCCCGCGCCGAACGCCGTCGACACGTCGAAGTCGCATGGCTCGCCGCTCGGCGAGGACGAGGTGCGCAACGCGAAGCAGGCACTCGGCTGGGATCCGGACAAGCATTTCGTCGTGCCCGACGAGGTGCGCGAGCACATGGCCGAGGTCAAGGAGCGCGGCATCGAGCTCGAGCAGGAATGGAAGGACCGGTTCGAGCAGTGGTCGATCGCGTTTCCGGGAATGCGCGAGGAGTGGGACGCCGACCAGGCAGGCAAGCCGCGGGCCGGGTGGACGGAGGCGTTGCCCGAGTTCCCGGCCGGCGAGGAGCTCGCGACGCGGGCCGCTTCGAAGACGGTGATGCAAGCATTCAAGCGCTTCGTGCCGACCATGATCGGCGGCGCGGCCGACCTCGTGGAGTCCACGTTCACGGAGTTCGCCGGCGGCGGTGTCTTCTCGGCCACACACGCCGGCCGCAACGTCGCCTTCGGCGTTCGCGAGCATGCGATGGGCTCGATCGTGAACGGGATCTCGCTGAACCCGGCGATGTTCAAGCCGTACGGCTCCACCTTCCTCATCTTCTCCGACTACATGCGCCCGGCCGTCCGGCTGTCGGCGCTGATGGGCACCGACGTCGTCTGGGCCTGGACGCACGACTCGGTCGGGCTCGGCGAGGACGGGCCGACGCACCAGCCGGTGGAGCACCACATGGCACTGCGTGCGATCCCGAACCTCTGGTACGTGCGCCCCGGGGATGCGAACGAGACGGCGATGGCCTGGCGGATCGCCCTCGAGCGGCGCGGCGGCCCCGTCGCGCTCGCACTCTCGCGCCAGAAGGTGCCGACACTCGATCGCACGGAGGTCGAGTCTGCGGAGGGAGTCCTGCGCGGCGCCTACACGCTCTGGCAGTCGGGCGAGGGCGAGCCGGACTGCATCCTGATCGCGACCGGCTCCGAGGTCTGGGTGGCGCTCGAGGGCGCGCGCCAGATGAACGGTACGAACGTGCGGGTCGTCTCGATGCCGTGCTGGGAACTCTTCGAGGAACAGCCAGCCGACTACCGCGACGGGGTGCTGCCGTCGGGCGTCGGCGCGCGACTCTCGATCGAGGCGGGTATCTCGCTCGGCTGGAAGCGCTGGGTCGGCGATCGCGGCGACTCGCTCGCGATCGACCATTTCGGCGCCTCGGCGCCCGGTCAGGAGGTGCTCGACCGCTTCGGCTTCACCGCTGAGAACATCTCCGCGAAGGCGCAGGCCTTGCTCGAGCGCGTGGCGTGAGAGTCGCCGTCGCCTTCGATCATCGCGGCGTGAAGCTGCGCGAGCGTGTGCTGGGCGAGCTCACCGCAGGAGGGCACGAGATCGTCGACCTCGGTACCGACACGGCCGCCGAGCGGATCGACTACCCCGACAAGGCCGCGGAGGTCGGCGCGGCGCTGACCGATGATCTGGCCGAACGGGGGGTGCTCGTCTGTGGCTCCGGGGTCGGCGCCAGCGTCGCAGCGTGCAAGGTCGCCGGCATCCGCGCCGCCGTCTGCCACGACACGTACTCGGCGCACCAGGGGGTCGAGCACGACGACATGAACGTGCTCTGCCTCGGCTCCGAGATCGTTGGCGCCGAGCTTGCAGGCGAGCTCGTCCGCGCGTTCCTCGGCACCCGCTTCGACGGCGGCGAGCGCTACCAACAGCGGCTCGACAAGGTGAACCGCATGGAAAGGGAGATGAAAAGTGGCGAAGTCACGACTGCATGAGCTCTCGGAGCACGGTGTCGCGGTCTGGATCGACTCACTCAGCCGGGAGATGCTCGAGACCGGCGAGCTGAAGCGGCTGATCGACGAAGACGCCGTGGTCGGCGTCACCTCGAATCCGACGATCTTCCAGAAGGCGATGGCCGAAGGCACCTGGTACGACGACCGGCTGGCGGAAGCGGCGAAGGCGACCGACGATCCGAGGGAGCTCTTCCTCGCACTCGCGATCGACGACATCAAGAATGCCTGCGACCTGCTGAAGCCGGCGTGGACGGCGTCGGACGGCGTCGACGGCTTCGTCTCGCTCGAAGTCGATCCGACGCTCGCCTACGACCGCGAAGCGACCTACGAGCAGGCGATTCGTCTGCACGCCGAGGTCGAGCGGCCGAACCTCCATGTCAAGATCCCCGCGACCGAGGTCGGGCTGAGCGCGATCGAGGACTGTATCGCGGCCGTGAAGTCGATCAACGTCACGCTGATCTTCTCCCTCGAGCGTTACAAGGCGGTCGTCGAGGCCTACCTGCGCGGCCTCGAGCGCGCCGTTGCCGCCGGCAAGGACGTCACGCACGTTCGTTCGGTGGCGAGCTT
>JBPCLB010000087.1:0-4097 GCA_051003695.1 Gaiella sp. | reverse complement strand
CGCGAGAACGGGGGCGAGCTCGCCGCCGCCCGCAAGGGGGAGCTGCCGGCGCTCGTCGAAGAGGCGGATCTCGTCGGTGAGCTGCACTGCCACTCGACGTGGTCGTCGGACAGGAAGGCGACGATCGAGGAGATGGCCCGCGCGGCGAACGCGCGCGGCTACGCGTTTCTCGCGCTCACCGATCATTCGCACTATCTCCGCGACGGTCGGATGGAGCTCCAGTGGGCCGAGATCGAGGGGGTGAACGCGCGCGTCGCCCCCTTTCGCGTGCTCCGTGGCGTCGAGGCGAACATCCGTGCGGACGGCAGCGTGGACGTCGACGACGCGCTCCTGACAGAGCTGGACTGGGTGGTCGCCTCACTCCACGCCGCCTTCGATCGGAACCCGACCGAGCGGATCCTCTCAGCGATCGACCACCCGCACGTCGACTGCATCGGCCACCTGACAGGCCGCAAGCTCTCGCGCCGCATCGGCTCGCAGGTCGACGTTGGACGGATCGTGGCTCGCGCCGCCGAGACCGGTACCGCGCTCGAGATCAATTCGCAGCCCGATCGGCTCGACCTGCGCGACGTGCACGCCCGTGTGGCCGGCGAAGCCGGGGTGCTGATTCCGGTGACGACCGACGCACACTCGGTCACGGCGCTCGGATATGCCGAGCTCGGCATCGCGCAGGCTCGCCGCGCCTGGCTGACGAAGGCGCAGATCTTGAACACGCGGTCGTGGGACGAGATCGTGCGGTTGCGAGGATGAGCACGTTCCGCGACGACGGCGTCGCGGCCGTCGAGTGGGTCGCCGCCTACCTCGAGCGACTGCGCGAGCTGCCGGTGCTCGCGCAGGTCGCGCCCGGCGAGATTCGCGCTGCCCTGCCCATGTCGCCACCCGAGACGGCCGAGCCGTTTGCGGCCGTGCTGCGCGATCTCGACGAGATCCTGATGCCGGGACTCACGCACTGGCAGAGCCCACGCTACTTCGCGTACTTCGCCGTCACGGCCTCCGAGCCCGGGATCCTGGCCGAGCTCCTGATCGCGGGGCTCAACCAGGTGGGGATCCTCTGGCGCGCCTCACCCGCACTCCAGGAGCTCGAGGAGCTGACGCTCGACTGGCTCGCGCAGCTGCTCGGGTTGCCGGAAGGTCTCCACGGCCATCTCGAGGACACGGCCTCCAGCGGGCTCGTGACCGTGCTCGCGGCGGCACGCGCGGCCTCGCCGGATCGCCGGGTTGTCGTCTGCTCCGAGCACACCCATTCGTCGACCGCAAAGGCGGCGCGCCTGCTCGAGTTGGACGTCCGCGCGATTCCCGGCGATGCGGAACACGCGCTGCGGCTCGACCTCCTCGATCTGACCGATGCCTGCGCGGCGGTCGCGACGATCGGGACGACCTCGTCGACGGCGATCGACCCGATTCCGGAGATCGCCGAACGTTGCGCCGCCGAGAACGTCTGGTTGCACGTCGACGCGGCCTATGCCGGCGCGGCGGCCGTGTGCCCCGAGTTGCGATCGCTCTTCGCAGGCTGGGAGCGGGCAGACTCGATCGGCGTCAATCCGCACAAGTGGCTGCTCACGCCGATGGACTGCTCGGCGTTCTGGACACGCAGGCCGGACGATCTGCGCAACGCGTTCAGCCTCGTCCCCGAGTACCTTCGTGCGGGGGAGGACGTCGTCAGCCTCAGCGAGTACTCGGTGCCCCTCGGCCGCAGGTTCCGCGCGCTCAAGCTGTGGGCGGTACTGCGTTGCCACGGTCGGGAAGGGCTGCAGGCGCTCGTTCGAGAGCACATTCGCCTTGCTGCGCTGTTCGAGTCGTGGGTGCTGGACGAGGCCGGCTGGGAGGTCGTCGCACCGCGCAGGTTCTCGCTGGTCTGCTTCCGGCGCGAGGGCACCGACGAGGAGAACGAAGCGCTCGTACGCAGGGTCAACGACACGGGTGAGATCTTCCTCTCGCACACGAAGCTCGCTGGCCGCTACGTCCTGCGTCTCGCGATCGGCAACGCGCGAACGACCGAGGACGACGTGCGGCTCGCGTGGGACGTGCTCAGGCGGGAAGCTCGGAGCGTGGCCGAGGGGGAGCCCCCACCGTAGGTGCGGGCCGTGTCCAGCCTGGAGCGGGTGGCAGCCCGGCCAGCAGGGCCTCGAACGCCTCCGGCTCGCCCTCGACCTCGACCCCGCCGAGGTCCCGTTCGACGAACAGGCGATAGAAGCCCGTCAGATCCATCGTGAGAATCGTGTCCGGATCCGCCGCGGCCCCGTCCAGCACGACGCCGCTCTCGATCCGGGCGACGTCGTCGTCGACGCGAACCTCGATCGTCTCCGCGACCAGCTCCGCCGGGACCGCGACACGCAGGGCGCGGGCGAGCTCGCCGTTTGCGAAGGTCATCTCCGCAGGTGGCGGTCCCATGCGACGCGCGCCCCACCAGGCGAGCTCGCGGAGCACCGGCCCGAGCGCGATCCCAGCCTCGGTGAGCGCGTAGACCGTCGCCGGCGCAGGCGGGGGGAGTGTCTCGCGCTCCAACACGCCGTCGCGCTCGAGGTCGCGGAGACGTGCGGCGAGCATGTTCGTGGAGCAGCCGGGAATCCGCTCGAGCAGGTCGCTGTACCGCAACGGCCCGTGTTGGAGCTCACGGACGACGAGCAGCGACCAGCGCTCACCGACCACGCCGAGCGCCTGCGCGATCGGGCAGTACTGGTCGTAGGGGCGTCCCACAGGCACAGTGTACCGCTGTAGTTGCAAAGTTCCAGTGAGTGCTTGCAAGTTGCAAGTGAAAGCTGCTAGGGTCGCGCCGAATCCCCTGTGACCGAAAGGCGACTCCCGAGATGACCGCATCCACACAGACGAAGTGGCTCGCACTGGGACTCATCTGCCTCGTGCAGTTCATGACCATCCTGGATATCGCGATCGTGAACGTCGCCCTGCCCTCGATCCAAACAGACCTCGGGTTCTCGCAGGAAAACCTGCAATGGGTGATCAGCGCCTACGCGCTCATGTTCGGCGGGCTGCTCCTGCTCGGCGGACGGCTCGGCGACCGGCTCGGCCGGCGGCGCATCTTCTTCGCAGGCATCGCAGTCTTTACTGCCGCGTCGCTGCTCGCCGGGCTCTCCTGGTCGGAGGAGTCGCTGATCGCGTTCCGCGGCCTGCAAGGGCTCGGCGCGGCGCTGCTCTCGCCCTCGGCGCTCGCGATCCTGATCGCGACGTTCGCCGAGGGGCGCGAGCGCAACATCGCCCTCGGCGTCTGGGGAGCGACGGGCGGCTTCGGCGCCTCGGCCGGCGTCTTGCTCGGCGGCGTCCTCACCGACCTGCTGAGCTGGGAGTGGATTTTCTTCGTGAACGTGCCCGTCGGCGCGGTCGCGCTCTTCCTGACGCCGATCTGGGTGCAGGAGAGCCGCGATCTGCGAACGAAGACGTTCGACGTCCAGGGCGCAGTGTTGGTCACGGCGGGGCTCGTCGTGCTCGTGCTCGGGATCACCCAGTCGAACCGCTGGGGCTGGGGCTCGGCGACGACCTGGATCGTCTTCGGCCTCTCCGCTCTGCTGCTTGCGGCGTTTCTCGCCTGGGAGCGGGGGCGTGAGGAGCAGCTCGTGCCGTTCTCGATCTTCCGCGTCCGTACCGTGCTCGGCGCGAACATCACCGGCTTCATCCTCGGCACGATCTTGTTCGCCATGTTCCTGTTGCTGACGCTCTATATGCAACAGGTGCTGGGTCTTTCGCCCCTCGAGACCGGCTTCGGCTACCTCGCTGTCGCCGGCACGGCGATCATCTGGGCAAACGTCGCGGCATTCCTTGCGAACCGGGTCGGCGTCAAGACGATCCTGCTCGTCGGGATGGCGCTCCTCGGGGTCGGTCTCGTCCTCTTCACGCAGGTCTCGGTCGACGGCTCGTACTGGTCGGATCTGTTCCCCGGCCTCCTCGTCATCGGCGTGGGGATGCCCTTCGTCTTCGTCCCGGTCACGATCGCCGCCGTCGCGGGCGTGAGCCACGGTCAGGCCGGGCTCGCGTCGGGTCTGATCAACACCTCACAGCAGATCGGCGGCGCGCTCGGGATCGCGGTTCTCTCGGCGATCGCGACGAACGTCACCTCCGACGCGATCGGCAGTGGCACCGCGCCG
>JBPCLB010000086.1:0-6883 GCA_051003695.1 Gaiella sp. | reverse complement strand
TACGTGGAATCGGATGCCCATCGCGCCGGCGAGGACCTCGAGCAGCTCGTCGAATGGGCCGGGGGTGCCGAGACCGCGCTCGACGTCGCGACCGGCGGCGGTCACGTCGCGCGGCGTCTGCGGGCTGCGGGCCTCAAGGTCGTCACGTGCGATCCCGCTCCCGGGATGCATCCCGACGTGATCTGCACTGCGGAGTCGTTGCCGTTCGCCGACGAGTCCTTCGACGTCGTCGCGTGCCGGACGGCGGCGCATCATTTCGTCGACTCACGCGCTGCAATGCGCGAGCTCGCCCGTGTTGCGCGAGATCGCGTGATCGTCGTCGACACGGCGAACATGGGAACCGAGGTCGAGGAGGCCGAGAGGCTTCGGGATCCGTCGCACGTCCGTAATTACACCGACGTCGAATGGGCAGAGCTCATCGCCGACGCGGGCCTCGAGATCGACGAGGTTCGCTTCTTCGAGCACGGATTCGAGCTGCAGGCGTGGCTCGACCGGACGGGGTGCGTGGGGGCGGACGCGACGCGGGCAGTCGAGTTGCTCGGTGATCGCGCTGCCCAAGGCCGGCTGACACTGACGAAGATCGCGATCCTCGCGAGGAAGGGCTGACTCGATGGCGATCATCGTCGACAACGACACGAGGCTCGCCGTCCAGGGGCTGACCGGTTCGGAAGGACGGTTCCACGGGCTGCGGAACCGTGACTACGGCACGAAGCTCGTGGCCGGGGTGACGCCGGGGAAGGGCGGTCAGGACGTCGAGGGCGTGCCGGTGTTCGACACCGTGGCGGACGCGGTGCGAGCCGCAGGTGCGAACACGTCGATGGTCTTCGTCCCGGCGCCGTTCGCCGCCGACGCCGTGTACGAGGCGGTCGACGCCGGGGTTCACACGGTGATCGTGATCACGGAGCACGTGCCGGCCCACGAGATGCTGAAGCTGAAGGCCTACGTGGACACGCGTGGGGTCACGCTCGTCGGGCCGAACTGCCCTGGAGTGCTGTCACCCGGCAAGGCAAACGTCGGCATCATCCCGGCAGAGATCTTCTCGACGGGCTCGATCGGCCTCGTGTCCCGCTCCGGGACACTCACCTACCAGATCGGTCACGAGCTGACGCGGATGGGACTCGGCAACTCCACGATCGTCGGGATCGGCGGCGACCCCGTCATCGGCTCGTCCTTCATCGACGTCCTCCGTCGCTTCCAGGCGGATGCGGAAACCGAGTACGTCGTGATGGTCGGTGAGATCGGCGGTGACGAGGAGGAGAAGGCCGCAGCATTCGTCGAGGCGGAGCTGACGAAGCCGGTGGTCGCGTACATCGCCGGTTTCACGGCGCCCCCCGGCAAGACGATGGGTCATGCGGGGGCGATCATCTCCGGATCGTCCGGGACTGCCGAGGGCAAGAAGTCGGCCCTCGAGGCGAAGGGCATCCGCGTCGGCACGACGCCGACGGAGACAGCGCAGCTCGTCGCCGAGCTAGCCCGCGGCTAACAAGACTCTTCGATGGAGTTGACCCGCCACGACGAGCTCGAGCCGTTCACGACGAAGGACGGCTCGACGATCCGGGAGTTGATGCGCACCGAGCGGCAGACGCTCGCCGAAGCGACGTTGAATCCCGGGCAGGCGACCGACCGTCACTATCACGGCGAGGCGGAGGAGCTCTATGCGATCGGCCGGGGCGGCGGTCTGCTCGAGGTTGACGGCGAAGTCCGCGACGTCCGCGCCGGGGACACGATCTTGATCCCGCCGGGCGCTTGGCACACGCTCACCGCCGGACCGGCGGGCGTGCGCCTCCTGTGCTGCTGCGTGCCGCCGTACAGCCACGACGACACGTTCTTCGCGTAAGTCGAAGCTGTCGGGAGAGGCATGTTTCTCCCGACAGCAGGCTAGATCTTTCGCTGCGCTCGCACAGGCCCCCATTTGGAGCCGCGCTTGCGCGACGTGTAGACGAGCTTCGGAGGCGCGACCTTCATTCCGGTCTCCTCGAAGCGCTCGGACTGCCCGTGGAGCCTCGCGACGCGGCTCACGTCGTTCTGCTGGTCGGGCAGCACCAGTGTGATCGCATCGCCGGCGCGCCCAGCGCGACCGGTCCGCCCGACACGGTGGGTGTAGGCCTTCTCGTCCTCGGGCGGGTCGAAATTGACGACGAGCTTCACGTCGTCGAGATCGAGACCGCGCGCCGCGACGTCCGTCGCGATCAGCGTCTTGACTGCGCCTCGGTCGAAGCGGGAGAGCGCCTTCTCGCGCTGACCCTGGCTGAGATCGCCGTGCATCGCGACCGCGTCGACGCCGTGGGTCGTGAGGCGTTGGCGGAGACGATCGGCACCGCGTTTCGTCCTGACGAAGACGAGGGTCAGCCCGTTTGCCTCGCCGATCAGGCGGACGAGTGTGTCGACCTTCGTGTCGAGCGTCACCGGCACGAACTTGTGGTCGATCTCGCCCGGCGAGTGCTGCTCCGGCAGATCGGCCTCGATCCGAGCAGGCTCGTTGGTGTATGCCCGCGCCAGGTCGCCGACGGCGCCGTCGAGGGTTGCCGAGAAGAACATCGTCTGCCGCTCGGACGAAAGCCGCTTGACGATCCGGTCGACCTGGGGCTTGAACCCCATGTCGAGCATCCGATCGGCCTCGTCGAGGATGAGAATGCGAACCGCGTCGATCGAGATCATCCTGCGCTCGAGCAGGTCCTGCAGGCGCCCGGGCGTCGCGACCACCACGTGCGCCTGAGCGGCTCGCTTCGCCTGAGCATGGAGCGGGACGCCGCCGTAGACGCATGCAACCGTGAGGCGCCTAGCCGAAGCCAGCGTCTGGATCTCCTCGGTCACCTGGACGGCGAGCTCGCGGGTCGGCACGAGCACGAGAGCAGCAGGACGAGGCTCGTCTCTCGCGACGGTCTCGACGATCGGCAGGGCGAAGGCCAGGGTCTTGCCCGACCCCGTCGGGGACTTCGCGAGCACGTCGCCGCCGCGCAGGGCGACGGGGATCACCCGGGTCTGGATCTCGAACGGGGACGTGATCCCGCGCGCGGCGAGTGCTGCGATCACGTCGGCGCTCGCACCGAGCGCGGTGAAGGTGGATTGGTCCATGTGGTTCTCTCGACTCCTTTGTCGAAACGAATTGGCTCGAGATCGGAACTGCTCTCGAGCCGTGCAAAGGGTCGAAAGAAGCGCTGATCTCACGGGGCGACACCGTTGCCGTCCCTGTGTCGGAGAGTAGCAGCCCGGTCGGTTGCCGTCTTCCCGCTGCCCCCGCAAAATGCCTAGAAAAGCCCCCTATTCTACAGGCACTCGTAGCTCACACGCCTTGACGAGGCACGTCCGGCGGCAGCCGCAACTGCCCTACAGGACACTCGCGAGCAACGCGACTCCTTCGGCGATTCGCTCTGGCGGCTCGTACGAGAACGCCAGCCTGGCCGCGCTCTGGCCGCCCGCCCCTCCGGAAAAGAAGTCGGCGCCTCGCACGAACGTCACACCGGCCGCGGTCGCGCGCTCCAACACCGCGCTCGCGTCGACGCCGGCCCCGAAGTCGACCCACAGGAAGTAGCCACCCTCCGGTCGACTCCAGGTCACACGCTCCGGCAGCTCGCGCTCGAGCGAGAGCAGCATCGCGTCCTTTTGCGCACCGAGGAGCGCCTTGATCCGGCCGAGGTTCTGCTCGAACGCTCCGCGCGCGAAGATCTCGTGCACGACGGCCTGCGGGAGGAGGGACGGCGAGATGTACGTCGAGACCGCGCGATCGTCGTAGGCTGCCCGTAACGCCTCGGGGACGACGAAGTAGCCGACGCGCAGCCCGGGTGCGACGGTTTTCGAGAACGACGAGGTAAATGTCACGCGCGCGTCGCCGGCGAGCTCGTGGAGCGAGATCGGAGCGACACCCTCGTAACGAACGAGCCCATAGGGATCGTCCTCGAGGACATCGAGGTCGTGCTCCGCCGCGAGGTCGGCGAGACGGCGGCGGCGCTCGTCTCCCAGCGTGCGGCCGCTCGGGTTCTGGAACGTCGGAATCGTGTAGAGGAACGAGATCTCGCCGCCACGTGTGAGCTCGGTCTCGAGCGCGTCGAGGTCGAGACCTTCCTCGTCCATCGGCAGGGACACCACCTCAGCTCCGTGGAGCCCGAGGAGCTTCAGCGGCCTGTCGTACGTCGGCGCTTCGACGAGAACGCGTCCCGGCTTCCGGGCGAGCTGCGCCGCGGCGTAGAACACGAAGCCCTGAAGCCCGCCCGCGGTGACGAACACGCGGGCCGGCTCGACGCGGTGTCGCTCCGCGAGCAGGTCGCGCAGCGGCCCATAACCGCCGCCGCTGCCGTACGAGAGGATCGTCTTGCCGTCGCGTTCGAGTACGGTCCGCGCGCAGTCGGCGACCAGCGCAGGATCGAGGGCGGCCGGGTTGGGCGCACCACGCGCGAACGAGATCGGAGCCATCGCTCGCGAGCCTATCCGCGCGCGTCCGCCTCGGCCGGCGGGAGCGGATTCTTACCGGCGGCGGTTGCGGAGCAATCGCGGGCCGAGCCACATCAGGCCCGCGCCGAGTGCCATGCTCATGAGCACGAGCCAGATCAGCTTCGTCTCGATCGTGAAGAACACGAAGCTGACGTCCGTCTGCTCGTTGTTGAGCACCAGGAAGAGCGCGGCGTAGACCGCGAGCACGACCCACAGGATCACGCGCCAGGGAATACCGCTCGGAGCGCGCGGGGAGGTCTCGCCGTTCACGGCGCAGATGTTACGCGGTGGCCGGCGTGACGAGCGGCGAGATCGTTCGCAGCACGAGTCGCGGCTGAGGAGGCGGGGTCAGACCGCCTTTTGCCGCGGCGCGAAAGGTCGGGCAAGCCGTCGGGCCGGGGAGCGCGCAGAGACCTGCCTGTCTGAAATAGCATTCATTGCAGGTTGCGATGGAACGTTTGCTCATGATCCCCCATGATCGGCGACGGGCGCTGACGAACAGGCGGGATTGTGTCGTGCGATCGCGCTTCTCGCAACCCCCCTCCCGAGGAAATCCCCGCATTTTGCGGCTGTCGCCCTTGTGGGCAAAAGTCCTGGAAAACACCTATTTTCGAGAAAGTGTTCTCAGTGCACGCAACGCCTGTTGAAAACTCTCGACAGGAATCACCCGCAACGACCCCGCATATCGAAGCGCCTCGTTCGCGTTCTCCCCAGCCGGAACGAGAAAGACGTCGACTCCGGCTGCGCGCGCACCAAGAGTCTTCTGCTTCAGCCCGCCCACCGGCAGGACGGTGCCATCGAGTGCGAGCTCGCCGGTCGCCGCGACCCGATTGCCGCGGTCGACGTCTCGGCCGAGCTCCTTCAGCACTTCGAGCGCGAACGGGAGTCCGGCCGAGGGGCCGCCGACGTCACCGAGATCGATCTCGACGTCGACCGGCAGCCGGATCGTGGCGTCCTGTCCGACGCGGACCCCGATCATCGCTCGACCCGGCTCGACGGGTGACTCCACCGTCGCAACCGTTCGGACGAGCGCGCGACCGTCGCGGCGTACCCGGAGGGCCACGGACGCGCCGGGCACTAGTGGGCTGATCGCTGCCCGGAGGCCTGCCGGCGTCTTCGTCTCACGCCCCGCCGCGGCGACGATCACGTCCCCGTCCTCGAGCACGCCTGCCGCGGGAACGTCGATCGCGACGGATTCGACGAGGACTCCACGGGCGATTGCCGTCACGCGCAGGCCCGCCTCGCGCAGCGCGACGGCGGCGGCGACCCGCTCCGAACGGTTCATCTCCGCGACGCCCTTGCGTTGTCGCTCCTCGAGCGACTCACCGCGTGCCGTCACACGCTCCCCTGCCACGAGCGAGGCGCCGTCCGGGCGGAGCCACGGGACGACGTGCTCGAGCCAGCGTGCCGGACGCACGCTCACGTCCACGTAGTAGATCCCACCCTCGCCACCGGAGTCGGGACGGCCGTCCACGGCGACATTCGCCGCGACGGGCTTCGCGTCGTTCGGCAGGTAGAGGAAGTCGTCGCTCGGCGCGACCCACGCGCCGAAGAGGCCTGCCGTGAGAAGAACGGCGCCGAGGGCCGCGAGGCTACCAGCGTAGCGGCGCAGCTCAGTTCTCCCCGCCGCGAAGACGCCCACGCTTCGCACGACTGCGAACGCTGCTCATACCGTTGTTCTCGGTCGTTCGTTCGGCGCGTTCGGCATGGGGGCTCCGTGCATCCGGGGCTCCCTCCGTTCTCGTCGGCAAACCACCCCCGTATCGGCGGCGGGGAGCACTAGAGCAGTGAGCGGGTCAGGCCGCCGTCGACCGGAATCACCGTTCCCGTGACGTAGCTCGCCGCTCCGGAGGCGAGAAAGCACACCACGGCGGCGATCTCCGCCGCGGTCCCGAGCCGACCGGCGGCTATCGCGGTGAGCGCCTCGGGTGACGGACCGTCCTCCCCGTACAGTGACCGGAGCCGGTCGGTGTCGATGCGTCCCGGCGCGATCGTGTTGACCGTGATCCCGTCCGGCCCAAGCTCGCGCGCGAGCGTGCGTAGCCAGCCCACGACACCCGGCCGCACGGCGTTCGAGAGCGCCAGGTTGTCGATCGGCTCCTTCACGGATGTCGACTCCAGCGCGACGATGCGCCCACGGCCGCTTGCGCGGAGATGGGGGAGGCAATGCCCGACGAGCGTGACATGGGGGGTGAGCAGGAGCGCGACGGCGTCTTCGACGGCCTGCGCGGTGAGCCCGCTCGCGGCTCCCGGCGGCGGGCCCCCACCGTTCAGGACGAGGACGTCGACCCCGCCGAACGCACCGACCGTCGCTTGGACGAGCCGCTCGAGGTGCTGCGGAATCGTGAGATCGCCCTGCACCGCGAGTGCGCCGACGGGATCGGCCTCCCGCCCGAGCAAACCACGGCAGCGGGCGAACATCGCGACATTCTCCCCCTCCGCCCCGAGCAACCCC
>JBPCLB010000085.1:0-2585 GCA_051003695.1 Gaiella sp. | reverse complement strand
GTCCTCCGCTACGGCTCGGTGGCGGGGATCGCAGGTGTCCCGATCGTCGCGTTCGACGGAACGACCGCAGGTCTCTCCAAGGACGGGCGGTTGCTCGTGCTTGCGTCGTTCCCCGGCCCGCGTGAGGCCGAAGGAGAGACACGATTCTCGATCGTTCGCGTGCCGGGCATGCGTACCGTCGAGACCGTCACGCTGCAGGGCTCGTTCTCCTTCGACGCGCTCTCGCCCGACGCGAAGACGCTCTTCGTCGTCGAGTACCTGACTGCCGACGGAGCTCGGTATCGCGTGCGCGCCGTCGATCTCGAGACCGGGCGCCTCCTGCCACGAGCAATCGCGGAGAAGGGCGTCGCGACGATGAGCGGCCTCGCGATGACGCGTGCGACGAGCCGGAGCGGGCGCTTCGCGTACACGCTCTACCGCAACGACGCAGGCACGGCGTTCATCCATGCGCTCGACACCGTCGGTCGGAAGGCGATCTGCATCGAGCTGCCGTGGCGAGGCGCCGTACAGCAGGGACTCGGGCGCGCTCGCCTGTCGGTCGACCCGAACGGTCGCACGCTGAGGATCGCGCAGCCGGGCGTGGGCACCCTCGCGACAATCGACGCGCGCGTCTACCGCGTGGTGGTGAAGCGCTCGCCGGTCGCCTGAACGCTAGTCCGGGCCTAGCCGCTCGGTCGCTTCGGCGATCGCGCGGGCGACCTCGATGATGTCGCGATTGGCGCCCCAGACGCGGAGCTGACGTTCCGCCGAGTTGCCGCGCCCGAGGAGCGCGGCGATGCCTTCGAGCTCACGTTCGGAGCCGAGCTCCCGTGCATGCGGCTCGAGCTCGCGGAGCGTCCGGCGGATGAGTTTTGCGACGGGAACACGAACGCGGCGGCCGGTTGCCAGATCCATGACGGGCGCCTCGAGCCCGTAGCGGGCGGCAAGCCACTTGTTCTCGCTCGTCAGGATCCGGTGGAAGGTCGGAATCGCCTGGCCCGCGTCGTAGCGCTCGGACAGCTGCTTGACGAGTGCCTGGCAGTACGCAGCAATCGCAACTGCGTCCTCGAGACGCGTGACCGCGTCGCAGATCCGCACCTCGACGGTCCCCCACTTCGGGTGCGGGCGGATGTCCCACCAGATGTGCGTGTAGTCGGCGATGCAGCCCGTGCGCTCGAGTTGGCCGACCACCTCGGCGTAGTCCTCGTAATCGCGGAACCGCGGCGGGGGACCCGAGCGGGGAAACGCAGAGAAGACGATCTGACGGCTCGAAGCGAGCCCGGTTGCCTCTCCGCGCCAGAACGGCGAGCTCGCCGAGAGCGCGAGCAGGGGAGCGAGGTGCGGTAGCAGCCCGTTCACGACCTGGATCGCCTTGTCGGGGCCGTCGACCGCGACGTGCACGTGCATCCCGAAGATCAGCTCGCGGCGCGCTACATACTGAAGCTGGTCGATCAGCGCGTGATAGCGATCCTTGGCCGTGATCCGCTGGCGCTCGAAGAGGCTGAACGGATGGGTTCCGGCCGATCCGATCCGGAAGCCCTTGCTCTTGGCCACCCCCGTGACGTAGCTGCGCAGCGTCGTCAGCTCGCGGAGCACATCGCCGGCGGTGCGACACACGGGCGTCGCGATCTCGAGCACCGACTGCATCAGCTCGGGGTTGATCCGCTCCGCGAGCTCGTCTCCCTCGATCGCCTCGATCATCGTCTCGATGTGCTGGACCAGGTCGAAGCTCGTCGGATCGAGGAGCATGTACTCCTCCTCGACGCCGAGCGTGTACTGCGGGCTGGAGCCGAATCTGTGGTCGAGGACGCTCGCGCGTGGCGCGTGCTCCAGGCCCGTGATCGAGGCAGGGACGACTTGCGTCTCGCTCACGGCACCGACGCCTCGGCCTCGATCTCGACCTTCCACGCAGGGTCGAGCAACACGGTGACGACGCAGGTCGCGGCCGGCCTGATCTGCCCGAACACTTCCCCGTGTGCGCGGGACACCTCGGGCCAGTGCTGCCGATCCGTGATGAACAGATTCGTCCGGACGACGTGCTCCAGACCCGATCCCGCACGCTCGAGCGCCTCGCCGATGATCTGCAGGCAGAGCGTCGCCTGATCGTAGGCGGAGGCCGGCGGGGCCGAGCCGTCGACAGGGATCGGCGCCGTCCCGGAGACGTGGACTCGGTCACCGGCGACGACCGCGCGCGAGAACCCGGCGACAGCCTCGTACGGCGAGTGTCCGGTGACGAGTCGACGCTCCATGCGACCACTAGTATCGCCGCGCGTGCGGGCGCTTGAACAGATCGACGGCTGGGACGTGCCGTTCGCCGCGGCCGGGGTAACGAGCGCCGACGGCGTGATCGCGTCGCACGGCGATGTCGCTCGTGCGGTGCGGCTCGCGTCTCTCTCCAAGCCGGTGACGGCACTGGCTGTGCTCGTCGCCGCCGAGGAGGGAGTCGTCGAGCTCGACGCGCCGGCCGGCCCGCCCGGATCGACTGTCCGCCACTTGCTCGCGCACGCGTCGGGACTGCCGTTCGAGGGTGAGATGCCGATCGCACCGCCGGGTAGGCGCCGGATCTACTCGAACGAGGGTTTCCGGATCGTTGCCGACCAGCTCGC
>JBPCLB010000084.1:0-3333 GCA_051003695.1 Gaiella sp. | reverse complement strand
GCACGCTTGCAGAGTGAGTGACGCCTACGACCTCTTTCAGCAAGGGAAGACCCATCTGCGCAGCGGCATGCCCGCGCAGGCGACGGTCGCGCTCGAGCGTGCGAAGCGGCTGGAGCCCAACAAGGCGTCGATCCGCGAAGCGCTCGGAATCGCGTATTTCCGCATCCGTCGCTGGGCCGAGGCGGAGAGGGAGTTCCGCAAGCTGCTCGAGCTGGCGCCGGCGGACGACTATGCCCACTACGCGCTCGGACGTGCTCTGCTCAACCAGGGCCGGGACGACGAGGCCGCTCCGTATCTGAAGCTAGCGCACTGCCTGCGACGAACCTCCGAACCCGCGCTCTGACGGATCACGTCTCGTCGAGGTCGGCGAGGAGGCTCGCGTAGCGCCCGTAGCGTGCGGCTGCCAACCGTGTGAACGCCGCGCGGTAGCTTTCGGCCGTCACGTCGTCGAGACCGGAGGCATACGTCTCGCGCAGATCGAGCAGCCGGTCCGCGAGCGCATCGACGACGAGCTGGTAGTCGCCATACGCCTCTTCCGCCGTAGCCCGTCCCGCGTCCGTCCATGCTCGCTCCGCCGCCTCCGCCTCGGCGAGCAGCTCGGCGTCATCGGTGGCGAAAAGGTCGAGCTGCCGGGTGACGAGCTCGTCGAAACGCCGGTCGCGGCGGAATCTCACAAGAGCTCCCGGTAGAGCGCGAGGTGCGCGGCAGCGGCGGCGTCCCAGGTGAGCTCCCGCCGCGCGCGCTCGGCGCCCGCTCGAGCAGCGGTCAGAGCCGCACTGTCCCCGAGGAGCTCGGCGATCGCCGCGGAGAGCCCCTCGACGTCACCCGGCGCGACGACCCGTCCGGCACCGAACCCCTGCACGACCTCGCCCAGGCCCCCGACGTCGTACACGACCGCCGGCACCCCGGCACCGAGCGCTTCGAGCAGCGCCCCGGACTGGTCAAGCTCGTCTCGGTACGGGAACACCGCGATCGTCGCCTCCGACAGCGCACGCTGGATCTCCGCCCGGTCGAGGTACCCGAGCCGCCACTCCGCACGCTTCCCGGCGGAGCGCCTCGCGTCGTCGAGCGGGATCCGCGGGTCACCGGCGACGAGCAGACGCGCGCCGGGGGTCCGCTCGACCGCGGCGACCGCATCGGGAAGACCCTTGTACGCTCGGATCACCCCGAGCGCAAGCACCGTCGCGCCGTCGTCCCGCCGCGGAGGATCGCTACGGAAGACGGGATGGGGGATCACGCGGAACAGCTCGGGCGACACGCCCAGACGCTCGAGCGTCTGTCTGCCTCGCTGCGAGTGCACGACAACGCGGTCGAAGCGCGCGAACAGCCGCCGCCAAAGACCCGTGCGCCGGGCGGTTCGGCGCGGAACGAGATCGTGCGCCGTGAAGACGAGCGGAGCGCGTGAGCGCAGCAGCAGAACGTCGGCCTCGGGGGCTCCGAGCCACTGGAAGTGGAGAAGGTCGGCGGGGCGACGGAGCAACCGAGCCATCGAGATCGGGTGATCGAGCGCCTTCAGGGGCAGCCGCAGCGCCGGCCGGCGCATCGCGTGGCGATAGAAGGTCTCGTGGAGCTCGTATCCCTGGGGGACCGGCCGGCTCCCGAAGCGGAACGGCGCCGTCACGAGCTCGACCTCTGCCCCGGCGCGCGCCAGGGCGGCGGCGAGCTCGTGGTCGTACGGCGGGGTGTAGGCGGGCGGGTCGGCGAGGACAACACGCATCGAGCACCTAGAGTAGAGCCCGCCCGTGAGGCTCCTCGTCCGCAGCTGGAACCTCTTTCACGGCAACGCCGACCCGCCCCGCAGACGCGGCTACCTGCGGGCGATGGTCGAGCTCGCCACCGCGGACGACCCGGACGTGCTCTGCCTCCAGGAGCTCCCGGTCTGGGCTCTGCGAAGGCTCGAGCCGTGGTGCGGGATGCAGGTCTTTCCCGCCGTCACTCGGCCACCGCTGGCATCGCGACCGGTTTCGCGGTGGGTGACCCGTTCGCACCACGGGCTGTTCCGCTCCGGACTCACGGGGCAGGCGAACGCGACCCTCGTCGAGCGGTCGCATGCCGCAGTCGGGCTCGGGAGCGAACGGATCAGCGAGCCCGGTCGCGAGCAGCGCCTCGTCAGCTGCGTCCGCGTCGCCGGCCTGCTCATCGCGAACCTCCACGCCACGAACGACTTCCGCGACCCTGCCGTGACGCGCGCCGAAGCGAGCCGGGCGGCCGCCTTCGCGGAGGGGCTCGCACGACCCGACGAGCCCGTCGTGCTCGCGGGCGACTTCAACGTCACCGATCCCGGTCTCGAGGCGTACTCGCGACCGGGAGCCGGGATCGACCACGTACTCGTCCGCGGGGCCGAGGCGAGCCCGCTCGAGGTCTGGCCCGTCGCCCGTCGGATGCAGAATGGCGTCGTGCTCTCCGACCACCCGCCGGTCGAGCTCCGGGTTCGGGGGCTGCGATGACACCGGCGGAGGCCCGCGCTCTCTTCCCCGCGCTCGAGCAGGTTGCCTACCTGAACGCGGGCACGTTCGGTCCGCTGGCTCGTCCGGTCGCCGAGGCGATGGCGGGGGCGCTCGAGCGCGACCTGCTGATGGGCAGGATCGGGATGCCCTACCTCGAGGGCGTCCTCGCCGAGCGGGCGGCGCTGCGGGAGGCGCTCGCTGCGCTGGTCGGCGCCGAGCCGGGGCAGGTCGCCCTCACCTCCTCGACGACGGACGGCTGCAACATCGTGGTCGCGGGACTCGGGCTGGCCGAGGGTGACGAGGTCGTGACGACGACCGACGAGCACTTCGGGCTGCTCGGGCCGCTCGGCGTCTCGCCTGCGAACGTTGTCGTCGTCGCGCCCGACCCCGAGCGAATCGTGGCGGCGGTCACGCCCAGGACCCGGCTGCTCGCGCTGTCGCAGGTGCTCTGGACGACGGGCGCGGAGCTACCCGTGACGGAGCTGAGGGCCGCGACCGGTGTACCGGTGCTGGTCGACGGCGCCCAGTCGGTCGGCGCGCTGCCCGTGTCGTTCGCCGGGATGGACTTCCTCACGATCTCGGGTCAGAAGTGGCTCTGCGGCCCTGACGCGACCGGCGCGCTCGTCGTCGCCGATCCGGAACGGCTCGCCGTCACCGCGCCGGGGTATCTCGCGCAGTCCTCCTACGAGCCGGACGGGCGCTTCGAGCCGCGCGCCGGCGCCGCCCGCTTCGAGCCCAACTGGTGGCCCGCCCCGGCGCTCGCGGGTCTCGAGGAGGCACTCCGTCTGCGGCCGGAGTGGTGGTACGAGCACGCTTCCGCGAGGGCCGCGCGCTGCCGAGCGCTCCTTGCTGCGCGGGTCGAAGTCGTCACACCTGCGACCCCCGC
>JBPCLB010000083.1:0-4232 GCA_051003695.1 Gaiella sp. | reverse complement strand
CCCGAGGGTCTGACCCCACGTTTCGTCCGGCGGCCGCGAGCAACTCGTCCCACGTGCAGAGCTTCACGCGCGGCCGGCCGCGCGGCTCGCCGAGCCCGCGCTCGTGCCGGTCGATCGCGTCCCAATCACCGTGGAGAACGTGCGCGACGCCTCGCTCCGCGAGGAGCCGCTCGAGATCCTCGCCCGTCGACGGCGGCAGGAGCCTCGCACGGGCATCCTCGAGCAGAAGGGCGACCGTCTCGGCAGCGTCCTTCTTGTTCGTGCCGATCACGCCGCTCGGCCCCCGTTTGATCCAACCCGCCGCATACGTCCCGGGCGCAATACGCCCACCCACGTTCGGAATCGTGCCGGAGCCCTCGTCGAAGGGGACACCCGGCAACTCGACGCCCCGGTACCCCACGCTGCGGAAGACGATCCCGCACGTCAGCGCCTCGCGTTGTCCGGTCGGCACGGCGCGGCCGTCGACGAGCTCGTTGCGCACGAGCTCGATTCCGTCGACCTTCCCGTCGCCGAGGAGCGCGACCGGCGAGGTCAGGAACCGGAGCCGAATCGCGCGGGGGTGGCCCCTTGGTGTGCGTGTCGCGTAATCGCGGAGATACTCGACGTTCCGCTTGACCGTGGGCGGCGACGCTGCGAGCTCGGCCTCGCTCGCTTCGTCCAGCTCGAGGTCGGCCGGCTCGACGATCACGTCCGCGCCCGCGAGCTCACCCAGCTCGCCGACCTCGACCGGCGTCCAAGCCGCCTGCACCGGCCCGCGGCGCCCGACGACGAGGATCTCCTTCACTCCTGCCGCGTTGATGGCCTCGATCGCGGGCTCGGTCGTGTCCGTCGGGTCGAGCTCCCCGGGCGTGAGCGCCAGCATCCGCGCGATGTCGAGCGCGACGTTGCCATTGCCGATCACGACCGCGCGCTCGTGGGAGAGGTCGAACTCGAGCTCCTGGAAATCGGGGTGGCCGTTGTACCACGCGACGAAGGCGGTCGCCGGCCACGAGCCGGCGAGCTTCTCCCCGGGGATCCCGAGCTGCCTGTCGGTCTGTGCACCGACCGCATAGAGCACCGCGTCGTAGCGCTCGGCGAGCTCGGCGTGGGTGACGTCTCGGCCGACTTCGACGTTGCCGAAGAAGCGGAACCCCGGCTGAGCCGCGATCTTCTCGAATGCGCGCGAGACGGCTTTGATGTTGGGATGGTCCGGCGCGACGCCGAGCCGCACGAGCCCCCACGGCGTCGGCAGGCGATCGATCACGTCGACCTCGACGGGCTGACCGTCGCTCGCGAGGAGAGCGCCGGCCGCATAGAACCCGGCGGGCCCGGAGCCGACGACGGCGACGCGCAATGGATTCTCGCTCACGCGAGAATCCTAAGGCGCTACCTTGCTCGTGATGCGGAATCGGCGTACGGCCGGCTGGATCCTCGTTCCCGTGGGGGTCGCGGTGCTCGTGAGCGCCCTCGGTTGGGGTGTCTGGGCTTGGAAGGCCAGTCTGCTGCCCGACACCTACGACGTGATGGACTACGGAACGCACGAGTTCGGCGGCGGCTCCGTGCCTCAGCAGGCGTCTGCCGGCGGTCATCACGTCCTTGCGAGCGGGGGCATCAGCGTGACCGACCTCCGAGCGCCGTCTGGCCGACCGGATCGGAGCTTCCGGCTCGTCGCGCAGGAGGCCGAGGTGCGCCTGCCGTCCGGCCGGACCGTGGAGGCCCTCACGTTCGGCGGCAGCGTGCCCGGCACCGAGCTCCGGGTCGAGCAAGGCGAGCTCGTCCAGGTGACGCTCGAGAACCGCGACATCCAGCCCGGCGTCACGATCCACTGGCACGGCGTGGACGTCCCGAACGCCGAAGACGGGGTGGCGGGTGTGACCCAGGACGCGGTCCCGCCCGGCAGGTCGCACGTCTACCGATTCCGCGCCAACCAGGTCGGAAGCTTCTGGTACCACAGCCACGAGAGCTCCTCGATGCAGGTCAGGCGCGGACTCTTCGGTGCGCTCGTGATCGAGGAGCGTTCCGGTTCGCCAACCGACGAGCGGCTTCGACTCGACCTCACGGTCGTCGCGCACCAGTTCGACGGCCTCGAGACGCTCAACGGTCACGACGGGATCCGACGGCGCGAAGTCCAGCCGGGGACTGCGGTGCGTCTCCGGCTCGTCAACACCGACAACGCCCAGAAGCGGTTCGTCCTCTCCGGGACACCGTTCCGCGTGATCGCGATCGACGGTACCGACCTCAACGAGCCCGGGCTGCTCCGGCGGACAGCGCTCCAACTCGCAGCCGGCGGCCGTTACGACGTGTCGTTCACGATGCCCGCCTTACCCGTATCGCTTCATGCCGACGGCGCTCCGGCGACGCTCGCGCTGAGCCCGGACGGACGCGGCCTCGCGACGACCGTCGAGACCGAGACGGTCTTCGACCCTGCAGCCTACGGAGAGCCCGCCGCCACCCCGTTCGACGGCTCGAGCGCCTTCGCTCGGGAGTTCACGCTCGAGATCGGGCGCAAGCCGGGCTTCCTCGACGGCCGCCCGGGGATGCAGTGGACGATCAACGGCGGCATCTACCCCGACGTGCCGGTGTTCATGGTCGAGCGCGGCGACCTCGTCAAGCTCACGATCTCCAACGACACGTCGACGGTGCATCCGATGCACCTTCACGGCCACCACGCGCTCGTGCTCTCACGTAACGGATACCCGATCCGTGGCAGCGCCTGGTGGACCGACACGCTCGACATCGAGCCCGGGTCCCGCTACGAGGTCGCGTTCCGAGCGGACAACCCCGGTCTGTGGATGGAGCACTGTCACAACCTCAACCACGCGGCCGCCGGTCTGACGATGCACGTCGCCTACGTGGGCGTCACCACCCCGTTTCGCGCGGGTGGCGACGCCCACAATCACCCGGAATAGGCCTCTACACGGCCGTCGTGCGCGTATGTGTGTGCGGCATGCCGCCACGCCATTCGGTCACGGCGAGCATGCCGGAGAGCCCGGCGATGAGGACCGCGTTGATCGGATGGAAGAATCCGATCCACGCCACCTCGAACCCGAACCAGGCGAGCAGTGTCTGCACGATGAACAGCCCGAAGAGGATCGCGCTGTGCTTGATCCGCGTCCGGGCGACGAGCGCCACGATCAGCAGGATCAGCGAGAGCAGGAGCACGAGGTAGCCAAACCCCGCGTGCAGACCGAAGACGTCCTCGAACCGCTCCTCGTTGACAGTTCCTCCGTCGACGTCTCCCGCGACCGAGAACGCGCCGTACCCCGCGAACCCGATCTGCAGGATCACGCCGAGAAACACGAGCCCAGCCAAGTACTTGTAGACCGCACGCATCGAATCGCCTCCCGCCGCAGATGACCGTCCCACGCGCGACATTAGGCTGGACGCAACGCGGATGCAAGTGGTGGAGAGCGGCTGTCATTCAGCCGACGCGCCGGGTCGAACGAGCCCGGACTCGTAGGCGAGGATCACGGCCTGGATCCGGTCGCTGAGACCGAGCTTGGCGAGGGCGTGGGCGACATGGGTCTTGACGGTGTGCTCGCTGACCACGAGCTCCGCCGCGATCTCGGAGTTCGACCGTCCACGGGCGAGAAACGTCAGCACCTCCACCTCGCGAGACGTTGGCGAACCGAGCGATGGGGGTGGTGGGCCGGGCTCCCCGAGGCTCGCGTAACCGCTCGATCAACCGGCGCGTGACGGAAGGGGCGAAGAGCGAGCCGCCGTCTGCGACGACGCGAATCGCCGCAAGCAGCTGCCCCTCCGGCGCGTCCTTCAGCAGGAAGCCGCTCGCGCCGGCTCGCAGTGCTCAACCAGACACTCTGACCAGGACGTGACCCGCGCTTTCGAAGGTGCCTGGCTCGAGCCAGGCACCTGGCGTTCCGGAGCACCTCAAGCCCGAACCCGAAGTACGTCAGGCTTCTCTCGAGGTGTTCTAGCGCAGCCGCGACGCGGCTGCGCTCGTCGGGCGAGCGCCTAGTGAGAACAACCGGACCCGCAGCCGCCGACCTCTGTCCCCTCGGGCAGGCTCTCGCCTTCCTCGACCTGGAACGAGTGGCCGCAGCCGCAGGAAGAGACTGCGTTCGGGTTGTCGATCTTGAACCCGGACTCCTGAATCCCGTTCAGGTAGTCGACCTTCGCGCCCTTGAGATACGGGGCGCTGTAGGGATCGACGACGACGCGCACGCCCTCGAGCTCGACCTCGACATCGCCTTCGGCGGCGCCACTGTCGAAGCCGAGTCCGTACTGGAAACCGG
>JBPCLB010000082.1:0-7350 GCA_051003695.1 Gaiella sp. | reverse complement strand
CTGCGAAGACACTGTCCAGGTCGAGCTCCTCGGCGCCAAGCGTGCCGTTCGCACCCGGCAGATGGAGAAATGAGCGCTCGCCCGCCCGGTCGACCAGCACGAGGGTCGCGGAAGTCGGCGCCGCGGGGTCGCGCAGCACGCCCTGCGCGTCGAGGCCCCGCTTGTCGAGTAGGTCGACGACGAAGTCGCCGAAGGTGTCCTCTCCGACCTTGCCGATGACGGAAACGGAGAGCCCGAGCCGGGCAAGCCCGGTCGCCGTGTTCAACGCGCAGCCGCCACCGTGGAGCGACACCTCGTCCATCAGTGAGACCGCTCCGTGGGGCAGCTCGTCGACGGGCCGCGCGATCACGTCGGCGACGAGGATGCCGAGGCAGACGACGTCGACCACTAGGCCATCGCGATCTCGACGTCGTCGGCGACGCCCCCGAGGATCGTGTAGTCGGTCGGCGCGGTCTGCAGGATCGATCCGGGCACGAATTCGGAGACCGGGCCGTGAGCGACGAGGCGGGCGATGAAGCGCTGCCAGGAGACGCCGCCACCCAGGTCACCGTCGAGCCAGAAACTGCGATGCCTCGCACCGAGGATCTCTCGCGGGCCGATCGTGTTCGCCTTTGGCGGCACCCACGACCAGTCGCCCCCGAACGAGTGGAGCGCGTTCTGCATGATCGTCATCGGGTTCAGCTCCACCAGGCGAGCGCCCGCCCGCTTGTACGCCTCGAGGTCGCCGGCGAACTCCTCGCCGAGCTGAGACTCCCAGAAGGCGATGTGCCCGCACCAGCCGATCCCGCCGTAGCAGACGTCCGCGCCACCGAGATCCTCGATCCGGCTCGAGTAGTCGGCGAGCGCGTCGGTGGTCGGGAAGTGGATCTGGCTCTCGGGCGGGCGCAGCTCGGGGTCGACGAGAGCGAAGAAGCCGTCGAGCATCGCCCGCTGGAACGACCCCGGCCACGACGGGGGGGCAGTGATGCCGTCCTCGCTCGCGTACTCGTCCATGTTGAACGTGTGCACATGCGCCAGCACGAGCCGCTCCTCGTTGATCATGCGTGCCGCGAGCGCGTACTGAGGCATCGGCCCGACAGGCAGGATTGCGACGAAGCGTCGCCCCTCGTCGCGGGCCGCGCGGATCCGGGACACGATGTCCTCGGCGAAGGCCCGGTAGAACCGGCCCGGTTCGTCGACGATCCGGATCCGGAACTCGGGGTTCGGGTGCGTAGCCAGCTCGCTCCTGCGGATCCGCCTGACGCGCTGGCACTCCGACAGGTCGCGGAAGCTGATGAACCGTGCCAGGTCATAGGTGAACTCGGTCTCGATGGCCAACGATCCTCCTTTCACGGCAGCAGGCGCCGCGTCGTCCCTCTGAGGTGTGTGAGGCAGGGAACGAAGCCCTCCGCGTACGTCACGCCGCACTGCTGCCCGCGGAAGCGGCTCGCCGTCCTCATCTGCTCCACGATGTCGACGTCGTTGTGATCTTTCAGCCACGTGAGCTGGCTCTCGTGCGACTCGAGCATTGCGACCTTCGTGTCGAGTGTGGCGGAAATGTCGACGAACTCCGACGGTTGAAAACCGTGGCCCATGATCGTCTCCATGAAGTAGATGGGTGTGATCTCGGAGTGATACGGCTTGCCGGTCTCGTAGAGGGGCAGCGCGGCGTAGAAACTGCAGTCGAAGACGAGTCGCGAGATCTCGTTGTGGTCGCCCATGTAGTCGCCCTGCGAGTGCGTCAGAATCAGATCGGGTCGCGCCTCACGAATGACGTCGATGACGGCGCGCTGCTGGTCACGATCTGCCGCGTTGATCTCGGCGTCGCGGAAGCCGAGCGTTGCGTACTCGGCGCCGCAGATCTCGGCCGCCCTCCGCGCCTCCCCGCCGCGGATGCGCGCAATCTCCTCGGAGGAGTGGACGAAGCTGCCACGGTCGCCGCGCGTCGCATGGCACATCACCACCTCGTGACCCTCCTGCACGAAGCGGGCCAATGTCCCGCCACAGAGAATCTCGAGGTCGTCCGGGTGGGCGCCGACCGCGAGAACTCTCACGGTCTCTCCGAGACGGCGAGATCGAAGGCCGGGATCTCCAGGGGCTGGCACTCGCCGAGCGTGGTCCGGCCGCCGAGAGCAAGGCCCCAATCGGCCAGCCAGGCCCTGCGCACATCGAGCGCATTCACCCCGCGGTCCGCAGGAAGGCCGTGAGCGCTGCGAGCACTGCGTCGGGCTGCTCCCAGGGAATGATGTGGGCCGTGTCGGCGAGCTCGACGAGTCGCACTTCCGCAATCAGGGCCGCGTTCACGATGTTCGCGGCGGGCGTGGATGCCTGATCCTTCTCCCCGCACACGAGCAGCACCGGGCAGCCGACCTCGGGCAGCTGCGAGGTGACGTCCATGGCGACGAGCGCGCGACACTGTGCTGCGTAGCCGGCCGTGTCGTTCGCTGTGATGAGCGAGACAAACTCCTGGAACTCGTCCGGGTTCGATTGGCGGAACGATGGCGCGAGCCCGTTCGTCGCCACGGTTTCGGCGACCGCGGCCATCCCCTGGCGCTCGACTGTCTGAGCGCGGGCCTCCATCCCCTCCTTGCCCTGCTCGGAAAGGCCCGTTATGGCGCCGATCCCGACCACCGCTCGAACGCGATCTGGCCGGGTCGCCGCGTAGTGGAGTGCGATGCCGCCGCCCAGCGAGTGGCCGACCAACGTCACGGTGTCGAGCCCGAGCGCCTTCAGGAAAGCGTCGAGGTCATCGGCGAGCAGCTCGACCGTATACGGCCCCGGGGTGACCGAGCTCTGCCCGGAGCCGCGCAGGTCGTAGGCGACGACGCGATACTGCTCGGACAGGGGCGTCAGCAAGCGCTTGAAGATGTCCCGGCCAGTGCCCCCGAGCCCGTGCACGAGCACGACGGGGTCGCCCGAGCCTTGCTCCACGTAGCACGTTCGCGCGCCGTTGACCTCGATCTCGGCCATTCGCCCTTCAGCCCTCACCCGTTGACGGGCGAGCCAAGGCCCGTCCTTGCACCGTCAGTGCTGCACCTCCGCCGCCGTGGGCATCGTCGAAACGGCGGCCTTCGCGTTCTGGATGTGCTCGATGTCCATCACGAAGTCCGGGATCGGCGCCAGCTCCTGCGGGAAGCCGAGACTGTTGACCATCACCTTGCCGTCCTTCATCACCAGAGAGAGCTTCGAACGGTCCTGCAGGATTGCGATGTCCTCGAGCGGATCGCCGTCGACGACGATGACGTCCGCGCACTTGCCCTCCTCGACCGTGCCGCAGAGGTGCTCCATGCGCAGAAGCTCCGAGCCGTGCTTCGTGGCGGCGACGATCGCCTCCATCGGCGAGAAGCCCATGTCTGTGACGAACAGTTCGATGTCCTTCGCGTACTCGCCGTGGGGGCACCAGACGAAGCCGTAGTCGCCGCCCGGAATCACGCGCACGCCGGCGTCCTTCAGCTTCTTCATAGCGACACAGCCGACGTCCCACTCCTCCTGGTACTCGGTGACGGCCATCACGTCCGGCGGAATACCGCACGCGACGCCCTTCTCGAGGATGCCCCAGTGGTAGCCGAGGCCCGGCACCACGAAGAGGGAGTCCTTGCGCGCCGCGATCATCTCGATTGCCTCGTCGTCTGCGTAGGTCGCATGCTCGATCACGTCGACGCCCGCCTCGACACAGATCTTCACGCCGTCGTTGCCACGCACGTGCGCCGCGATCTGGCGGTTGCGCTTGTGGGCTTCGTCGACGGCGACGGCGATCTCCTCGAAGGAGTACATCGTCTCCTCGGGAGGTACCCCCGGGCGCAGGAGGCCCTCGCCCGTGACGTAGAGCTTGATCACGTCGCACCCTTCCTGGATATTCATGCGGACAGCCTTGCGAACCTCCTCGACGCCGTCGGCGAAGATCGCGAGCCCGTCCATACCGAGCTTCCAAAACGCGGGGTTCCAGTCGAGCATCCCGGAGGTGGCACAGATGTCGCGGCCCGACGCTGCCATGCGGGGGCCGGGAATGACACCCTCGTTGACCAGGTCCCGGATCGCCACGTCGATCCGGTGCACGGCCCCCGCACTCGCGACGGCCGTGTAGCCGCAGCGCAGCGCGAGCTCGGCGTTCTTGACGGCGTAGACCGTCGTGCGCTCGACAGGGAGCTTCAGGTCGAGATCCGGCAGTTCGCGCACGCCCCAGAACGAGATGTGGAAATGCCCCTCGATCAAGCCCGGCATCAGCGTCTTGCCGCCGAGGTCGACGACGCGCATGTTGCCGTTCGTGCTCTCGCCGAAGTCCGGCGTGCGCCCGACGTGCGTGATCCTGTTGCCTTCGACGCGAACGGCCGCGCCGTCGACCGGTGTTCCTCCGTGGCCGTCGATCAGCCTGGCGTTCAGAAACAGGGTTGGAGCGTCGGGTACGAGTAGCGTCATCGTGCTCCTCCTCTCAGCCTGCGATGATGGGGTTCGAGAGAGTGCCGATCCCGTCGACCTCGACACGGACGACGTCTCCGGGCCGGAGGTACCCGCCGCGGCGGACGTCATCGCGATCGTACGCCTTGCCGCCGATCTCGGGATCGGTTGCCCACGCCGTGCCCCCGGGAGTACCCGTCTCGATCACGAGCCCCGGCGGCAGCGTGTAAAAGTGCGAGAAGAACGCGACGATCTCGGCGACCGTCCAGATCATCTTCTCGGTCGAGTTGCTCTGGCGCAGCTCGTCGTTGACCCACGTTCTCAGGCCGAGGCGCTGCGGGTCGGGCACCTCATCCCGGGTCACGATCCACGGGCCGAGCGGCGCCGACGTGTCGAAGTTCTTGCCCGGGCCGAGCGCGTACTCGAACCCACCCTCGGGATGGGGTACCGCCTGGCGATCGCGCGCGGTGATGTCGTTCGCGACCGTATAGCCAAAGACGTGCTCGAGTGCCTGCTCGACCGGGATGTGCCGGCCCGGCCGCCCGATCACGACGGCGAGCTCGACCTCGTAGTCGAGCTTCTTCGTCACCACCGGGTCGAGGATGACCGGGTCGTCCGGGCCGATCACGGCGAGCGGTGCCTTGAGGAAGAACTCGGGCTCCTTCTGATCCACGGTCGGCTTCTCGTCCCGGTGATCCCAGTAGTTCTGACCGGAGTTGAGGATGATCGGCGGGAGGAGCGGGGCAAGGAGCCTCACGTCGCCGAGCGCGTGTGACATGGCGCCTGCAACGAGCCGGCGCTCGGCCAGTTCGAGCGACCAATCACCGCCGGCGATGAACGCGACCATGTCGCCGTCGAAGCCTGCGTCGACCACGTGGTCCCCCGAGACGATGCCGACCTGCGGCGTACCCCCTTTCGCGCGGTATGTGACGAGCCTCACGCGGACACCGGCTCTAGCGCACCCAGGGCGGCGAGAGCCTCGCGGAGAGCAGGCCGTTCGGCGTCCGGGAAATCCGGCAGGGGACGGCGGACTGGGCCACAGCTGATGCCCATCAGCTCGAGGGCCTCCTTGGTGGGCGAGACGTAGCCGGGGTCGTACTCGAGGAATCGGTTGAGCGGTTGCAGCAACTCGTGCTGGGCGCGCGCGCCCTGGTGATCGCCGGCCTCGGCGAGGTCGTACAGGCGAACCATCTGCGACGGCACGATCGCCGCTGCCGTCGAGTAGATCCCGCGGGCGCCGACGCAGAGCGCCGCGTAGAACTGGCTGTCGATGCCGGTGCAGAGCGAGCGGCCAGTCCCCTCGGCCAGCCGGAGCGCCTCGACGAGCGCGCCGAGGTCAGCGTTCGACTGCTTCAGGCCGATCACGTTGTCGAGCGTCATCAGGGCGGCGATCAGCTGCGGGCTGAGATCGTTGCCCGTGTAGAGCGGGTTGTTGTAGACGACAACGGGCAGAATCCCGGTGCTGGCGACATCTTCGAAATGCCTGTGGATCATGTCGCCTGGGATGCCGAAGTAGAACGGCGGCGTCAGGATCGCGGCGTCGGCGCCGACGGCTGCGGCGTCCTCTATGAGCGCGATTGCCTCCCAGGTCGAGCATGCGGCCGTGCCGGCATAAATCGGCACCGCGCCCGCGACCTCGGAGGTGACGATCTCGGTCACGCGACGTCGCTCCTCACGAGAGAGGTGCGGGAACTCGCCTGTCCCGCCGGTCGTCATGATGCCGTGCACACCGCCGTCGACGACGTGGCGGGCGATGCGGCGCAGCGCGGCCTCGTCGATGTCCAGACCGCCGGCGGTAAACGGGGTCGGGATGGCAGGGATGACGCCCCTCAGCTCAGCAGGCCCGGCCATTCAACTCCTTCTGTGCGACGACATTGCCGGTCACGCTCCGATTCCGCCTAGAGCCGATTGATCCGACCGCTCGATGACCACTGGACGGCGGACGGGAGCCGCGAGGGACAACCTAACGTGCGACGCGGGCGGCTGCAACAGACCAAAGGCTCAGCTCGTCGGTTGCGCCACCGACAAATTCGAGAAACCGACGGTGGAGTCGCGAGACCTGCGGGAATACGATGCGTCATTGACCGGAGTTTTCGGGGATGTGTTAGAAACGCTGTTCTGATCAAAGATGTCAGAACCCATTCGCATCCGTTGGCGAGCGTGCGCATCTTTGACCTGATGCCACAGTTCGAACGCTCTCGATTCGACCACATCGGCCTCATCACCGACGATGCGACGCCGGGCGAGCGCTGGGTCGAGGCGACCCGCGTGTGGGTCACGAGCCCTCGCGAGCATCCGTACAACGTGGAATGGCTCCGCTTTGAGCCCGACACCCCGGTGACGGGCCCGCTGCGCACCGAGCCCCACGTCGCCTATCGCGTGGAGGACGTCCAGGCTGCCGTCGAGGGTCTCGAGACGCTGGCGGAGCCCTTCGACGTGGGGGACGGGTTCCTCACGGTTGCGTTCGCAATCGTCGACGGCGCCGTGGTCGAGTTCATGCAGTACGCGAACCCCGACGAGGAGGGCTGGTTTTGAGCTCTGTCGCGGGGGCCACGAAGCTCCAGATCCGAGGGGCGACGAAGACGTACGACGCGAAGACAGGCCCGGTTCACGCGCTGCACGACTTCTCGCTCGAGGTCTCGGCGGGCGAGCTGGTGTGCATCCTCGGGCCGAGCGGCTGTGGGAAGACGACGCTGCTGTGGGCGATGTCGGGGCTGCACGCTCTGACACGCGGCGAGATCCTGCTCGACGGCAGCCCCGTCACCGGACCGCGACCCGTCGAGATCGGGATGATGTTTCAGGACGCGAACCTCCTGCCCTGGCGCAACCTGCGCAGGAACATCGAGTTGCCGTTCGAGATCAAGAAGCAACCCGTTGACGAGGGTCGCATCGAGACGCTGCTCACGGAGGTGGGGCTAAAAGGCTTCGAAAGCTCCTACCCGCGTGAGCTGTCAGGCGGCATGCAGCAGCGCGCCT
>JBPCLB010000081.1:0-2759 GCA_051003695.1 Gaiella sp. | reverse complement strand
CGCTCGCACTGCTCGCGAGGTGACACGAACCGCTCGCCGTCACGATCGCCGACACGAGAGACACGTACTACGCCGACGGCTTTACGAACGGAGGAACGTTTGCTTGAGGACTTCTCGCTCGTCTCGGACATCAAGGTCTCCTCGTTGAGGGGTTCACCGGCGTTACTGTATTTTTACCCTAACGAGGACACGCCCGGCTGCCCGAAGCAGGAAGACGCATGGGACGAATTCGCGGCAGCAGGTGCGACCGTGCTCGGCGTGAGGCCCGACAGCGCAGTCTCCCATGTGAGGTTCCGGGAGACGTTCGGGCTCCCGTTCACGCTGCTGAGCGATCCCGATCACGCCGCCGCCGACGCCTACGGCGTCTGGGGGGAGCGGTCGCTGTACGGCAAGACGTACATGGGCCTCAAGCGCTCGACCTTCGTGATCGACGCGGAGGGCAAGGTTGCCAAGGTGATGCGCAAGGTCAAGCCCGAGACGCACGCCGAGGACGTGCTCGCGGTGCTCCGCTCGTGACGATCCCCACCCGCAGCTTCGAGCGGGCAGGCCTCGAGGTCGGCGCAATCGGCCTCGGCTGCATGGGCATGAGTTGGGCCTACGGTGCGCCCGAGCGCGACGACGAGCGCTCGGTCGCGGTGATCCGCAGAGCGCTCGAGCTCGGCGTGACGCTGCTCGACACCGCCGACATGTACGGGCCGTTCACCAACGAGCAGCTGGTAGGGCGGGCGCTCGAAGGTCGCCGCGACGAGGCCGTGGTGGCGACGAAATGCGGGCTCGTCGTGAACGCCGCCGAAACCTTCGAGATCGGTCGCAACGGACGGCCCGAGCACGTGAAGTCTGCAGCCGAAGCCTCGCTGCGCCGGCTGCAGACCGACTGGATCGACCTCTACCAGCTGCACCGAATCGATCCCGACGTGCCACTCGAGGAGACGTGGGGAGCGATGTCCGAGCTGGTCGACCAGGGCAAGGTACGTGCACTGGGACTGTCGGAGGTCTCCGTCGAGGAGCTCGAGCGAGCAGAGGCGGTTCACCCCGTTGCAAGCGTCCAGTCGGAGCTCTCACTCTGGACGCGAGGGCCTCTCGACGAGGTGCTGCCGTGGTGCGAGGCCCATGGCGCTGCGTTTCTCCCGTTCGCACCGCTCGGCCGCGGCTTTCTCACGGGCAAGGTCGCGCCCCAGAGCTTCGGCGACGACGACTTCCGCGCGCGCAATCCGAGATTCACGGAGGAAGCGATGGGGCGAAACGACGCGATCGCCGACGAGGTGCGAGCCGTCGCGGCGCGCCTCGATGCGACGGCGGCGCAGGTCGCGCTCGCCTGGCTCCTGCTGCGCAGCAGCGGAGTGATCCCGATCCCGGGGACGAAGCGGCTCTCCTATCTGGAGGAGAATGCGGCTGCTGCCGAGCTCGAGCTCGATGCCGAGGCGCTCGCTGCTCTCGACTCGTTGCCCGACCCTGTCGGCGAGCGGTACTAGTGCGGCGTCTCACGACGTTCGCGAGACACCGGGACGCGACGCGTGATCTACACTGGCCCCGCGCGGATGTGGCGGAATTGGTAGACGCGCACGGTTCAGGTCCGTGTGCCTTTCGGGGCGTGGAGGTTCAAGTCCTCTCATCCGCATCGACGAGCGAGCGGCCCGACCGGCTCAAAGACCGGTGCGCCGCGAGCACGTTTTACCTGTTGTGACCCGCGCCGTCCTCGCGCTCGTCCTGGTCGTCCCCGCGCTGGCGCTTGCGGCGATCGGCGGGGCCGCTCCGCCGGGTGGTACGACGCAGGTGATCGTCACACTCGAAGCGCCGCCGCTCGCCCAAGCGCGTGGCGCCCGCAGTGTCGCGGCCGCGCGGATCGTGCTCGAGCAAAGGCGGTTCGCCTGGGCGCTCGCGGCCAGATTTCCCGATGCGCGAATCGGTTGGCGCTATAGCCTCGTCGCCAATGGCATGTCGGTCGTCTTGCACACGTCGCATGCCTCGCGGCTCGGGGCGCTCCCGGGAGTCCGGAAGGTGTTTCCCGCGGTCACGTACAGCGCGAGCGCGGGCCCGGACGCGACCGCGATCCGCGCGAGGTCGTTTTCCGAACTGCCGCTCGAGCGCTCGGGCGAGGGGATCAAAATCGGCGTGATCGACGACGGGCTCGACCAGCGGCATCCGTTCTTCGAGCCGTCGGGTTATGTGATGCCACCCGGCTATCCGAAAGGTCAGACCGCGTACACGACCGCGAAGGTGATCGTCGCGCGCGCCTTTCCCCCACCGGGCACCACGTGGAAGAACGCCCGCCTGCCGTTCGATCCCGAGGAGTCCGGCCACGCGACGCACGTGGCGGGGATCGCGGCTGGGAACGCCGGGACAGCGGCGCAGGGCGGCGTGCGAATCTCCGGAATCGCTCCGCGCGCGTACCTCGGCAACTACAAGGCGCTGACGGTGCCAACGGACGCGGGTGTCGGACTCGACGGGAACGCACCCGAGCTCGTCGCAGCGATCGAGGCGGCCGTCGCCGACGGCATGGACGTGATCAATCTCTCGCTCGGCGAGCCCGAGATCGACGCCTCGCGCGACGTCGTCGCGCTCGCGCTCGACGCGGCCTCGGATGCCGGGGTCGTACCCGTTGTCGCAGCCGGAAACGATTTCGACGAGTTCGGTGCGGGCTCGCTCTCCTCGCCGGGCAGCTCGGCCAAGGCGATCACCGTCGGAGCCGTCTCAGCCGATGCCTCGGCGCTTGCCGGATTCTCGGCCGCCGGCCCGACCGCGCTCTCGCTGCGCCTCAA
>JBPCLB010000080.1:0-4661 GCA_051003695.1 Gaiella sp. | reverse complement strand
CCTCCTGTCCTTCCCCCCCCCCCCTCCCCCCCCCCCCCCCCCCACCCCCGCTACGCGACGAACGCGTGCAGCGACCGCTCGAGTGCCCTTGCCGTAAACCCGCGTCCGATGAAGACGAGCCGCGAGCGCCGGTCGTCGTCGGGCCAGGCGTCGAGATGCTCGGGCGGGTGGACGACATGTTGAACGGCGTTCACCAGCAGCGGCCCCTCGCCGCCGATGTCGAGCAACCCCTTGACGCGAAGGATGTCGCGCCCGCGCGCGTGCAGCAGCATCGTCAGCCACACCCCGAAACCGAGCCAGTCGAGGGGCCGGTCGAGCGCGATGCTCACCGAGTGCACGTCGTCGTCGTGGGCGTGCGCGGACAACGTTTGTGTTGAATCAACACAAGCGGCTCTCGCGCCATCGAACAGTCGGTCCGGGTGGATATCGCCGCGAACGACCTGGACTACCTCGGCTACTGGGTTGAGCGAGCGCGCCTCGGCCTCGACCGAGCTCCCGTCCGCGAGGTCGACCTTGGTCACGACGAGCAGATCCGCAGCAGCCGCCTGCCGCAGCGACTCAGGCCCCCGAAGCCCGTGCTGGGCGTCGATCGTCGTGACGATCGTCTCGAGGACGTACTGATGGCGGACGAGCGGCTCTGAGAGGAGCGTGTTCACGATCGGCGCCGGATCGGCAAGCCCCGTCGTCTCGACGACGACGCGACGGAACGGCGGCACCTCCCCGGCGTCACGGCGATCGACGAGGTCGCGCAGCTCGTCCGCGAGATCGCCACGCAGGGTGCAGCAAAGGCACCCGGACGCAAGCAACACCGTGCGCTCGTCGACGCGACGCAGGATCGCGTGGTCGATCCCGATCTCACCGAGCTCGTTCACGATCACAGCGGTCTCTCCCATGCCCGGGTGTCCGAGCAGATGTCGGACCAGCGTCGTCTTGCCGCTGCCGAGACAGCCCGTGACGAGAGCGACCGGAGTCCTGCTCACAACGTGTCGACGAGCCGCGGATCGAGCGGATCGAGCGGTCGCCCGAGGAGCCGCTCGGCTGACATCCACACGCTCGCCAGGTCGCCGGCGACCTCCGTGCGGCCCTTTCCGTCAGAGACCACGTACTGACCTGCCCACTCCCGCAGCCCGAGGCCGAAGTGCCCGAGCACCCGCTCGAGCAGCGTCGCGCGGATCACCCGTGTCCGGCGTCCCGCGCCCTCGTCGGCCCAGTGCTCGTTCCGAAGGACACCGCAGAGCGCGCACATTAGAGTTGTTGGTCTACCAGCGATTCAGGAGGTATGTGGTGGCCAAGGAGATCTTCGTCGCCTACGGCGTCGACGTCGACGCCGTCGCCGGGTGGCTCGGCTCCTACGGGGGCGAGAACTCGCCCGACGACATCTCACGCGGGCTCTTTGCCGGCGAGGTCGGAACCCCGAGGCTCCTGCGCCTGTTCGAGCGCCACAACCTGAAGACGACGTGGTTCATCCCTGGGCATTCGGTCGAGACGTTCCCGAGGGAGACCGAAGCGGTCGTCGCGGGCGGCCACGAGATCGGGATCCACGGCTACACGCACGAGAACCCGATCGCGATGACACGCGAGCAGGAGACCGCGGTGCTCGACAAGTGCATCGACCTCGTCGAGCGCGTCTCCGGCAAACGGCCGACCGGGTACGTCGCGCCGTGGTGGGAGTTCTCGAACGTCACCAACGAGCTCCTGCTCGAGCGCGGGATCAAGTACGACCACTCGCTGATGCACCACGACTTCCTCCCCTACTACGTTCGCGTCGGTGACTCGTGGACGAAGATCGACTACGCGAAGCGCGCCGAGGAGTGGATGGTGCCGCTCGAGCGCGGGGAGGAGACCGACCTGATCGAGATCCCCGCCAGCTGGTACCTCGACGACCTCCCCCCGATGATGTTCATCAAGACGGCGCCGAACAGCCACGGCTTCGTCAACCCGCGCGACATCGAGCAACTGTGGCTGGATCAGTTCGACTGGGTCTACCGGGAATACGACTATGCCGTCTACACGATGACGATTCATCCCGACGTCAGCGGCCGCCCGGCCGTACTCGCGATGCACGAGCGGATCATCGAGCACATCAATGGGCACGACGGCGTCCGCTGGGCCACCTTCGACGAGATCGCCGACGATTATGCGAAGCGGTCGCCGCGCCGTTCGGCGGGGTCGGGCGCAAGCGCCTGACCCCTTACCGCGCGGCCGTCCCTCCCAGCGATTCGATGTCGAAGGACTCGACCTCGCCGAGCTCCTCCTCGACCCGCTCGACCTTGCCCGCACCGCGCACACGCAGCCGCAGCGTGACGAGCACCAGGATCACGAGGATCACGAGGATCGACCCCAGTGTCGTGGCGCTGCCGAGGGCGTAGAGATCGGGCCGGATCGCGGCGGTGAACGTCAGCCCGGCGATCTGCAGCGGCAGCGTCTGCGTCTCGACGCCGGAGATCAGCAGCAGCGTCCGGTCGTAGTCGTTCCAGGTCAACGTGAACCCGAACAGGAAGCTGCCGAAGATGCCCGTCCAGACGAGCGGCAACGTCACCTCTTGGAACGTGCGGCGGCGGTCCGCGCCGAGGTCCCGCGCGGCCTCCTCGACGGTCTCGTCGTACCGGTTCCAGACGGCGAGCATCACGAGGAACCCGAACGGGATCCCCCAGATCACATTGGTTCCGAGTGCCGTCTTCCAGAGCGAGGTCTCGACGCCGGCGTACGACCAGAAGAGCTGGGTCCCGAGCGCGAGCAGGTACCCGGGCGTCATCAGCGCCAGCATGATCAGGTAGAAGGCAGCGCCGTCGAGCCTGAACCGCCGCCGGAAGGCCATCGAGAGCGAGAACGCGAGCAGCGCCGTGATCGCGCCCGCCGCGATCGAGAGCCACACCGATTGCGCGGCCGCCTCGCGGATCGCGCGCGCGTTCGAGCCCGGACGCGACTCGTCGAAGAGCGTCCGCCACCAGTCGAGGCTGAGTGGGCCCTTGAAGGGGAAGGTGATCGACCCGAACTCCCCCTGGAGCGAGAGGACGCCCATCAGCAGCAGCGGCGCGTAGATGAAGGCGAGGAAGAGAACGAAGTAGACACCGAGCACGAGCTTTGCCCAGTCGCGCTTCCCCGATCTTCCAGGCCCCTGCATCAGATGTCCTCGCGCAGGTTGGAGAAGCGCGTGATCACGAACACACCGGCGACGAGCGCGGCCACGAGCAGAACCGCCGACGCCGCTCCCTGCGGGTACTGGATCCCGATCTCGACCTTCGACTGCACGATCGTCCCGACCGACGAGACGGTGTTGCCGCCGATCACCCGCACCGTGCCGTACTCACCCATCGTCAGCACGAAGATGAAGATCGAGCCGATCACGACGCCCGGCATCGCCTGCGGGATCACGACCTCGCGAAACGTCTTCCAGCTGTTGGCGCCGAGGTCGCGAGCAGCTTCGAGCGCACTCCGATCGACCTGCGCGAGCACGAAGAAGAGCGGCGTGACCATGAACAGGATGTAGAGCTGCACCATCGCGAGGCGCACCGAGAGGGTCGAGAAGCCCAGCGCCTGCACCGGCTCGTCGACGATCCCGAGCTTCGTCAGCACCTGGTTGAGCGCGCCCTCGCGTCCCATCAGGGGGTACGTCCACGCGATCGAGCGCGTGAGGAAGCTCGTCCAGAACGGCGCGAGCGCGAGGATGAAGAGCGCGATCTGGTACTTGAGGCTCTGCACCTTGAGCGCGAGGAAGTACGCCACGGGGAAGCCGAAGACGAGACACGCGACGACCGCGATCACGCTCGTCAGGAAGCTCGAGAGCATGTTGTTCCAGTACGTCGAGTCGTTGAACAGGTCGACGTAGTTCTGGATCGTCCAGTCGGTCGTGAACCCCGAGCGCACACCCTGCTCGTACGTCCAGAAGCTGACGAGGACGATGAAGACGAGCGGCGCCACGAGGTAGAGGCCGAGCCACGCGAACCCCGGCGTCGCCCAGCCGAGCGTGATCAGCTTGCCGACGAGCCCTCCGCGCCGAACGTCGCCCTCGTCGACCGCTCGCGCGGAGCGCGACTCAGGAGCGGAGGAGCTGGACATCCTCTTCCTTCCACGCGACGCGGATCTGCTCACCTTCGCGTCCGCGCAGCGTGTCATAGGCGTCGCCTGGGACCTTGACGAGCAGTCGCTCCTCGCCGGAGGTGAGGTGGAGCTTGACGAGGTCGCCGAGGAACTCGACGAACACGATCTCGCAATCCACGGAGTTCGTCGCGCCGGATGGTCCGTCCTCGAGCCGCGTCGCGGCAGCGCGGACCGAGACGAGCGCGGGATCGCCGACGGCATGCGGTGCGCCCGGTGCGACCGTAGTCACGGTCGCACCAGCGGCCGTCGCGACCGAGATCCGATCGCCTTCCCGCGCAGACACCTGCCCCTTGAACACGTTGTTGTCGCCCATGAACCGGGCGACGAGCTCAGTCTCGGGCTTCGTCGCGATCGTCAGCGGATCGGCGATCTGCTGCACCCGCGCGTCGTTCATGACGACGATCCGGTCGGCCATCGACAGCGCTTCTTCCTGGTTGTGCGTGACGTGTATGAACATCAGCCCGAGCTGGCGCTGGAGATCGCGCAGCTCGACGCGCATCCGCAGCTGGAGGAGTCGATCGAGGTCGCCGAGCGGCTCGTCGAGGAGCAACGCCTTCGGC
>JBPCLB010000079.1:0-18666 GCA_051003695.1 Gaiella sp. | reverse complement strand
CTACCCGACCGGGAGGCGCAACTACGTCCGCGTCTACCCGACCGACGACCTCCAGGGCGCTGCCCTGGCGCTGGTTGCCCGTGCACGCCCGGATTCCGTCTTTGTCGGCGGTCTCCTCGACACCGGCGCCGCACGGGTCGTGAAGGCCCTCCGCGCCCGGCTCGGTCGCACCGTTGCGCTCCTCGGGCCTGACGGCCTGACGCCTCTGCCGCTCCTCGTCGACCAGGCCGGCGAGGCGGCGATCGGGATGAGGGTGAGCCTGGCCGGGCTCGTGACCGAGCGCTTGCCTCCGGGCGGGGCGAAGTTCGTCGAACGCTTCGGCCGCACCCAGGGCGGCGCCGCCGTCGAGCCGTCGTCGGTCTACGCAGCCCAGGCAGCCGTTGTGCTGCTCGACGCGATCGCACGCTCCGACGGAACACGGGCGTCGGTCGTCGACGAGCTCTTCCGCACCGAGGTCAGGAACGGCCTGCTCGGCTCGTTCGCCTTCGACGCGAACGGTGACATCACGGAGAGCCCGGTGACGATTCTCCGGGTCGAGCGCGGTGGCACGTCGATCGGGAACCAGAGCGTCGAGGGTGGCGTCGTCGATCGGGTCGTTCGGCCGTCGGTGAGCCTCGTCGCGGCCGAGCGGTGAGCGGCGGTGCAACAGTGACGCTGTCGCGGGTCGGCCTGGCTTCTCCCCCGTAGACTCGTCCGCCATGGCCGCCCCCAAGCGCTTTCCCGACAGAGACGAGATCGCGGAGGTCCGCGCCGAAGCCGCGCCGCTCGAGGACGGTGCCGAGGGTGAACTACCTCGCCGCATCGCGGGGCGCGCGCTGGCGCGCCGCGGGATGGGAAAGCTCGTCTTCCTCGACGTCGTCGACCGCTCGGCCCGTATCCAGGTGATCTGCGATACCGCGAAGACTGGCGAGCTCGACGTCCATCTCGGCGACGTAGTGGGAGTCGTCGGTCGGCCGGGAAAGTCGCGTCGCGGCGAGCCGTCGGTGCTCGCCGAGACGGTCGAGCTCCTCTCCCGCAACACGCAGCCGCTCCCGGACACGTTTCACGGGCTCACCGACGTCGAGCTGCGCTACCGCAAGCGCTACCTCGACCTGCTGATGAACGAGGAGACGCGGAACGTGTTCGTGACGCGGTCGCGGATCGTCAGCTCGATTCGTCGCGCGCTCGACGAGAACGGCTTCGTCGAGGTCGAGACACCGATCCTCCAGCCACGCTACGGCGGTGCCTTCGCGCGTCCGTTCGTCACCCATCACAACGAGCTGGATCAGGACTTCTACCTGCGGATTGCGACCGAGCTCTACCTCAAGCGCCTGATCGTGGGCGGGCTCGAGCGGGTGTACGAGCTCGGCAAGGACTTCCGCAACGAAGGTGTCTCGTTCAAGCACAACACCGAGTTCACGATGCTCGAGTGGTACGAGGCGTATGCCGACTACCGCGACACGATGGTTCGCATCGAGCAGCTGGTCGAGCGGGTCGCGCGTGCGGTCGTCGGCAGCACCATCGTCGTCTTCCGTGGCCGCGAGATCGATGTGGCCGCACCGTGGGCGCGGATCGGGTTCGTCGCGTCCCTGGAACGGCACGAGCTGTGGACGCGTGACGCGAAGGAGCTGCGTGCATGGCTCGACGAGCGCGGGGTCGACACCGAGGCCGACAAGGATTGGGCGCAGCTCGTCGACAAGGCGTTCTCGCACTACGTCGAGCCGGACTTGATTCAGCCGACGATCGTGTACGACTACCCGGTCGAGCTCTCGCCGTTCGCGCGCCCGACCGACGGTGACCCGACGCTGACCGAGCGGTTCGAGTTCTTCGCGGGCGGAATGGAGCTCGGCAACGCGTTCTCTGAGATCAACGAGGCGGCCACTCAGCAAGAGCGCTTCGACCAGCAGTCCGAGCAGGTCGAGGGGGAGCGCGGTGATTCCGACTACGTCGAGGCGCTGTCGTACGGAATGCCGCCGACGGGCGGTCTCGGGTTCGGGATCGACCGCTTCACGATGTTGCTGACGGGCAAGGAGACGATCCGCGACGTGGTGTTGTTTCCGGCCTTGCGGCAGCTGTCCGACGGCTCCTGAGCCTGACGTCACCGGCCCGTGATCCTTGCTCGGCGGGCGAGGAGCCGGTATCCGGTACAGGCGATGCCGCGTCGTGCGAGGTGACCTGAGATAGTCGCATCGTGGCGACGCGACGGGAGTTCAGGGTCGACGGTCAGGCGGAGCCGATCTCGCATTTCACCGATGCCGTGCAAGCGGGGGAGCTCCTCTTCGTGAGCGGCATCGTCCCTGTCGACGGGCGTCGTGAACTCGTCGGGGGAGACGACGTCGTGGCGCAGGCGCGCCAGGTGTTCGCCAACATGCGAGCCGTGCTCGCCGCTGCGGGTTGTACGTTCGCCGACGTGGTCAAGGTGACCGTGTATCTCACCGACATTCGCGACCGCGCCCGCGTCAACCCGGTGCGGCAGCAGGTGTTCGGCGAGGCGCGCCCCGCGTCGACGCTCGTCGAGATCTCGGCTCTCGTCATTCACGGCGCGCGGATCGAGGTCGATGCCGTCGCCCTCGTTCCCTCGTGACGTCAAGCGGAACGAGGTCGCGTCCCCGCTGCTCGTCGACACACCGTCTAGGATCGCGCCCGTGCGCGGGATCGCCACCATCGCCGTGCTCGCCGTGCTCGTGGGCACCGGGTGCGGCAGCGACGATCCCGAGCGCTCCACCGTCGCGACGAGGCTCGCAGCGTTGTGCGAGCAGGCACGCCTGGACGTCGAGGCGCTCGGGCTGCCCGCCGAACAGGGCTTCTCCGTCGTCGAGCCGACGGCGAACATCGCCCTGCGCCTGGCCGCTGACGTCGCCAGGCTCGACGACGCGGCCAAGGCCGAACGCGATCAGCTCGCGTTGTTTGCGAGCTACCTCGCTCGCTACGGCCGAGGGCTGCTGATCGGCGTCCAGGCCTACGAGGCGACGAAGAGCGCCGATGCCTACGCGGCTGCGGTCGGCTCGGTCACGTCGTTGCTCGTCTCGGCCGAGCGGCTCGCGACGCGGATGGGCGCGCCCGAGTGCGCGGAGCGTCCGTTCGCCGACGTCGAAGCACCCTGAGCCGGGCTCTCATTCGCCGCTGAACTCGGGCCGGCGCTTCTCGACGAACGACTCGACACCTTCGCGAAAGTCGTGCGTCTGGCGCAGGAGCCCGTACGCGAGGCCCTCGAGCTCGAGACCCAGGTGCAGCGGGCCGTCGTAGGCATGGCCGATCACCCGCTTTGCCATCGCGAGCGCGAGGGGTGAGTGTCGCGAGAGCTCGTCGACCAGCCCGTTCACCGCCTGGTCGAGCTCCGCGACGGGGACGACCTGACCGACGAGCCCGATCGCGAGCGCTTCGTCCGCGTGAACTCGCCGGCCGCGCATCACGATGTCCTTCGCGCGACCCATACCGACCATCCGCGCGAGACGCTGCGTCCCACCCGAGCCGGGGATCATCCCGATCGTCGCCTCGGGCAGTGCGAGCTGAACGTCGTCGGCCACGATCCTGAAGTCGCAGGCGAGCGCGAGCTCGAGCCCGACGCCGAACACGTAGCCCCGCAGCTTCGCGATCACCGGCTTCGCGCAGCGCTCGGGCGCGGCGACGTTCTTTGCGAGCTGGGACACGGTCCAGGGGCTCTGCTCGAGGAACCCCGCGACGTCGCCCCCGGCGGTGAAGGTGTCGCCTTCGCCGGTGAGCACCACGAAGCGAACGCTCTCGTCGGTGTCGAGCTCCGCGAACAGGCTCGCGAGCTGGTCGCGGGCGAGCATCGAGACACGGTTGAGCTTCCCCGGCACGTCGAGCGTGATCGTCGCCACGTGGCGATCAGCGTCACGCTCCACTCTGAACCCGTCGTAGCCCGTCACGTTGCCTCCTCTCGTAGGGCGCGCCTCAGGATCTTTCCCGACGCGCTCCGTGGGAGCGCCTCGACGAATCGGTACTCGCGCGGCCGCTTGAAGCGTGCCAGCGCCGAGGCGAGACAATGCCGATCGAGCTCCTCCGCGATCGCGTCACCGACGACGACTGCGACCACCCGCTCGCCCCAGCGATCGTCGGGTGCTCCGATCACGGCGACCGCGGTCACAGCCGGGTGTGAGGAGAGCACGTTCTCGACCTCGAGCGGGTGGATGTTCTCTCCGCCGGAGACGATCATGTCGTCGATGCGGCCGTCGATCCACAGATCGCCGTCGTCGTCGAGATGCCCGGTGTCGCCGGTTGCGTACCACCCGTCGCGGAGCGCTTTCGCGTCGGCATCGGGTCGGTTCCAGTAGCCGGTGAACGCCTCCTCCGAGGAGAGGTGCGCGCAGATCTCGCCGTTCTGCTCGAGCCGGAGCCGCGTGTTCACGGCAGCTCGTCCCGCACAGCCCGGCTTGGCGATCTGATCGCGCCCGATCGCGAAGGTGTAGATCTCGGTCGAGCCGTAGTGGTTGACGAAGACTTCGGGAGCGAACACCTCGACGCAGCGATGCACCGCTGTCGAGGTCATCGCTGCGCCCGCGTAGGCGAGCGCTCGAACGCTCGCGACGTCCGCCTCGTCGATCCCCGGATGCGTCACGAGATCGTGAAACAGCGTCGGCGCGAGGTACAGAGAGGTGATCCGCTGACGGGCGATCAGCTGAAGCCCTTCGGCCGCGTCCCACCTGGCCTGGGGGACGTAACACCCACCGACGAGGTGCATCGCGAGGAGCGAGTGGATTCCCATCGTGTGGTAGAGCGGCATCACGCCGAGCGTGCGCTCGCCCGAGCGATAGCCGTGCTGCAACGCTTGCGACCAGGCTCCCGCGCGGTCAGCTCGATGCGAGCGAGGCACACCCTTCGGGCGGCCGGTCGTGCCCGACGTGTAGAGCAGCAGCGAGGTCTCGTCGACGCGACGGTCGAGAGCACCGGGATGCTCCTCGCCGTCGGGCAACGCGTCGTCGGCTCGGATCGTGCGCGCGGCGCCAGAGTCCGAGATGCAGTACTCGAGCTCCTCCTCCGAGAGCCGCCAGGAAAGCGGCACCGCGACGACGCCGGCCCACTGGGCCGCCCAGTAGAGAAACGCCGTCTCGAGGCGGTTGTCGAGCACGAGCGCGAGCCGCTCGCCCGGTTCGAGGCCGAGCCCGCCGGCGACGCGGCGGACGCGCGGCAGCACCTCTCCGTACGTCAGCCCCGGGAACGCCTCGAGCTCGGGGTGGCGCTCGCACGCGGCGAGAAGCGACAGCGCGAGATTCAAGCCGTTCGCCCCTCCGCGAAATCCAGGATCGCGTCGATAATCGGGGCATAACCGGTGCAGCGGCAGAGGTGGCCCGACAGCAGTTCGACAACTTGTGCGCGGGTCGGATGCTCATAGCGCTCGACGAAGTCGAGCGCCGCCATCAGGATCCCCGGCGTGCAGAAGCCGCACTGGAGCGCATGCCGGGTGCGGAACGCTTCCTGGAGCCGGTTCAGCGCGCCGTTCTCCGCGAGGCCCTCTACGGTCTGGATCGTCAGCCCGTCAGCCTGCACCGCCAGCATGCAGCAGCCACGCACCGAGACACCGTCGACGAGCACGGTGCACGCGCCGCAGACGCCGTGCTCGCAGCCGACGTGCGTGCCGGTCAGGCCCAGCGTCTGCCGGAGGAAGTCGGTCAGGAGAAGGCGCGGCTCGACCTGCTCTAGGACTCTCCGTCCGTTGACGGTCAGCGCGATCTCGCGCACTTATGCGCGCTCCCAGGCACGACGGAGTGCGCGGCCGACGAGCGTACCGGTGAGCTCGCGGAGATACCCGGCGCTCGCATGGATCGAGCCCGGAGGATCGACCGCTGTGCGGGCAGCCTCGACGGCGTGCTCGATCGCGTCGTCCGTCACCCCGGTCCCCTCGATTGCCGTCGCGGAGTCGGGGAGCAGCGTCGGCCGGTCGGTCACCGCACCGACGCCGATGCGCACGTCCCGGGCGAGCCCGTCGACACGGCGTAGGGCGACCGCGACCATCGACAGCGCATAATCGCCCGCGCGCAGGGCCAGCTCCTCGAATGCGCTGCCCTCGTCTGCGGCCGGTCGCGGCCACGTGGTCGCGATGACGATCTCGCCCGGCGCGAGGGTCGTCGTGTAATGGGTCACGAAAAATGCATCGGCGACGGTGCTTCGCGTGCCGTTTGCAGCTGCGATCTCGATGGTGCCCCCCAGCGTCGCGAGGCAGAGCGGGATCTCCGCGGCCCCGTCGGCGTGAGCGACGCTGCCGCCGATCGTCCCGCGGTTGCGTGTGACGAAATGTCCGACGAACGGCAGGGCCTCGCGGAGCAGGGGATGGGCGTGCAAGCCACACTCGAGCGCCGACTGACGGACGGTCGCGCCGATCCGCACGGTTCCGTTGTCCTCGATCCCGTCCAAACCGGCGCGGTTGAGATCGACGAGCAGCGACGGGCGGACGAGCCGCATGTTCAAGGCCGGGACGAGGCTCTGTCCTCCCGCGATCGGCTTCGCGTCCTCGCCACCTTCTGCGAGGGCTGCGAGTGCCTCGTCGAGCGAGTGCGCGGCAACGTACTCGAACGGGGCCGGTTTCACGCCTTGCCCCGACGCTGCTCCGAGCAGCGGAGCAGCTCCCAGACGCGGGGAGCGGTGAGGGGCAACTCGACGTCGTCCCGCCCGAGCGCGTCGGCGACGGCGTTCGCGATCGCGGCCGGCGCGCTCATCGTGTTCCCTTCGCCGATCCCCTTCGCGCCGAGCGCGGTGAAGGGCGACGGCGTCGAGCGGTGCGCGATCCGGAGCGCCGGGAGATCGGGGGCCGTCGGCGCGAGGTAATCGACGAGCGACGCGGTCAGCAGGTTGCCCGACTCGTCCCAGACGTGTCGCTCGTACAGCGCCGCCGCTGCGCCGTGCGCGAAGCCGCCGAGGATCTGACCGTCGGCGAGCAGCGGATTCAGCAGCGTGCCGGCGTCGTGAACCGTGACGTAGTCCAGCACGTGCACCTCGCCGGTCTCGGGCTCGATCTCGACGGCGCAGACGTCGACGATGAACCCGTGCGCGGCCGACGAGGCAACGCGATCCGCGTCGTCGGGGGCATCGAGATTCGGCGCCGCATGGTAGGCGACCGCGGCGAGCCCGGGCTCCATTCCGGCGGGAAGGCTCTCGGGGTTCCAGTGCGCGGTTCCGGCGACCCGGCGGAGCGACAGGTCGGGGTCGCCGAGATGCTCGCGGATCGCGTCCGCCTTGTCGCGCAGCGCTCTCGCAGCGTCGCGCACCGCGCCGACCGCGACACCGGAGAAGCGCGACGAGTAGTTCCCCGATGCGACCGTCCAGGGCACCGTCGCCGTGTCCATCTCCGCGAGGACGTGCACCGCCTCCGGGAGGCAGCCGAGCTCGTCGGCGACGACCTGAGCGCAGACCGTCCGGTGACCCTGTCCCTGCGGGGTCGTCGCGATCCGTACGGTGATCCCACCGAGTGGGTCGACGGCGACGAGCGCACCCTCGGCGTTGCCGGACTTCGGCAGCGTGCCGGCACGTTCGGCGGCGGTCTGGGCCAGCGTGATGTAGCCCATGTTGGAGATCGACGGCTCGACGATGCACGCCAAACCCAGACCGAGCAGCCGGCCTTCTGTGCGACCGAGCTCGTTCTCCTCCCGTCGCTGCTCCCAGCCGGCAAGCGCAAGCGCCTCGTCGAGGCAGGCGGTGTAGTCGCCGGAGTCGTAGAGCGACCCCGAAGGCGTCCGGTAGGGCATCGCCTCCGCGGGCACGAGGTTGCGCCGAGCGACCTCGGCCGGGTCGAGCCCGAGCCGGCGGGCGGCGATCGCCATCGTGCGCTCGAGCCCGAAGTAGAGCTGCGGTCCGCCGAAGCCACGATTGAGACCCGATGGAGTCGTGTTGGTCAGGACGACACGATTCCGGACGGCGACGTTCTCGACGCGATACGCACCCGAGAGCGAGCCGTGCATCCGGTACAGCGTCGCCGGCTCGGGGGCGCGCACGTACGCCCCGACGTCCTCGATCGCGTCGTAACGAAGCGCGATCAGCTCGCCGTCGCCGGTGAAGCCGGCCTCGAGCTCCGTGACGCGACCCGTCGAGCAGGCGCTGCCGGCCTGGTGCTCGAGGCGATCCTCGCTCCAGCGCACGGGAACGCCGAGCTTCCGCGCTGCGAGGCCCAGCAACACCACGTAGTTGAGGACGGCCGCCTTGATGCCGAACGAGCCGCCCGAGTCGGGCGGGGTCAGCAGGCGGAGCTGGTTCCCCCGCAGGCCGAGTGCGGCCGCTGCGACGCCGTGGAGCGTGAACGGCCCTTGGAAGTTCGACCACGCGGTCAGTCGGCCCGCGCCCTCGTCCCAGTCGCAGACGACGGCGTAGCACTCGACCGGCATGCACGTGAAGCGCGGCACGCGGAACGTCTCGTTGACGACGAGCTCCGCCGCTGCGAGGGCCGAGGCGACGTCACCGTAGGCGAACGAGCGGTCGTGGACGCACGTGACCCCGTCGGCGGCTGCGACGGGGTCGAGAACCACCTCGAGCGGGTCGTAGTCGACCTCCACCAGCTCGGCGGCGTCTTCTGCGAGGTACCGGTCGCGGGCGACGACGACCGCGAGGGGCTCGCCGACGTAGCGTGCGACCTCGAGCGCGAGGGCGTGCTGGGGAACCCCGGTCTCGATTCCCGCCGGGAACGGCCGCGAGAGCTCCGAGACGTCGGCAGCGGTGAGAACGCCCGCAACACCCGGCAGCTCGAGTGCCGCAGACGCGTCGACCGTGACCCGCGTGTGTGCGAGCTGTGAGCGCACGATCGCCGCGTGAAACGCGCCGGGAACGGGGGAGAGGTCGTCGAGGAAGCGGCCCTTGCCGCGCAGCAACGCGTCGTCCTCGAACCGTGGCACGGACTTGCCGACCCACGTCTCGGGTTCGGTCGCGAGGGCCACCGCGGTCAGCCTACAACGGTGGCTGCATGGCCAGCAGGCGTCTACTGCGTACGGTGCGGCGAGACCGAGGCGGTCAAGCGGCGGGACGCCGCATCCACCTGTGACGCAGTTGGGCCGCCTTCCGCCAGCGCGCGGAACGCCTCGAGTACGGCGCGCGGGTCGCGCTTGTGACGCTTCGCAGCGAGTGTCAACGGCTCTCTCACGGCGCCGCCGCAATGGGCGCACGGAAACTGGATCGTGGACATCAGGGCGGCGGCCTCTCCGCGCGGAAACATCCGTAGGAGCTCGAGGATCGTGGTCGAGCCTTTGATCTCTTCCCCCGGTAGGTCATCGGCGATCCCTCCCGCCGGACGGAAACCGGGGATCGCCGTCCTCGATGCGCGCCGATCCGCCACCGGCCGACGGCCTCCCCTGCCTACGACGTACCCGCGTAGGCGAACACGCGTGCGTCCTCACCGTGCATCCGGATCGCGTTCCGCGGGAGCTGGTACCGGGCAAACGGCAGCACTACGACCTTCGCCGCGGAGCCGTGGCGCGCGAGCGCCGCCGCGAACGCCGCGTCGAGCGAGGTCGTCGCGTCGAGGCCGATGTCGGCGGCCATCCCGAGGTTCTCCTCGAGCGTGACGAGCGTCAGCTGCTTGCGGGTCAGCACCTCGTAGATCGGAACCCAGATGCACCCGGCCCACATCTGGATCGCCCGCGCGTGGATGTCGCGCAGCACGCGCTGGTAGTTCTCGGGCGTCGCCGGCATGTACGGCTTCATCAGATCCATCAGCGCAAGCCCCGGGAAGTCGCCGATCGCAGTCGAGACGCCCGGCGAGGGCGAGCAGTAGATCAGCGTGCCCCCGTCCTTGACGACGAGATCGGCAGACATGCAGCCCCAGCCGGTGTGGAAGAAGAGATGATCTGTCGGGGCGAAGACGCCGCAGATCGCGATGTCCGCCTGACCGTGCTCGGGCACGAAGGAGTCGTACGCGTAGATCGCGTTGAATCGCCGGATCGCCTCACGGTGCGCCTCTGGATGCGAGCCGAAGACGACATCGACGACGCGTCCATGCGTATCGAGCAGCACGTTCATCGTGCAGTCGAGTCCACACATCGTCGCGACCTCGTCGATATCCGACCGCATGGGCCCGCAGTACGCGCCGTAGTGCGTCTGCGGCGAGGTGACGAAGGCGCAGTGGTTCGACTCGACCGTCTCGTCCGAGACGACGCCGGGGAGGATCAGCTTGCCGCCACCCCCGGCGCCCCAGTGGTTCGCCTGCGCCTGCCCGATCGTGAGCTTCACATCGGCCGAGGCAACCTCGTCCAGCAGCCAGACGGGTGTGCCGCCCGACGACACACCCACGTAGGTGTAGGCATCGGGGTTCTGCGGGTCGTTCTGCGAGAACGACCAGCCGTTTCGCTCCATGCGCGCAAGATTCTCTCGGCCGAGCTTCTGCTCTGTGTCGGACTCCGACATCGGGAAGACCTTGCCGTTGGCGCAGCACACCCGAACATCGCCAACTCCGGCGGCCTCGATCGCGTCGAATACAGGAGGTAACAGCTTCGAGGAAGGGGTCGGCCTGAACTGGTTGTCGATCACGACTGCGACGCTCGTCTTGCCGGCGAGCAGCTCCGCGAACGTCTGCCCGGCGACCGGCGCGCCGAGTGCTGCGCGCGCCGCCGCCGTGGGATCGGAAACGGGAGGTGGCTCGGTCGGCCGGACGTCTGCGATGAGGGACTCCGTCGGGACGTCGAGCTCGAGCGTGTCTCGGCGCTTTTTCGACTCGTCGTCGGTTGCCCCGATCGCGAGTGGATCCATCGACTCGTACGGAATCGTGACGCGGGTCATCTCGCTCATCGCTCCTCCTCCACGCGGGCTGGCTCCGGTCTTCGTGGCCAGCGTAGTCGATCGGGTGGCCCGGGAGCGCTCGTCCGCTCCGGCCGTGCATAATCGATTATCGAGCGGATGCCGTTGAATCTGCGCCCGTCCCTTGTTAGGTTCGCGCAGTCGTGACGATGCTGGATCGACCTGCCCGGTGGCGCTGCAACGCGCCAGTCTCGGCGTGACCGGATCGCTCCATCGTCCGCTCCAGCTCGCCGCCCGCGGTCTGCTCGTGGGCGGTATCGGGTTCGTGCTGCTCTACGTGCTCGTGATCGCCGACCCGTCGCCGGACATCGGCGGCAACTGGCGCACGACGACGTTCGGCTCGGCCTTCGACGACTGGCAGAGCTTCGTCCGGACGCTGCTCAACGGGCTCACGTTCGCGGGGCTGCTGTTCATCGTCGCGAGCGGCTTTTCCCTCATCTTCGGATTGATGCGAGTTGTCAACATGGCGCACGGCTCCTTCTTTCTCGTCGGCGGCTACCTCGCGTACGAGGTGCAGCAGGAGCTGACCGGGGCGGAGGGTGGCTTCTCGATCCTCGGTGACGAGGTCAACACGTGGGAGTGGGTGCTGCCGGCGCTCGTCGCCGCCGGGATCATCGCCGTCGTCGGCCTGGGTGTCCAGCAGATCTTCCTCCGCTGGAACCAGGGACAGGAATTGCGTCAGGCGCTGATCACGATCGCGATCTCCGTGATCATCGCGGATCAGGTGATCGCACACTTCAACGGTGGGATCGCCTCGAGCGTCACCTGGCCCGGGTGGTCGAACAGACTCATCTCGCTGCCCCTGCTCGGGATCGACTACTCGCTCGCTCGGCTCGTCGTGCTTTTCCTCGGAGTCTCGGTCGCCCTCGCGCTCTGGACCTGGCTCTATCGCACGCGCACGGGAATGGTGATCCGCGCCGGAGTCGACGACCGGCAGATGACCGCAGCGCTCGGGATCAACATCCAGCTCACGTTCGCGATCGCCTTCCTCGTCGGGTCCGCGCTCGCCGCGGTCGGCGGAGTCGTCGGCGCCTCGCAAGGCAGCGTCGCCGCCGGGCAGGACGGCCAGTGGCTGCTGAACTCGCTCGTCGTCGTGATCATCGGCGGGTTGGGCTCGCTGCTCGGCGCCGTCGCCGGCTCCCTGCTCTACGGGCTCGTCTTCTCGTTCTCGGCGGTCTACCTGCCGACCACGGGTGACAACTGCTGCACGCAGTACTCGATCGTCTTCACCTTCATCCTGCTCGCACTCGTGCTCGCGTTCCGGCCGCAAGGGCTCTTCGGGAGGGCGGGTTGAGGGTCGACGCGGCGAAACGCTGGACCGAACGGTCGCTCGGGGCCGTCGCGATCTTCCTCGCGGTGATCGGGCCCTTCCTCTTCAACGACTACTGGGTCGGGTTCATCCTCACCCAGACCTTCCTACTCGGCATCGCCGCCGCGAGCCTCATCTTCCTCTCCGCGTACGGCGGAATGGTCTCGCTCGCGCAGGTCGCGCTCTACGGGATCGCCGGTTTCGCCCTGGGCAACATGGTCACGACGGAGGGCAAGGGCTTGATTCTCGGCTGGAACCCCTGGCTCAGCATCGTCCTCGCGATCCTGATCACGACGCTGATCGGGTTCGTCTTCGGCGCGATCTCGAGCCGCAGCGCGGGGATCTACTTCCTGATGATCACGCTGACGTACTCGGTGATCGCCAACTACTTCTTCGGTCAGGTGACGGTCGTCTCGGGATTCTCGGGAATCTCCGGGATCGACCTCCAGGCGCCCTCGTTCGTCGGCGCGGAGGCCGAGGATCCGACGCGCCTCTACTACGTCGCCCTCGTGGTCGCGGTCCTCGTCTACGTCCTGCTCCGGTTCGTGCGGCGCACGCCGTTCGGGATCGCGCTCCAGGGAGTCCGCGACGAGCCGGTCCGCATGGCCTCGCTCGGCTTCAGCGTTCCGCTGCACCGCACCTTGGCGTTCACGCTCGCCGCCTTCGTGGCCTCGCTCGCGGGGATCCTCTACGTCTGGTGGAACGGCCAGATCGACCCGGCCACGATCGGGCTACAGGGCACGATCGACCTCCTGATCATCGCGGTGCTCGGGGGCCTCGGCCGGCTCGAGGGCGCCTGGGTCGGCGCATTCTTCTTCATCGTCATCAACAACTACGTCCGTGACGTAGAGTTGCCCGTCGTCGGCGGAAGCTTCAACACGATCATCGGGCTCGTGTTCCTCGCCATCGTCGTCCTCTCCCCGGACGGGTTGTCCGGGCTGTGGGATCGCGCCTGGGGTCTGATCCGGCGTGGAGGTGCCGGCACCGACCGGCCGGCAGTGGCGACGGGGACCACAGGTCCGGGATGAGCGAAAGGAGGAGAACGACACCATCGTGAACGCCCGTTCGACAGTCGTTTCACCGTCAAGCAGCAACGAAGGAGGGTACGGCATGGGCCGTCTCAAGCGGCATTGGAAGCTCGCGCTTCCGCTGGCCGTGCTCGTGATCTCGGCATCTGTTCTCGCAACGGCGTCGCTTGCGGCGTCGGGGGCGAAGGCGAAAGAGGTGCGGGTCGCGATCATGACCGACTGCAAGGGAGCCTTCGGCTTCGGGTACGAGCCCGACATCGGGGGAGCGCTTGCCGCGTTCGCCCAGTACTCGGGCGGCAAGGTGCGGAACGCAAAGAAGCCGTCCGCGGGGATGACCGGGATCACGATTGCCGGCGTGCCCGTCAGGATCGTCGGCTTCGGTTGTGGCGACGACACCGCTGCCACAGCGATCAAGGAGACGAAGCGGCTGATGGAGCAGCTCAAGGCCGACGTGATGATCGGTCCGCTGTCCGGTGACGAGGCCGTCGCCGTCGCGAACTACGCGAAGGGCAAGCCTTCGAAGACGTTCGTGATCGGGACCGCCGGGTCGCAGGATCCGACGCTGCAGATCGCCCCGAAGAACGTGTTTCGTTACCACGGTGACGGCGCTCAGTGGAACGCCGGCATCGGCGAGATCGCGTTCAAGCGGCTCGGTTGGAAGAATGCCGCGGTCGTGATGGACGACTACAGCTTCGGCTGGACGTCGGCAGCGGGGATCATTGCCGACTTCTGCGCGATCGGCGGCAAGATCACGAAGCGTGTGTTCCCGCCGCTCAATACGACGGATTACGCGTCGTACGTGCAGCAGCTTCCGGCGCCGGACAGCGTCGACGGCTACTTCTGGGTGGTCGGCGGCACGGGCACCGCCGCGAGCTTGACGGCGTTCGAGCAGACCTACGGCCGGATCGATCCGAAGCAGCACATCGGGAACCTGTTCTTCGCGTTCCTGGGCGCTGACAAGGTCGTCGCCCCGAAGGTCGTCGGCTCGTACGTCGGCGGCTTCGGCACCGGCCCCGGCCTCAAGACGAAGCAGGCGAAGGCCTACGAGGCCGTCGTTGCCAAGCACTACCCAGGCCTGAACGGCGGCAACTACGCCGACGGGTTCGTCTACAACTACTACAACGCCGCGTGGGGCTTCATCCAGGGCCTCACGAAGGCGAACGGCGACCTGTCGAAGCTCGCCGCCTCGATGCCGCGGACGCTGAAGTCCGGCTACGAGGTCTCGGACGGCGGGACGGTGAAGCTGGACTCCAACCGTCAGGCGATCCAGGATCAGTACCCGCTGCAGGTCGTAAAGAACGGCGATGTAGTCTCGACCGCGGTCGTCGGCTACGTGCCGAACGTCGACCAGTCGTTCGGTGGGCTCTTCAAGAAGTCGAGCCCGCCCCCGGGTCGCACGCAGCCGCCCTGCGTGAAGAGGAAACTGCCCTGGCAGGGCAAGATCAAGGTCGTCAAGAACGGCACCATCACGAACCAGATCATCAAGTAGGCGTGTGACCGACGTCTTGACCGAGCAGGACGCCGTGCCGGCCCTCCGCTTGCGGGGGGTCGGTCGGCGGTTCGGCGGTGTGCAGGCCGTGCGGGACGTCGACCTCGACGTTCCGCACGGCCAGCGCCGCGCGATCCTCGGCCCGAACGGAGCGGGAAAGACGACGCTGTTCAACCTCGTGGCGGGCGATTTTCCGCCCTCGAGCGGGACGATCGAGATCTTCGGCCGTGACGTCACCGGCCTGCCGTCGCGCACCCGGCCGCAGCTAGGGGTCGCGCGGAGCTACCAGAAGTCCCGTCTCTTCCTCGGCTTGACCGTCGAGGACAATCTCTTCGTCGCGCTCGTGGGCCGGCGCGGTGGGCGGCTTCGCGTGTTTCCTCTCGCGCGCGACCGGCAACTGCGCGAGCGCGCGCAGCGTGCGGCCGAGCTCGTCGCGCTCGCCCCGCGACTGCAGACCCTCGCCGGATCGTTGTCGCACGGCGAGCAGCGGCAGCTCGAGGTTGCGATGGCGAGCGTCACCGATCCGCGCGTGATCATGCTCGACGAGCCGGCGTCCGGCCTCTCACGTGGTGAGCGCGAACGGCTCACCGAGCTTCTGCTCGCGCTACCCCGCGACGTGACCCTGATCTTGATCGAGCACGACATGGACGTCGCGCTGACCGTCGCCGAGTACGTCTCGATGATGCACGATGGGCGCAAGATCGTCGAGGGCACACCCGCGGAGATCCGTGCGAATCAGACCGTGCACGACCTCTATCTCGGAACCGGCCACTATGAGTGAGACCCGCGCCGCACCGAGCACGGCACTCCTCCGCGTCGAGGCGCTCGATGCCTACTACGGTCAGGCCCAGGCTCTCGAAGGCGTCACCTTCGAGATGGGCACGGAGGCGGTGTCCGTGATCGGCCGGAACGGCATGGGCAAGACGACGCTCTGCCAGGCGATCATCGGCATGCTCTCGCAGGTATCGGGGTCGATCACCTTCCAGGGCGCCGAGCTGATCGGCAAGCCGTCGTACCGCATCGCAGGAGCCGGGATCGGCTACGTGCCACAGGGCCGGCGCTTGTTTCCCTCGCTCTCGGTCGACGAGCACCTGCGGATGCTCGCGAAGGGCACCCGCGGCAAGCGGTGGACGCCCGCGGCGATCTACGACCTCTTCCCGCGGCTGGCCGAGCGGCAGAAGATCTCCGCGACGCAGCTCTCCGGGGGAGAGCAGCAGATGCTCGCGATCGGTCGGGCATTGCTTCGCAATCCGACGCTCCTGATCATGGACGAGCCCTCAGAGGGGCTGGCCCCGACGATCGTCGAGGGAATGGTCGCGACGTTCAAGGCGCTCGTCGAGGAGGGGATGGCGGTGCTGCTCGTCGAGCAGAACCTCGGAGTCGCGACGGCCGTGTCGGAGCGTCAGCTCGTGATGGTGGCCGGGCGCATTGCCGCCGAGACCACGTCTGCGGCGCTCGTCGCGGATCCAGACGCCCAACGAAGGTATCTCGGTGTCGAGCCATTGGCGTCTTGATCGGCGACGAGCGCGATGTGTTCTCGTAGCTCAGGGGGAGAGGAGGTGAGGTCATGACCAAGACCGTCGTGCTGGTGGGAACGCTCGATACGAAAGGCCACGAGTACGCGTACCTCGCCGACCGGATTCGGGAGCAGGGGGTCGACGTCGTGTTGATCGACGCCGGGATCGTCGGAGAGCCGCTCGCAACGCCGGACATTACGCGCGAAGACGTCGCAGCGGCGGTCGGTGCCGATGTCGGCGCACTCGCTTCGGCGGGTGATCGCGGCACCGCTGTCGAGACCATGGCGCGAGGCGCGGCCAAGGTGGTGAAGCGCCTGCACGGGGAGGGGAAGCTCGACGCGATCGGCGGGCTCGGCGGCTCGGGCGGGTCGGCGATCGCGACCTACGCGATGCGTCAGCTTCCGATCGGCGTCCCCAAGCTGATGGTCTCCACCGTGGCCTCGGGCGACACGACGCCGTACGTCGGCTCCGTCGACGTGACGATGATGTACTCCGTCGTCGACATCGCCGGCGTCAACAGCGTCTCGGCACGAATCATGGGCAATGCCGCCGCGGCGCTCGCGGGGATGGCGCGGGCGACGGTGCCGGCGCTCGGTGACGAGAAGCCGATCGTCGTCGCCTCGATGTTCGGGGTCACGACTCCGGCGGTCACGACGGCCCGCGAGCGGCTCGAGGAGCTCGGGTACGAGGTGCTCGTGTTCCATCAGACGGGAGCGGGGGGCGGCTCGATGGAGAAGCTGCTCGAGGCTGGCTACGCGGTCGGCTCACTCGACGTGACGACAACGGAGTTCTGCGACCAGGTCGCCGGCGGCGTCCTCGTTGCGGTGCCTGAACGCCTCGAATCGGCGGGGAAGGCCGGGATTCCGCAGGTTGTCTCGCTCGGTGCCCTCGACATGGTCAATTTCGGCCCGCGCGAGACGGTGCCCGAGCGCTACGCCGACCGCAACCTCTACGTGCACAACCCGACGATCACGCTGATGCGAACGACCCCCGGCGAGTGTCGCGAGATCGGCTCGTTGATCGCCGAGAAGCTCAATGCCGCGACAGGCCCCACCGAGCTCTTCATCCCGTTGCGCGGCGTCTCGACGATCGCAACGGAGGGTGGCGTCTTCCACGATCCGGAGGCCGACGAGGCGCTGTTCTCGACGCTTCGTGAACGCGTCGACCGGACGAAGGTGACCGTCCACGAGCTCGACGCCGACGTCAACGACGAGGCGTTCGCGCGTGCGATGGCAGATCGGCTGCACGAGCTGATCGAGGCAGCAGCATGAGCGGCGCCGAGCCGTCCACGCCGGGTGTCAGGCCCCGATTGTCAAGGGCGAATCGTGCCGATCGCGCGCCAATCGCTCCACAGGTCGAGAGCGGTGTCACACACCGTTTTTGTCAAGGGCAGGTCGTGCCGGTTCTGCGCCAATCGCTCCACAGGTCGAGAGCGGTGTCAAACACCGTTTTTCGTCGGGGGCAAAGCGTGGCACTTACGTGCGAGTCGTTCCACGGGATCGCGAGCACCTCGACGAGGCGGTGCGGCGACCGTGACTAGAGCCGAAGCATTTGCGCGGCTCCACGCCGAGATCGACGCGGGCAGGCCGATCATCGGCGCCGGCGCGGGCACCGGTCTGAGCGCGAAGTGCGCCGAGGCGGGTGGCACCGACCTGATCATCATCTACAACTCCGGCCGCTACCGGATGGCCGGCCGCGGGTCGCTGTCGGGTCTGCTGCCGTACGGGGACGCGAACGCGATCGTCGTCGAGATGGCACGCGAGGTGCTCCCGATCGTCGAGGAGACTCCCGTGCTCGCCGGCGTCTGTGGGACCGACCCGTTCAGGCTAATGGACGTCTTTCTCGACGAGCTGAAACGGATCGGCTTCTCGGGTGTGCAGAACTTCCCCACGGTCGGTCTCTTCGAGGGGATGTTCAGGCAGAACCTCGAGGCGACCGGGATGGGGTATGAGCTCGAGGTCGACATGATCCGCCTCGCGCGCGAGAAAGACCTGCTGACCTGCCCGTACGTGTTCACTCCCGACGAGGCGCAGGCGATGGCGGAGGCAGGAGCAGACGTGCTCGTGCCCCACATGGGGCTCACGACCGGCGGGTCGATCGGCGCCGGCGCGGCGACGACGCTCGACGACTGCATCCCGCTGATCCAGGAAATGCACGACATTGCCAAGCGCGTCGCCCCCGAGGCGATCGTTCTCTGCCACGGTGGGCCGATCGCCGAGCCGGACGATGCCGCGTACGTGCTCGCGCACACCGAGGGCATCGCAGGCTTCTTCGGCGCCTCGTCCATGGAACGACTGCCGACAGAGGTCGCGATCACCGAGAACATGAAGCGGTTCAAGCGGATCTCAACCGACAAGGAGGCATGATGAGCAGGTTCGTGATGCGTGGCGACGTCGAGACGACGGCGTTCGATTGGGGTAGCGCCGGGATGCGTGTGTCGCCGCCGAGCACGGGCGGCAAGACGTTCGTCGCGATGGACGTAACGCTCGCCCCCGGAGGGTTCCACGACTTCCACAAGCACCCGGACCAGGACGAGCTGATCGTCGTCAAGGCCGGTCGCGTCGTCCAGTGGCTCGAGCGCGAGCGGAAGGAGCTCGGGGTCGGCGACTCGGT
>JBPCLB010000078.1:0-9470 GCA_051003695.1 Gaiella sp. | reverse complement strand
TGTTCCCATGGCGCGGACGAACTCGCCGGCGAGACTCGTGATTGCTCTTTCGGTTGCGGCGGTCCTTGCCGTCTTCCTCCTCTACACCTCGCTTGCGGGCGGAGGCACGCCCTCCGTCTCACCGGGTGAGCTCGGAGCCACGAGCGGTGAGGTCTCGCTCGCAGGACGGGTGATCGGTACCCCGACGGGGGACCCGCACGGTGCCGGGCTCCGCTTCACGCTGCAGGATTTCGAGGGGGCGCACAAGCAGTCGGTCGCCGTGCTCTACAAGGGCTCCGTCCCCGACCTGTTCAAGCCGGGGCGCGACGTCGTCGTGACCGGCACGCTCCGCGACGGCACGTTCGTGACCGCACCGGGGTCGATGATCACGAAGTGCCCGTCGAAGTACCAGGGCGCCGAGACTCCCGCCTAGGGGCCTAGCTCGACCGTGGCGGAACTCGGACGTGCCGCACTCGCCGTCACGCTCGGCCTCTCGCTGTACGCGCTGCTCGCCGGCGGGTATGCCGCAGCGCGCGGACGCCGACGGCTGGCGCTCTCGGCCCGCAACGCGCTGATCGCAGCCTTCGGCTCGACACTCGTCGCGACCGCCGTCCTCGTCACCGGGTTCCTGCGCGACGACTTCTCGCTCGCCTACGTCGCCGGGCACTCCAGCCGCGCATTGCCGACGCCCTACAAGATCTCCGCGCTCTGGGGAGGTCAGGAAGGCTCGCTCCTGCTTTGGCTCCTGATCCTCACCGGGTACTCGGCGCTTGCGGTCTGGCTCGGCCGGAACCGGCTGCGCGACCTGCTGGTCTGGGTGACGCCGGTGCTCGCGGGGATCTGTGTCGGGTTCGCGTGGTTGCTCGTGGGCGTCTCGAGCCCGTTCGAGGTGATCGGCGCGCCCCTCGACGGCCGTGGTCTGAACCCCAGTCTCCAGAACCCGTACATGGTCGCGCACCCAGTGCTCCTCTACCTCGGCTACGTCGGGCTTGCGGTGCCGTTCGCGTTCGCGATGGGCTCGCTGCTCTCGGGGCGGATCGACGAGCGGTGGCTCGTCGCGACGAGGCGCTGGACGATCGTCGCGTGGACGGCGCTCGGGATCGGGCAGCTGCTCGGCGCGCACTGGGCCTATGAAGAGGTGGGCTGGGGCGGCTACTACGCGTGGGATCCCGTCGAGAACGCCGCCCTGATGCCGTGGCTCGCGGCGACCGCGTACCTGCATTCGGTGATGATCCAGGAGAAGCGCGGGATGCTCAAGGTCTGGAACGTCGTGCTCGTGAGTCTCGCGTTCTGCCTCTCCCTCTTCGGCACGTTCCTGACCCGCTCCGGGATCGTGAGCTCGATCCACTCGTTCACGCAGAGCTCGATCGGAGCGTGGTTCCTCGGGTTCATCGTCATCGCGGTGATCTTCGCGACCACCATGATCTGCCTCAGGCTGCCGCTGTTGCGCGCAACGGCCAAGCTCGAGTCGCTGATCTCACGCGAGGCGACGTTCCTCTACAACAACCTGCTCCTCGTCGCCCTCTGCCTCACGATCCTCTGGGGTACCTCGTGGCCGATCCTCTCCGAAGCCGTGCGCGGCGAGGCGGTCGTCGTCGGACGGCCGTACTACGACTTCTTCCTCCGGATCTTCGGGCTGCCGTTGCTGCTGCTGATGGGGATCGGCCCGCTTGTTGCCTGGCGACGGGCCTCGCTCAGAGGCCTCTCCCGCACCTTCGCCTGGTCCGCCGGCGCCGCTGTCGCAAGCGGCGTGGTGTTGATCGCGCTCGGCGCCGGCTCGTCGGTGCCCGGATTGATCGCATACACCTTCGCGGCTTTCGTGTCGACGACGATCGTCGCGGAGTTCGCTCGTGGGACGTCTGCCCGACGCGCTCTCACCGGCGAGGCGATCCCACGTGCCTTCTCCGGTCTCGTCGCACGCAATCGGCGACGCTACGGCGGCTACGTCGTCCACGCGGCGATCGTGTTGCTCGCGATCGGCATCGCCGGCTCGAGCGCCTACGACTCCGTCGCCGAGGGGCGGCTCGCGCGCGGTGAGACGCTGTCGGTCGCGGGGTACGACCTGACCTACAGGACTCTCTCGGAGCGAGATGGCGCAAACGCGACGGAGATCCGTGCGGTCCTCGACGTGCGGCGCGACGGTGATTCTCTGGGAACAGTCTCGGCCGGAAAGAACGCCTACGCCGTCGAGCAGCAGGTCTCCAACGAGGTCGGGATCCGCTCCGACCTCCTCACCGGCGAAGATCTGTTCGTGATCGCGGAGCAGGTCTACGACGACGGCTCGGTGCAGTTCCGCGTCTTCGTCAAGCCACTCGTCAACCTGATCTGGCTCGCGGGCCTCGTCTTCCTCCTCGGGTCGCTGATCACGCTCTGGCCGGACGCCCGCGAGCAACGCCGGCTCGTCGAGCGGTACGCCCGCGCGGCACGGTCGAATCGGCGGGCCGCCTCGACGCCGTGAGCGTCGCGCTCGTCCTGGGCGGTGCGCTTGCGGTCGCCTGCGTCGTGCTCGTCGCGCTCCCGTTCCTCCGCGAGCCCGCGCCGTCCTCGGATGCGGTCGACGCGCTCGATGACGCCGAGCGCGACGCGCTGGAGCTGGCCGAGACTCGAGACCGCGCGCTCGGCGCGCTCAAGGAGCTCGAAGCAGAGCACCGGAGCGGCCGGATCACCGACCACGATTATCGAGCGCTCGTCGGGACATTGCGTCGCGACGCAGCCGAGGCGCTGCGAGCCCTCGACCGGGGCGGGGCAGGGCCGGGTCCTGCGGAGGCGAAGAGCAGCTGATGGCCGGGGCGCGCGCTTTCGTGGTGGTGCTCCTCGGCCTCCTCCTCGCCGCCTCCGCCGCGGGGGATCCGGGGACCGACAAGGCCCGGGTCGACGACCGGCTCGCAGACCTCCGCGCAGCGGTGGATGCTTCGGAGGCGAAGGAGGGTGTTCTCACCGAGGAGCTGAGTGCCGTCGCGGGCCTGGTTCGCGAGCTTACGGCAGGTGTCGCCTCCCAACAGGCGCGTCTCGGTGTGCTCGAAGCCGAGCTCGGGAGCGCGAGACAGCGGCTTGCGGAGCTCGAAGAGACGATCCGGGTGCAGACAGGCAGGCTCGAGCGCCTGAAGCGGGAGCAGGCTGTCGCGCTCGAGCGCCTCGAGCAACGCGTCCGGGCGATCTACGTCTCGGACGATCCCGACCTGATCTCGTTCCTCCTCGGGACGACGTCGTTCAGCGATCTGCTCGACAAGCTCGAGCTCGTCTCGCGGATCTCCGGCCAGGACGAGCGAATCCTCACCCGCGTCGAAACCGCCCGCGACGGGGTCGCCGACGCGCGCCGCAAGACGCGCGCGGCGCGAACCGAAGCGGCTGCGACCGAGCGGGCGGTGGCCACCCAGACGGCGGAGCAGCAGGGCGTGGTGACGCGCCTCGTCGCGAGCCGGAACCAGCTCGTCTCTGCGGAGAGCGCGAAACGGGCCGCACTGTCGTCGATCCAGGGCGATCAGGATCACGCGCTCGAGGAGATCGTTGCGCTCGAGGAGCAGAGCGCCGCGCTCGCCGAACGGATTCGTGCCGCCCAGGAGGCGGCAGCCGCCGCCGCAGCTGCCGCGTCGAGCGCTCCGGCGATTGTGGCGCCCGTCGGCGGGAGCGGACTGCTCGCGTGGCCGGTGAGCGGGCCGGTGACGAGCGGTTTCGGGCCGCGGTGGGGCCGCTTGCACGAGGGGATCGACATCTCGGTCTCGGAGGGGACGCCCGTCCGCGCGGCCGCAGCCGGTACGGTCATCTACAGCGGCTGGCTCGGCGGCTACGGCAATCTCGTCGTGATCGACCACGGGAACGGACTCTCGACGGCGTACGCCCACAACTCCTCCTTCGCGAGCACCGTGGGGCAATCGGTCGTCGCCGGTGAGACTATAGCCTATTCTGGCAACACAGGTGACTCGTCCGGCCCGCACGTGCACTTCGAGGTCAGAGTCGGCGGGAGCGCCGTCGACCCCCTCGGATACCTGTAGAGCCCGGACCTGTCCGGCCCTATCTCGCTCTGACCGTACGCGACGATCAGCCGGAAACCCATGGTCGGGTCTGGCCCTACGACGCGAGCGCCGCAGGCAGGGCGTCCGCAAGCACGACATGGAGATCGGGCAGGGCTCGCCAGCGCTCGTCGAGACCAAGACCGTAGCCTGCGTAGAGCTCGTCGGGAACCGTGAACCCGGTGTGCTCGACCGGAACGTCCTCAACCAAACGACGGTAGGGGCGGTCGAGCAACGTCACGGCGGAGAGGCTCTCGGGAGCGCGCGCCGAGAACGTCCGCGCCAGGTACGAGAGAGTGAGCCCGGTATCGACGACGTCCGCGACGATCACGACGTGCCGGCCGACGATCGGTATGTCGAGATCCTTGAGCAACCGCACGCCACCACCGAGCGCCCCGCTGCCGTATGAAGCGAGCTCGACGAAGTCGACCGCATGGTCGCAGTCGAGCGCCCGGGAAAGATCCGCGAGGAAGACGGTGCTCGACTTGAGCGGCGCCACGAGCACCGGCTCACGACCGACATAGGCGTTGCCCAGCGCCTCGCCCAGCTCCCCGACCCGCGCCGCAATTTCCGAGCGAGCAAGATAGACCTCTCCGATCGGATGCCCTGCTGTGCGCAGGGATTCAGCCGCGGTCACGTGAGCAACCCGCCGTCGTTTCCATCGGATGTCGTGCCCGAAGGCCGATTCATTCGGCCGGGAGGACTAGTCATCGTCGAATCCACGCATTCGCGAAGCAGGGGGGTTCGTGCGGGAAACATGGTTTCCCCCAGAGCGAGCTGCAGGTGAGCGGCATGGTTTCCCCCACGAGCGTGGTAGCGCTGCGCGAGCCGCTCGATGTCCCGGCGGTAGAACAACTTGACGCGGACGTCGGGATACAGCGCTCGCAACTCCCGGAGCTTGCGGTTCTTCCGCGTGACGAGCGACTGCTTCATCACGGTCACCTCGATGAAGAGGTTCTGCTCGGGGAGGAAGAAGTCGGGCGTGAACGCCCGGGTGACGCGGCCCTCGGGGTCACATTCGAGGACGAACGACCGCGGCTCGTACTCCCAGGGGATCCCGTACCAGTCGAAGATCCGCGCGCATTCCAACTCGGCCGGATTGGCGAATCGAGGTGGCACCGACCCGCAAAACGCCCTGAAACGCTGGGTCTGATCGGCCTCGCCGTGCACCTGGGCCAAAGTACCGCCGCGCTCGGACGTCGCCGCTGCGGGCCGCTGGCCCGGTGCGGACGACCGCCGTACACTCAAGGCTGATGGCCGACGAGCGCCCGTTCCGCATCGCGCACCTGTCCGATCTCCACTGCGGAGGGCCGTACTTCGAGCCGAGCCTGCTCGAGCGTGCGATCGCGGAGATCAACGACCTCGAACCGGACATCGTGGTCTGCTCGGGCGATCTGACGACGCTCGGCTTCAAGCACGAGTACCGGCTCGCCCGGCAGTATCTCGACGAGATCAAGTGTGACGCGATGGTCGTCGTGCCGGGGAATCACGACTCCCGCAATGTCGGGTATGTCCACTTCGAGGAGCTCTTCGGTGAGCGCAACTCGGTGCTGCGGAAACACGGGGTGACGATCGTCGCGATCGACTCGACGGAGCCCGACCTGGATCACGGTCAGATCGGCCGTGGGCGGTACCCATGGATCGAGGCGGCGTTCACCGAGGAGCCTTCGGAGCTGCGGATCTTCGTGCTCCACCATCACCTGCTGCCGGTTCCCGGGACAGGGCGGGAGCGCAACGTCGTCTACGACGCCGGCGACGCGATCGAGTGCCTGTTGCGCTCGCGCGTGCAGCTCGTCCTCTCCGGGCACAAGCACGTGCCGTACGCGTGGCGCCTCGAGAACCTGTTCGTCGTCAACACGGGCACGGTGTCTTCGCTCCGCCTCCGTGGCAACACGCGACCCTGTTACAACGTGATCGAGATCTCGGGCCGACACGTCGACATCTGGCGCCGGCATCCGTTTCACGGCCAGGAGCGGATCATCCAGTTCGACTCGGAGACGTTCGAGTACGAAAAGTACACGGCTCGGATCGCGCGAGAGGTCTCGAGCCGTTGACGACCGACCCCCGCGCGATCGCGCTTGTCGACGGCGAGCACTACCCGTCGGTGATCCGTGCCGCGCTCGCCGAGCTTCCGTACGAGGTCGTCGCCGCGGTTCTGGTCGGCGGGACGGAGAAGCTGCGCAGTGGCTCGCCCGAGCTCGGGGTTCCGCTCGTCGAGAGCCTGGAGCAAGCTCTCCAGACCTACGGTCCGGAGCTCGTCGTCGACCTCTCCGACGAGCCCGTGCTCAGCCCGCCCGCCCGGCTGGCGTTGGTCGGGCGGGCGCTCGCCCTCGGCGTCCCGGTCGAGGGTCCCGACTTCCGCTTCGAGCCGCCCGTGTTCCACCCCGTGAAGGTTCCGTCGCTCGCGGTGATCGGGACGGGCAAGCGGGTCGGGAAGACCGCGGTCACGGGAATGGTCGTCCGAACGCTCGCTCGCGCCCTGAGAGTCGTGGTCGTCGCGATGGGGCGTGGGGGGCCCGAGCAGCCCGAGCTCGTCGAGGTGGCGCCCACTGTCGAGTCGCTGCTCGCCCTGTCGCGTCTGGGTCGTCACGCCGCCTCCGATCACCTGGAGCTCGCCGCGCTCGCCGGTGTTCCGACCGTAGGCTGCAGACGCTGTGGGGGAGGGCTCGCCGGGGCTCCCGGGGTGTCGAACGTCCTCGAGGGCGCGCAGCTCGCTTTGTCCCTCGATCCCGACCTGGTGCTGTTCGACGGCAGCGGCGCTGCATTGCCGCCCGTGGCGGCCGATCGGCGCGTGCTCGTCGTCGGCGCCCATCAGGATCGCGCGGTCTCGACCGGCTACCTCAACGGCTACCGCGCGCTGATCTCCGACGCGATCCTCGTCACCATGGCAGAGCTACCCGGCAGCGCCGAGCTCGCGAGCACGTTGGGCGAGGTCGCTCGACCCGGCACGCCCGTCCTGCGGACGATGCTTCGGCCCGCTCCGCACGAGTCGGTCGCGGGCGAGCGGGTTGCGTACTTCGGAACCGCGCCGGCTGCCGCGCACGCGGGCATCGCCGCCCACCTTCGAGACCGGTTCGATGCCCGGGTGGCGCATGTCTCCGGAGCGCTCGCCGATCGAAGACGCCTGGCGGAGGAACTTGCCCTGCTCGACGTGGAGACGTTCGTCGTCGAGGTGAAGGCCGCCGCGGTCGACGTCGTGCTCGAGACCGCCGACCAGCGTGGCGTCCGCGTCGTGCTCGCCGCGAACGACGTGATCCCGCTCGATGGAGGGCCCGACCTCGTCGAGCTCGTCGAGCGCCTCGGGCACGAGCTCGTCGGGGCGCAGAGAATGGCGCTTCGTTGAGCGCGCGCCGCTACCTCGCGCCCCTGCCGCTGGGTGGCGACGACGGGCCGCCGTGGTCCAAGGGGCTGATGGCGCGCGCGCTCGCGGCGACCGGGCTTCCGATGACGCGTGCGTACGAGCTCGCGCGGCGCGCCGACGCCGATCTCGTCGCTACGAGAACCGATCGCATCGATCTCGACCGGTTGGCGGAGCTCGCTGTCGAGGTGCTCGGCGAGCCCGAAGCCGGTCGCACGATGCGCCGGCTGCGGCGGCTGCAGGCGCTGCAGCAGCTGGACGTGCCCATCGTGCTGCTCGTGGGTGGCGCCACGGGGACGGGAAAGTCGACGATCGCAACCGAGGCCGCGCATCGGCTCGGGATCACGCGGGTCACGTCGACGGACTTCATCCGCCAGACGATGCGCGCGTTCTTCGCACCGGGATTCATGCCCTCCGTCCACTACTCGAGCTTCGAGGCGAAGCTCGCGCTGACTAAGGCCGAAGAGGAGGAGGCGGGCGATCCGCGGCTGCTCGGATTCTTCGACCAGACGCGAAACGTGCTCGTCGGGATCGAGGCGGCGATCGACCGTGCGCTCACGGAGGGGTGGTCGCTCGTGCTGGAGGGTGTTCACCTCGTTCCGGGGATGATCAACACGCTCCGCTCCGACGCCGTTGTCGTGCACTGCGTCGTATCGATCGAGGACGAGCGCATTCACCGCAGCCACTTCTGGGTGCGCGACGCCTCGACGGAGGGGCTCCGTCCGCTCGAGCGCTATCTCGAGGGTCTGCCCGAGATTCGCTCGATTCAGGACGCGATCGTCGAGCGGGCGCATCGGTGTGACGTGCCGGTGATCCACAACACCTCCCTCGACCAGGCGGTCGGCGAGGTGCTCGACCTCGTGCTCTCGTACGCCGATCGACTCGCGGCACGATGAGCGACTGTCTTTGCACGCGCTATGCGCGGGCGACCGAGTGGGCGGCGCTGGCGGGCGCGCGGTGGCTCGGGCGCGACGACGAGGAGGCGGCCGAGGATGCCGCCGCGCGAGGAATGAAGGCCGCCCTCGACGAGCTCCCGATCTCCGGGCGAGTCGTGATCGGTGCCCGCACCGGCGAGCAGCTGCTGCCAGGCGGCCAGGTCGGCGCAGGGGGCGATCGGGTCGATCTCGCACTCGACCCGATCGAGGGGCGCGGCGTCGTCGCGCGCGGCGGAGTGGGGGCTGTGGCGATGCTCGCGGTCGCACCCGAGGGGGCGCTGATGCAGTTGCCCGACATGTACATGCGGACGATGGCCGTCGGCCCTCGGGCCCGTGACGTGATCGACCTCCACCGACCCGTCGCCGAGAACGTCGAGGCGGTCGCGAAGAGCTTCGGCCGCCAGGCGATCGACATCACCGCGCTCGTCCTCGATCGTCCGCGGCATCACGACCTCGTCGAGGAGCTCCGCGCCGCCGGCGCGCGCATCAAGCTCGTCGGCGACGGGACGGTCACCGCCGGCATCTCGGCTGCGATCCGCGGCACGGGCGATCACCTCGCGATCGGGATCGGGGGCACCCGGCAGGCGGTGCTCACGGCGGCTGCGCTGCGCTGCCTGGGCGGCGGCGTGCAGGCGCAGCTCTGGCCGACGACGCGCACGCAGATCGACGAAGCCCACGCGCTCGCAATCGACGATGTCGCCCACGTCTTCACGGAAGAGGAGCTTGCGACCGGCGACGTGATCGTCGCGGCGACCGGGGTCACGAACGGCGACCTCCTCCGAGGCGTGCGCTTCATGGCCGACTCGGCCCGGACGCACTCGCTGACGATGTGCATGCGCTGCAACTGGGTGCGCTTCACGGACGGAATCCACTTCTTCGCCCGCGAGAGGCGGGAAGAAGTCCGGTTGTTGGGGTAGGCACTTTCCGGCTGCCGCCGGCGGCAGCCGGAAAGCACCCACGCGTACACTGCAAGCGTGGTCACGAAGGATGACGTTGTCGAGGCGCTTCATGGAGTCGAGGATCCCGAGCTCGGGATGGACATCGTCGAGCTGGGCCTCTACTACGACGCGGAGATCGAGGGCGAGCACGTCAAGGTGATCCACTCGCTCACCTCGATGGGGTGTCCGGCGGGGCCGATGATCCAGGAGTCGATCCACGACGCCGTCGCGGCGCTTCCCGGCGTCGAAC
>JBPCLB010000077.1:0-3936 GCA_051003695.1 Gaiella sp. | reverse complement strand
GCCACACCGAGTCGACCACTACGCCCGGTGCCGCTCGAGGCGCACAACGCCCGTCGCTCCGCTCGCGGGAGCCGCCGCCCCAGATCGAAGGCTGCGGCGGGTTGGCACGAGAGAGCGGGTCTACCGCGCGGCGGTCAGTCGCTCGGCGGCCGCGAGAACACAGCCAGGCTGCTCGAGCCACGGGAAGTGCCACAACCGTCAAGGATCTCAACGTCGCGTGCGGCATCAGCTGCGCGCTGCGCTCGCTCTCCACAAACGGAATCGGGCTCTCCCGCCCAGCGACGAAGAGCGCGCTCACATCGGAGCCAGGCAAGCCGCGCTGAAGCGTGCCACGCTCGAAATGATCCTCGATCGAGGCGAACGTGCCGGAATAGCAGTCAACCGAGATGCCCATGTCGGGCATCGGCGGGGCCGAGGCGGGGTCGGCGAAGTAACCAGGCCACACCCTTCCTGTTGGAGGACGCGCTGGCTCGTAGAGGCGACGGACGCCGCCGTCCTGCTCAGAGCGATCGAGTAGTGTCGGCTGCCTGATCTTCGACCGAGGGGAGACCCTTCCATGGCGGCTGCGACCGGCGCGTATCTGCACCAACCCGAGGCGGGCGAGCGCCGCTGGATGGGGGAGACGTCCACGTACTTCCTTGCGACCGGAGAGCAGACGGGAGAGACGTTCACGTTGGTCGACGAGCAGGCGAAGCGCGGAGAGAACGTCCCTCTGCATCTGCACCGGGACGACATGGAGTCCTTCTACGTGGTCGAGGGCGAGATCACGCTCTTCATCAGCGACCAGCGAGGGGTTCTGGCAAGGGCCGGTTCGTTCGCGCACCTGCCCGGTGGGACAGTTCACGGCTTTCGAATCGAGTCGGAAACGGCCCGCTACCTGATCCTCACGACGCCGCGTCATGGGCGGTTCTACCGCGCCATCACCCTGCCTTCGCGATCAGGGGGCCTCCCGCCGCTCGAGTCGGTCGACGGATCGCAGATCGAGAAGGCCTGCGAGGAGTACGGCGTCGAGTTCGTCGGACCTCTGCCCGACGAGAACTGAACTGAGGACAATCCGCGAGCGGCTGGAGCTGAACCGCACCCGGGTTTTATGGAGGCTGTTATCTGGCCGACAGGTTCGTTTCGACGCTGATCTCGGTCTCGCAGCTTGGCGGCCCGGAGCGCCGCTCCTCAGGGTCTTCTCCTTTCTCTCGGTGGAGCTGTTCGTACTCTGCGGGTGGGATGCCCCCGAGTTCTTCGTGTAGCCGCTCGAGGTTGTAGAAGCTGATCCAGCCGAGCGTCTCGTGCTCGACGTGCTCGTAGCCGGCGAAGCGGCGTCCGTGGACGAGCTCGGTCTCGGTTCAGTGCACAGACTTGTTGCGGGATTGGCGCAGGTCTGTCGCGGCTCAGAAGCGCTCTCGCCGCGCCGGCTTGAGGACGGCATTGCAGGAGATTGCCGTTGATGGATCAAGGTGACGGAGTCGCAAGGCGATCCTGTCCGAGCTCGATCACCCGCCCGAGGACTCGCCGAGCTCTCCAGGCAAGCCCACCAGGGATCAGCGACCGAGCGTACGTTTGCGCACGTCGCGATAGAGAGTGGTAGAAGGTCGCATGGCCAGCGGGATCGTCTACCTCGTCCATTTCCCGGACCGAACCAAGGCTGTCCACAACATCATGATCGGGCGGGTTGCCGAGCGGGGCACCGAGATCCTCGACGGGTGGATAGTCGACAAGATTGAGATCAGTGAGCAGATCATCAACGGGCAGGCCGTCAGCTTCGAGGTTTGGGTCAGACCTAAGCTCGCGTATTAAGGGCCTGTCCGGAAAGTGGGCACGGGGGAAGACACGCGTCAGGTGGTGCGAGGCAAGGACGCAGGGAGCCCCGATATGAGGCATATCGGGGCGACCGAGGACGCAGCATCGCGCCGCATGACGCCTGTATGCCGCCCTGGGTCGCTTTCCGAACAGGCCACTAAACGCTACTTCAGCTCGACGGATCCACCTGCTTCCTCGAGCTCGCCCTTGAGCTTCTCGGCCTCGTCCTTCGTGATCGCTTCCTTGATCGCGCCCGGGGCGGCGTCGACGAGATCCTTCGCTTCTTTCAGGCCGAGGCCGGTGGCGGCGCGAACGACCTTGATCACCTGGATCTTCTTGTCGCCGGAGCTCGTGAGGATGACGTCGAACGAATCCTTCTCCTCCTCCGCCTCGGCGCCGTCCCCTGCCGGAGCGGCCGCTGCAACGGCGACCGGCGCGGCGGCGGTCACGCCCCACTCCTCCTCGATCGCCTTCTTCAGCTCGACGAGCTCGAGCACGGTCATCTTGCCGAGTGTCTCGAGCACCTTCCCAGTATCGGTGGCCATCGTCTGTTTCCTCTCGTTCTGGTGCGGCGCTGCGCGCCGCACCTATGTCAATTCTCGTCGTGCTCCGAGATCTGCGGCTGCGCTGTCTCGTCCAAAGCCGCTGCGTCATCGGCGGACTCCGACTCCTGCTCTTGTTCTTCTCCAGGTGATTCCGCGTCAGCGGAAGCACCCTCCACGTCAGCGGAAGCACCCCTCGCGCCAGCGGAAGCATCCTCGCCACCGAGTTGCTCCACGCGAGCGTCGATCAGCCCGACGAGGTCGCGGACGGGTGCGGTGAGCAACCCGAGGAGCTGCGTCAGCGGCGCGATGATCACGCCGACGAGCTGGCTCTTGACGACGTCGGTCGGTGGGAGCTTCGCGAGCTCCTCGACATCGGCGTCGGTCATCGCGCGTCCGGCCATCACACCGCCGCGCATCGTGAGCACTTTCGTCTCGCGGGCCGCGTCGGAGAGTGCCTTCGCCACCGCGATCGGGTCGCCGTCGCTCTCCACGAAGGCGATCCCCGTAGGCCCCTCGAGCAACGCGAGCAGCAGCTCGGAGCCGGCCTCCGCGGCGGCGCGCCTGGTCAGGGTGTTCTTCACGATCGTGAACTGCGCTCCGTGTGGCCGAAGCTTTTCGCGCAAGGCCGCCAACTGGGCGTTCGTGAGCCCGCGATAGTCGGCGACGATCAGCGAGTCCGCTGAGCGCAACCGCTCGGCGAGCTCCGCGACAACTGTTACTTTCTCCGACTTCTGCATGTCGTTTCCTTCGGAAACGACTAGACCCGCCTACGGCGGGCCCAGAGACGCTCGGATGCGTCGTGAACCTCGCCTGGGCTGGGCTTCTGCTCTCGCTGCCAGCCGTCTCGGGCGACCTAGTCGTGCGTGTGGAGCTAGACGGTAGCAGCCTCTCGAGCGGAATCCGCGCCGGCGGAGTCCGGCGCCGCGAGATCGCGCACGCGGGTCGGGTCGACGTGAACGCCGGGGCCCATCGTCGTGGTCAACGTGATGCCCTTGATGTAACGACCCTTGGCAGCGGCGGGCTTCGCCCTCACGATCTCCTCGATCAACGCAGCGTAGTTCTCGAGCAGCTGACGCTCGGCGAAGCTCTTCTTGCCGATCGCGACGTGGACGTTTGCGCCACGATCGGTGCGGTACTCGAGCTTTCCCGCCTTCGCATCGGACACGGCCTTGGCGACGTCGAACGTGACAGTGCCGGTCTTCGGGTTCGGCATCAGCCCGCGAGGGCCGAGCACGCGACCGAGCTTGCCGACGTTGCCCATCTGGTCCGGGGTCGCGATCGCGACGTCGAAGTCGAGCCAGCCGTCCTCGATCCTCGCGGCGAGGTCGGCCGAGCCGACGACGTCGGCGCCCGCTTCCTCCGCTTCACGCGCCTTGTCACCCTCTGCGAAGACGGCGACGCGCATCGAGCGACCGGTGCCATGAGGAAGCATGATCGTGCCTCGAAGCTGCTCGTCCGCATGTCGCACGTTGAGCCCGAGCTGGAAGTGAGCTTCGACGGTCTCGTCGAACTTCGCGCCTTCGAGACTCGCCAGCAACGCGATCGCCTCGGCGGGCGCATAGAGCCGCTCTCGGTCGATCGCTGCGCGCGCGGCTGC
>JBPCLB010000076.1:0-3857 GCA_051003695.1 Gaiella sp. | reverse complement strand
TCACGGCGATCCCGGCGTTCGTGCTCGACCGGCGACTGCTGGTGCTCGGCGCACAGCCTCGGACGGTCTTCGAGCAGGCGGTCGCGCAACTGAGGGCCGCCGACTGAGCACGTCCCCGGCCGGCTGCAAAGCTCAGCCCGGCGCGCCAAAGCCGTCGCCCACCTCGCCCGGAAGCGTGCCGTCGGCTCACTTCCCGCTGCGACCATCCCCCGTGCGGGTCGAGGAGCAGCCGCTCAAACGACCGGATCAGACTGCTCCGCACCCGGAGCACGGTTCGACGCACCGCTTCCGGGGTATGTGGGTACCCGTGCACGTGAAAGCGTTCGATCATGTCGCGCTCTGGGTCGACGAACGTGACGACTTGGCTCGCTTTCTGTGCGACGTCTGCGGAATGCACGAGATCGAGCGAACCGACAGCTTCACGTTGGTGGGCGGCAACGCGAGAGAAGGGAAATTGACGCTTTTCGAGGCGGACGGGCCGCGGGCCCAGGGTGTGATCGAGCAGATCGTTCTCCGAGTCCCCGACCTCGTCACGGCCCTCGCGCGCGCCCGGGCCACCGGACGACAGCTACGGGCGAACGGCCAGGTGGCGATCGAGGCGCCGGGCAACGTTCCGCTCGGCCTCATCCAGGCCGAGACCGAGTATGTCGATCTCGACCATGTGATCGTGCGGGTGCCCGATCCGGAGTCGGCGTCGTCCGCCTTCGGCGAGCTGGGCTTCCGCCGCGTCGACGACCGGCTCGAGGTCGGCGACAGGCACCTGCTGCTGCGACCCGGATCGGTCGAGCACGACGAGCGGCCGCTGCTCAACCACTTCGCTCTCCTCGTCGAGTCCGTCGACGAGACGCTGAAGCAGGCCGAAGCGCTCAAGCTCGAGGTCGATCGGATCGTGGACGCCCCGAACACCCTCGCCGCATTCGTCGTCGGTCCCGATGGGATCGTGGTCGAGTACGTCGAGCACAAGCCCGGCTTCTCACTCGTCTGAAAAGAGCGCCACGATGGCCGACGTGATCGTCGCAGGCGCGGGAATGGCCGGGCTCGTCGCCGCGGCGTCCGCTCGCGAGCGCGGGGCCGACGTCGTTCTCTGCGACAAGGGCGCGCGGGCCGGCGGTTCGATGCTGCTCTCGAGCGGCGTCGTATGGCGGTACAGGAGCTACGAGCTCTTCCGGGCGGAGTGCCCCGACGGGGATCCGACGCTACAACGCCTCGTGCACGATCGGCTCGACGGCGACCTCGAGTGGCTCGAGCGGATGGGCGCAGTTGTCACCGAGCGATCGACCGGAAACCCACTCACGACCGGGATGCGTTTCGACACCGCCTCCCTGACCCGGGCGCTCGCGCGGCGCGCAGGGGAGATCCGGCTCCACGAGCCGTTGCGTGAGCTCTCGTCCGGCACTCCCGTCGTCCTCGCGACCGGCGGCTTCCAGGCAAATACAGACCTCGTGCGAGAGCACATCACCTCCGAGGCGGACTGGGTTCTCCTGCGAGCGACACCCTGGAGTACGGGCGACGGGCTTCGCCTAGGGCTCGAGGCGGGCGCCTGCACGACATCGAGGCTCGACGAGCTCTACGGTCGCAACATGCCCGCGCCGCCGGCCAGGATCGGTGAAGCCGACTTCGTACCGCTCGCGCAGCTCTATGCCGGCCATGCGACGGTCGAGGGAGCGGGCGGCGACGTCTACGAGCCCCGCACCTGGTCGGAGATCGACGTCGTGCAGTGGACTGCACGACAGCCGTCCGCACGTGCTCGCTACCGCATCGACCGCGGGGCGCTGAACGAACGGGCGAACGGAAGAACGGTCGGCGAGCTCGTCGCGGCCGTCGAGCGGGCAGGTGGGCCGGTCTCGCGGACACGCGACACGATCACGGTCGAGGTCGTCGCGGGGATCACCACGACGCTCGGAGGGCTCGTCGTCGACACAGCCGCGCGGGCGGCGCCGGGCGTCTACGCGGCGGGCGGAGACGTCGGCGGGATCGCCAACGGCGGATATGCAAGCGGCCTCGCTGCTGCGCTCGTGCTGGGCCGGCTGGCGGCAGAGTCGGCCCTGGAAGGCCGATGATCGAGTTCGCCCCCAGTGCGCCGTTCACGGTCGGGCTCGAGGAGGAGTTGCTGCTCGTCGACCCGGAGACGCTCGCACTCGTGCCCACCGCTGCCGACGTGCTTGCCCGCCTGGACGCAGGGCGCAGCGTGGGCCACGAGGCCTATGCCGCGGAGCTCGAGCTGCGCTCGGCGCCGGCGCTGCACGTCTCGGCGGCGGTCGACGAGCTTCAAGGATTGCGCGCCCACGTGGCGGGCGCGGGCGCAACCCTGCTCGGGGCAGGTGTCCATCCCGCCGGGGCGCACGGCGACGCCGCACTCGTCGACTCGGAGCGCTACCGCCAGGTCGACGACGCGATGCGCGGACTGATCCGACGGACGCCCGAATGCGCGTTGCACGTCCACGTCGGAGTCCTGAACGTCGAGACCGCGATCCGTGTCTTCAACGGGCTCCGCGAGTGGCTGCCGCTCCTGCAAGGGCTCGCTGCGAACAGTCCGTGGTGGTTCGGCTCGGACTCCGGGCTCGCAAGTGCCCGGGCCGCGCTGGTTCGCGCATACCCAGGACGCGGAATTCCGCGCGCGCTCCGTGACGCGGACGATTGGGACGATCTCGTCGCCGCAACGACCGCCGCGGGGGGGTTGGCCGACTACACGTTTCTCTGGTGGGATCTTCGCCTCCATCCGCGACACGGGACCGTCGAGGTGCGGGAGCTCGATGCTCAATCCTCGCTCGACCACGTCGCCGGACTTGCCGTGCTGATCCGCGCGCTGGCGTGCGAGGCGGCACAGCTCCCGCCCCGGGCGGGCACGCCCAGCGAGATCCTCGCCTGGTCGTCCTTCCGTGCGATGCGCGACGGCGTGGAGGCGACCATTCTCGACACAGGAGTCCTGGCGCCGCTCCGTGAGATCGCTCGTTCGACAGTCGAGCGGCTCCGACCGATCGCACGTGAGCTCGGCGACGAGGACGCGCTGGACGCCGTTGCCGGGATTCTCGCGAGCGGCGGGGGCGCCGGCCGCCGGCGTCGAGCGTTCGCGGAGGGTGGGCTCCGGTTGCTCCTCGAGCAGCTGGTCGAGGAAACAGCTCGTCGGGACGAGCCGCTTCCGTCGAACCGCGGCTTGCGCCCCTCGAGCGAGCGTCCGGAGCCAACGGTCGCCAGCCGCTGGCTCGACGCCCGCTCGCGGTGCGACCTCGACGAGCTCGCCGCGCTGACGGCCGAGCAGGCAGTCTGGGCGAGTCCCGTGGTTGGCGAGGTGCGTGGCCGCGAGGCGGTCGTCGAGCAGATCCGGGCCGGGTTCACGGATGCCGACGAGTTCGGTACCGAGCTGCTCTCCTTCGAGACCCGCGGCGAGAAAGCTGTTGCGGTGATCCGGAACACCGGGCGCCGGAACGGACAGGAGCTGGACTCGCTGCAATCACTCTTCCTCCAGACCGCCGGCGGCAGTGTCACGAGCGTGCGTGTCGCTGTCGACGACCCGGAAGCGATCGAGACGTTCTGGAGCGATTGAGAATCCGCACTGCGCGCGGTTGGGACGATCCTGCACCGGGGGCCGATCCGCGGCCACGCCTCTCTCGCCCCGGTCAGCGACCGACGGCACGCTCGAGCTGGGCCTTGGTCATGGTCGACCGACCACGCACGTTCTTCTTCTTTGCCTCCTCGTACAACTGGTCGCGCGTCCTGCCGCGCGGACCCGGGCGGCTCGAGCGGAGTCCGCCCCGCCGACCGGAAGAGATGTCCTCCGTGGAGGTGCGGGATGCCGTTTTGGACTCACCCGCTCGGGCACGCTCCTTGTTGACGGTGCGGGCCGCGATCTCCTCGGC
>JBPCLB010000075.1:0-6300 GCA_051003695.1 Gaiella sp. | reverse complement strand
AGCCGCCGCCGCCGTAGGGCTCCTCGGTACGGTTCGCTGCCCATGCCGGACGCCGTCACGATGGACAAGATCGTCTCGCTCTGCCGCCGTCGCGGGTTCGTGTTCCCGGCGTCGGAGATCTACGGTGGGCTCGGGTCGTCCTACGACTACGGCCATTACGGCGTCTTGCTCAAGGAGAACGTCAAGGCTCGCTGGCTCGAGTCGATGGTGCGTGAGCGCGACGACATCGTCGCGCTCGACTCGTCGATCATCCTCCACCCACGGGTCTGGGAGGCCTCCGGACACGTCGGCGGCTTCACGGATCCGCTCGTCGACTGCCGGCACTGCAAGCGCCGGTACCGGGCCGATCAGCTCGAGACAGCCCAGTGCGGCCAACGGCCGAGCAAGCATCCGGGCGAGACGAGTGACTGCGAGCTCACGGAGCCGCGTCAGTTCAATCTCATGTTCGAGACCCGCGTGGGACCGGTCGAGGAGACCGGGACGAAGGTCTTCCTCCGTCCGGAGACCGCGCAGGGGATCTTCATCAACTTCAAGAACGTCGCTCAGCTCGCGCGTCGCAAGCCTCCCTTTGGCATCGCCCAGGTCGGCAAGTCGTTCCGCAACGAGATCACACCCGGCAACTTCATCTTTCGCACGCTCGAGTTCGAGCAGATGGAGATGGAGTTCTTCGTACCACCGGAAACGGCGAGCGAGTGGTACCGCACCTGGATCGACGAGCGGCTCGGCTGGCACACCCGGTATGGAATCCGCGAGAGCCATCTCCGCGTTCGTGCCCACGAGCCGGACGAGCTCTCGCACTACTCGAGCGAGACGAGTGACATCGAATACCTCTTCCCGATCGGCTGGTCGGAGCTGGAGGGGATCGCGAACCGGGGCGCCTTCGACCTCACGGCGCATACCGAGGCCTCGGGCACGAAGCTCGAATGGGTTGATTCGGGAAGCGGTGAGCGGTACACACCGCACGTGATCGAGCCGGCGCTCGGTGTCAACCGCTCGATGCTCGCGTTCCTCTGCGATGCCTACGACGAGGAGGTCGTCGGAGACCGGGAGCGCACCGTGCTCCGACTCCATCCGAGGCTGGCGCCCGTGGGTGCGGCCGTGCTGCCGCTCATCTCTCGCGACGGCGAGATGGTGGCAAAGGCACGTGCGCTGTACGAAGAGCTCCGCCGCGTCGCCTCGGTCGAGTACGACGACAACGGCCAGATCGGCCGTCGGTACCGACGTCAGGACGAGATCGGCACGCCCTACGCTTTCACGATCGACGAGCAGACGCTGGCGGACGCGTCCGTCACCGTGCGGGACCGGGATACGCTCGCGCAGGAACGACTGCCGATCGCCGGTGTCCGGACGTACCTGCTCGACGCGCTCGGGCGTGCCTGGAAGCGCACGCCGTGATCCCCCTCCCGCCGAGGGAGAGTCCCGGTGCTACGGTCGCCCGGAAATGCGCTTGGCCGTCGTCATCCTGATCGCGCTGCCTCTGGCCGCCGCCGATCTCACGCTCAAGCTGTTGCGCGAGACCCCCGACTGGGCGCATCACGAGCGCTCTGCGGGGTGGTTGGCCCTCTGCCTCGTCGTGCTCTGCGGTCTTCTGCTCGCCGTGCGCGTTCCGTCCTGGTTCGTCCCTCCGGCTGCGGGCGTCCTCGCCGGCGGGGTCCTCGGCAACGCTGGCTCGGCGATCTGGAACGGGTTGGCCGTGCCCAATCCCATCGTCCTCGTCGGCGAGCGCTCGGTGATCGCGTTCAACCTCGCGGATGTCTGGGTCGTCGTCGGCCTCTCGCTGCTGCTCGGCTCGATCGGCGCCTGGCTCGTGCGCAACCGGCACGGACTGCCCGAGCCGCACGCAGTGCCAGCGGCCGTCGTGCGTTCGCTGCGCCGCGGTCGCTGACCGTTGCGGTCGGGCTCATGATTCCAGGGCTCTGAGAACATCGTCGCTGGGCGCGAGTACGATTCGGCCACATGGAGTCCGTGGCTCCTCCTCTGTTCGTCCCGGCTGTGGCATCGCTTGGTGACCTCGTACCGCACGATGGCCCACTGACGCCCGAGGAGCTCGAGGCGATCGCGTCCGGGATCGCCGCACGACCCGAGCTCTGGAGGCCCCTCGCTCGTACCGATGCGAACCGGCGACGCTACGAGCTCGTGTACGAGGACGAGCGGATGGACGCGTGGGTGCTCTCGTGGATGACGGGTCAGGGCACCGGTTTCCATGACCACTACATCTCCTCGGTCGGGGTCTGCGTCGCCGCCGGCGGAGTCACCGAGGATCTGATGCGGTACGGCGGCGACGGGCTGTCACTACATCTTCGACCAGGCGACAGCCGTCGAGGCGGACCCGGGTACATCCATCGTGTGACCCACGAGGACGGCGAACCGGCAGTGACGATCCACGTCTACTCGCCGCGTCTGGACTGGGTCGGCCAGTATCGCCTCGACGAGGACGGTCTCGTTCGCCGCGAGGTGCGGCCGGGTCGCCAGGAGCTCACCGAGCAGCTCGTCGCAGACGGCGCGCTCGACGGCGTGCTCGAGCGGTTCTGACCTTGCCTGCGAGCGTGTGTGCCGCTGCGGGACACACGCCGCAAGGGAATCCGGCTTCGCGGACACCCCGGAAGCGCGCTGCTGTTGCGCGCGCGGGGAGAGCGCGGCGGGGTAGCTGACCTATGCGGACAACGTGCGCAGGCGGAAACCGCCGTGGTGCTCGTACGAAGCCGTTACGACCGCGAGCGCTTCGCGCGCGGCGCGCTCGCCGATCCCTTGTGCGCGAGCGTCGGCAATCGGACTTCGCAGCATCGCCGCGAGCCCTGCCAGGCCCTCGGGTGACAGAGCGATGCTTCCGGCACCGCAGGCCGCGCAGACGGCGCCGCCGGCCGAGGGCAGGAAGCCGACCAGCGTCTCGTCGCCGCCGCACTCGACGCAACTGCCGAGATGAGGCAGGAACCCGGACACCCACAGCAGCTTGAGCTGGAAACTCAGTACTACCGGATCGGTCGCCGGGCTCCCCGATCCGAGACGCTGCACGCCGTCGAGCGCGTCGAGAAACCGCGTCAGCGCGAGAAAGGCACGATCGTTTCGCTCCTCCTCGGTGAACAGCCGCAGCATCGCCTCGAGCCCGATCAAGCCCACCCGTAGCCGGTACGGATCGACCCGGATCGGGTCGTGCGAGCGGACGAGCGACGCGCCCGTGACCGTGAGCAGCTCCCCGCGACCTCGGTGGAGCATCAGCTCGACGTGCGAGAACGGCTCGAGTCGCCCCCCGAATCGGCTCTTCGTCTTGCGAACGCCCTTGGCCAGCGCTCCGAGACGTCCGTGGGCGGCCGTGTAGAGATGCAGCACCCGATCTGCCTCGCCGAACGCGAACGACCGCAGCACGACGGCCTCGGTGCTGACGGAGCGCACGGAGCGAGTGTACGACCCGGCAGGTGGGGGAATACCTCTGGACGAGGGAGCGTTCGAACCTGTGATGCCTAAAGTAACGATGTACACGACTTCTTGGTGTGGCTTGTGCGCGCGCGCGAGATCGCTGCTGGCGTCACGGGGGATCTCCTACACCGAGGTATCGCTCGACGAGGACCGCGCGTTCCGGCAGAAGGTGTTCGATCTCGGCGGCCGCTGGACTGTTCCGCTCGTCGTCGCCGACGGCGCGGTGATTGGCGGCTATCAGGAGTTGGCCGCTCTCGATCGCTCGGGTGCGCTTGCCGAGCGGCTCGCTGCATAGGCATCCGAGCACCGCGGGCCGGACGCCCGAGCCCTACGGATCATCCACAGGTGACTGGCACCGCGGGCAGAACCAGGTGCCTCGCCCTGCTACGACCGTTCGCTCGATCGACGTGCCACAGCGATCGCACGGCTCACCGCCGCGTCCGTAGACGTGAAACTCGTGCTGCATCCCACCTCTGGTGCCGTCAGGCGAGGCGTAGTCGGTCAGCGTCGAGCCGCCCAGCTCGATTCCCCGCCGCAGCACGGCCCTGACCGCTCGATGAAGCCGGGTGAGCTCATCCCGATCGAGCTCGCCTGCGGGCCGTCGTGGATGGATCCGCGCCCGCCAGAGAGCCTCGTCGGCATAGATGTTCCCGACGCCGGCCAGCCGACGCTGGTCGAGGAGAACTGCCTTGATCGGCGCTCGGCGGCCGCTGAGCAGAGCTGCGAGGCGGGCAGCGCTGAACGATGAGACGAGCGGCTCCGGACCAAGCCGGCTTCCGAGGTAGCCACGCGCTTCGCCGGTTTCGAGCAGCTCCCAGGTTCCGAACCGCCTCACATCGCGAAAGCCGACGTCGACACCGTTGTCGAGCGAGACCGTCGCTCGCCGGTACGGATCCTCGGGCAGCTCACCTGCCGGCGCGTGGCGCAGCGAGCCCGTCATCCGCAGATGCACGACGAGCGTGCGACCGCTCGCGAGCCGCCAGAGCAAGTACTTGCCACGGCGGTCGAGCGTCACGATGCGCTCGTCGAGCAACTCTGCGGCGATCTCGCGCGGATCGACCGGCCGCGTCAGGCGCGGATCGACGATCTCTGCCGCGACGATTGTCGCTCCCTCGAGCACGGGCGCCAGCCCGCGGCGCACGGTCTCGACCTCCGGCAGCTCGGGCACGCAACCAACGTAGCGAGACGGTTACGAGCGAACGACGTCGAGGAGCAGCGGCCGCTCGGCCGGGTGCGACTCGCCGAAGCCGTAGGCTGCGAGCACGGCGTTCCCGGCTTCGCGGGCCGACGCTTCGTCGCGAGCGTGGATCTCGGCGAGATCGTCTCCGGTACTCACCCGGTCGCCGTGCTTCGCGAGGCAGAGCACGCCGACGGCATGGTCGATCGGATCGTCCTTCGAGCGCCGCCCGGCGCCGAGCTCGAGCGCGGCGATCCCGACGGCGAGGGCGTCGAGGCCTGTCACCCACGCTTCGGCCGGGGCCTTGACCACCACCTGCACAGGCGCCGACTCGAGCGCGTCGAGCGACGGGTCTCCGCCCTGGGCGCGGATCCAGCGCTCGTACACCGCGGTCGCCGAGCCGTCCTCCACCGCAGCCTCCGCCCGACGCCGCCCTTCCGTCTCGTCGATACCGAGGTCGGAGAGCGCGAGCAGCCGCGCCGACGCGTCCAGGACGAGCTCGGTGAAGTCGGCCGGGCCGACGCCACCGATCGTCTCGACCGCCTCGCGAATCTCGAGGGCATTGCCAATTGCACGTCCGAGCGGCTGCTCCATGTCGGTGAGCAGGCAGACGACCTCGCGGCCCGCCCGCCGCCCGATCTCCAGCATCTCGCCGGCGAGTGCGCGGGCGCCCTCGAGGTTCTTCATGAACGCGCCACTGCCGACCTTCACGTCGAGGACGATCGCCTCGGCTCCGGCCGCGAGCTTCTTCGACATGATCGAGCTCGCGATCAGCGGGACGATGTCCACCGTCGCGGTCACGTCCCGCAACGCGTAGAGCTTCTTGTCGGCGGGGACGAGGTTCGCCGTCTGCCCGACGATCGCCATCCCGACCGTGCGCAGCTGTGCGATCAGCTCATCGGTCGTGAGCTCGACGCGGAACCCGGGGATCGACTCGAGCTTGTCGAGCGTGCCGCCCGTGTGACCGAGCCCGCGCCCGCTCATCTTCCCGAGCGGTACGCCGCAGGCGGCGACGATCGGGCCGACCGCAATCGAGGTCTTGTCCCCCACCCCACCCGTCGAGTGCTTGTCGACGACCTTGCGTCCGAGCGCCGCACCGAGGTCGAGCGTCTCGCCGGAGCGGATCATCGCGTCGGTGAGCGCGTGCGTCTCCGCCGGGGTCAGACCCTTGAAGTAGACGGCCATGCACCAAGCAGCGAGCTGGTAGTCGGGTATCTCGTCCCGGGCGTAGGCGAGGATCAGCTCGGCGAGCTCGGCGGGATCGTGCTCGAGGCCGTTGCGCTTCTGCTCGATCAGCTCAGCCGGGCGGATCATCGACTCCCTTGTAACAGACTGTTGCAAGAGGGTCGGCGCGCCGGTCGCTCTCAGGAGGGTCTGGTTTCAGCCAGACGCCAGGTCGCGCAGCTCTGCGCCCGAAGTCCGGGTCTGGCTTCAGCCAGACCCGTTCCGCACCAGGAAAGCCATGCCCAGGACTACCTCGAGCGCCGAGCGCAGACGGCCGCGTGACGTCACGCTTTCGTCGCGACGAATACGGACGACGCACGTCGACTCCGAAGCGGAAGGATGTAGTCCGGCAGAGGGCTCGATTCATCGGCCTCGAGGGATGCCACGAACCTCCGCACGGTCTCGTGATCGTCGATCGTTACCCAACCGTCTGCGTCACGCCGTTCCACAGAGTCGAAGTGCCTGCCGATCAACTCCGCGCCGTT
>JBPCLB010000074.1:0-10684 GCA_051003695.1 Gaiella sp. | reverse complement strand
CGTTAGAGTCGCCGCGGTGGAAGAGATCGGATCGCTGCGCCGCACGCCTCTTCACGACCGGCACGTCGCGGCGGGGGCGCGCATGGTGCCGTTTGCGGGCTGGGCGATGCCGGTGCAGTACGAGGGCGTCGTGCCCGAGCACCGTGCGGTGCGGTCGGCGGTCGGCGTGTTCGACGTCTCGCACATGGGCCAGCTCCACGTCGAGGGCCCGAGCGCGGCGACGCTGCTCCAGGGCCTCCTCTCGAACGATCTCTCGGCGATCGGCGACGGCGACGCCCAGTACACCTTGTTGACGAACGAGCGCGGGGGAATCGTGGACGATCTGATCGTCTACCGACTCGGCGCGCATCATTTTCTGCTCGTCGTCAATTCCGGCAACAGGGAGGCGGATTATGCGTGGCTGAAGGAGCGCGAGATCCGAGGCTCCGAGGTGCGTGATGCATCCGCCGAGTACGCCATGCTCGCGGTACAAGGCCCGGCCAGCCTCGAAGTCCTGGGGCTGGAGCCCGCCGCCGCATTCACATGGACGATGAGTGAGCTCGACGGTACCGAGACGATGATCTGCCACACCGGGTACACCGGTGAGCGCGGCGTCGAGCTGATCTGCCCTGCCGAGGAGGCAGTGCAGCTGTGGGACTCCGTCGTCGCTCGAGACGCGGCACCTTGCGGTCTGGGTGCGCGGGACACGCTGCGACTCGAACTCTGCTACCCCCTGCACGGAAACGACATCACCCCCGAGACCGACGCGATCTCGGCGGGGCTGGGGTGGACGTGCGCGCTGCAGAAAGAGTTCACCGGAGTCGAGGCGCTGCGCCGCGTGACGGCATCCGGCCCGGCGAGTCGCCTGGTCGCGTTGGTGATGGACGACCGTGCGATTCCGCGACAGGGCATGACGATCGCGAGTGGTGGCCGGGTGACGTCGGGCAGCCATTCGCCGTCGCTCGATCGCGGGATCGGCCTGGCCTACGTTCCCGCGGGCTCTTCGGCGCCCGGTACCGAGCTCGTGCTCGACGTGCGCGGCAAAGCACGCGCCGGCCACATCGTGACGAAGCCGATCTACGACCCGAAGGAGAATGAGGCGTGACCGCTGACGACAAGTACCCCGAGGATTTGCTGTACCACCCCCAACACGACTGGGCGCGCATCGAGGGCGACGAAGCCGTGCTCGGCGTGACGTGGTTCGCCCAGGATGCCCTCGGCGACATCGTGCACTACGAGGCTCCTGCGCTGGGGACCTCGACCGCGCAGGATCAGCCGTACGGCGAGGTGGAGTCGGTCAAGGCCGTCTCGGATGTGATCTCACCGCTCTCGGGCGAGGTGATCGCCGTCAACGAGGCTGTTGTGGCCGAGCCCGAGCTCGTCAACGACGATCCCTACGGTCGCGGTTGGCTGATCAGGATTCGGATCTCCGACCGCACGGAGCTCGATGCGCTGCAGAGCGCGGACGCATACCGCACCCACGCCGAAGCTGAGTGAGTACCGCAGGTTATCTCTCGCTGACCGACGCCGATCGGGACGCGATGCTCGCCGCGATCGGGGTCGAGTCGATCGAGCAGCTCTTCGAGCAGGTGCCCGAGGCAGTGCGCTTCCGGCGGGAGCTCGACGTTCCGCAGGCGCTGTCCGAGGCCGCGCTGATGCGTCACTTGGAGGAACTCGCCTCGCGCAACGCGGATACGACGAAGGAGCTCTCGTTCCTCGGCATGGGGATCTACGACCACTACGTGCCGGCGATCGTCGACACGTTTCTCGGCCGCGGCGAGTTTCTGACCGCGTACACGCCGTACCAACCGGAGATGAGCCAGGGCGTGCTCCAGGCGATCTTCGAGTATCAGACGGCAATCTGCGAGCTCACGGGCATGGATGTCTCCAACGCCTCGGGCTACGACGGGACGACCGTGGCGGCCGACGCGTGCTACATCGCGCGCGCCCACACGGGTCGGTCGCGAATCGTGCTGGCGGAGACGCTCGCTCCGATGGTTCGGCAGGTCGTCAAGACGTACGCGCCGGGATTCGGGATGGAGGTCGTCGAGGTGCCGCACGACGGCGGGACAACCGATCCTGCAGCCCTCTCAGAGGCGTCGCGCGACGCGGCGATCGTGCTCTTCCAGCAGCCGAACGTCTTCGGCTGCCTCGAGCCTGCGCCGGAACTCGCGGCCGCTGCCGCGGAGCACGGCGCGCTGCCCGTCGCGCATGTCGATCTCGTCTCGCTTGGGCTCCTCGAGGCGCCGGGAAACTACGGCTGCGCGATGGCGATCGGCGAGGGGCAGTCGGTCGGCAATCCGATCAGCTACGGAGGCCCCCATTACGGCTTCCTCGCGGCGAAGCGCGAATTCATTCGCCGCATGCCCGGTCGCATCGTCGGCGAGACGACCGACCTGAGCGGCGAGCGAGGCTTCGTGCTGACGCTCCAGACCCGCGAGCAGCACATCCGCCGCGAGAAGGCGACGTCGAACATCACGACGAACCAGACGCTGCTCGCCCTCGGAGGTCTGATCACCCTTTGCTGGCTCGGGCCCGAGGGGTTACGCGAGCTGGGCGAGACCTGCACCTCGCTGACCGCGTATGCACAGCAGCGGATCGGATTGCCGCTCGTCTTCGACCGACCCTTCTTCCGGGAGGTGGCGCTCCGCACGCCGTTGCCGGCGCGGGAGGTCGTCCGTCGCGCCCGCGAGCGCGGCGTGCACCCGGGGTATCCGATCGGTCGCGACTACGAGGGCCTCGACGACGTCCTGCTCGTCGCCCTGACCGAGAAGCGCACACCCGCCGACGTCGATCGGCTTGTCGACGTGCTCTCGGAGGTGTGCGCGTGAGGTTGCAAAGCGGCCGTGCTGTCGGCCGCGAAGCCGGCTGCTGTGCCACCCGCGAAGTTCGTTGCGGCGTGTGTCTCGCGTCCGCGGAATACACGCTCGCAGGCAAGGAGCACTGCTCGTGAAGCTGATCTACGAGAAATCCAAGCCCGGTCGCCGTGCAGGGCGCGTGCCGACCTACGCTCTCCCGGTACCCGAGCTACCCGCCGAGCTTCGCCGAGCGACGCCGCCGCGCCTGCCGGAGGTGCCGGAGAACGAGATCGTACGACACTTCACCGCCCTCGCCGACCGAAACTTCGGGATCGATACGGGCTTCTATCCGCTCGGCAGCTGCACGATGAAGTACAACCCACGCGTCAACGAGCGTGCCGCTGCGATCCCCGGCTTCCGCGACCTCCACCCGTTGCAGGAGGACGACGGCGCGCAGGGTGCGCTCGAGTTGATGTGGCGCCTACAGGGAATCCTCGCCGAGATCGCAGGTCTTCCGGGGGTGACGATCCAGCCGGCCGCAGGTTCGCAGGGAGAGCTCACGGGATTGATGTTGATGCGGGCGTACTTCGCCGACCGGGGTGAGCCGGGGCGCAACGTGATCGTTACGGCAGACACGGCGCACGGGACGAACCCGGCGAGTGTGACGATGGCAGGGTTCGAGCTTGCCAAGGTCGCGACGACGGCGCGCGGAAATCTCGATCTCGACGACTTGCGCGCAAAGGTCGACGATCGCACGGCCGGCCTGATGCTCACGAATCCCTCGACCCTCGGGCTGTTCGACGAGGGGATCGCCGACGTGGCCGAGATCTTCCACTCCCGTGGCGCACTCCTCTACTACGACGGCGCCAATCTCAACGCGGTCGTCGGGATCTCGAGACCGGGCGACATGGGCTTCGACATCGTTCATTACAACCTCCACAAGACGTTCTCGCAGCCGCACGGCGGGGGCGGCCCGGTAGGAGGCCCGTTGGCGGTGCGGGAGTCGATCGAGCCGTTCCTGCCGGCGCCGGTGGTCGTCAGGGATGGCGACGTCTTCCGGCTCGACCACGACCGGCCGAAGTCGATCGGTCGCGTCCGAGGGTTTGCCGGGCCATTCGGCGTCTTCGTCCGCTCGTACGCCTTCATGCGTGCGTACGGGCCGGCCTTGCGCGAGATGTCCGAGACGGCGGTCCTCAACGCGAACTACGTTCTCAGCCGGTTGCGCGACGTCTACGAGTTGCCGTACGACCGGCTCTGCATGCACGAGTTCGTCCTCTCCGCGCGTGTGCTCAAGCGCGAGCACGGGATCACCGCGCTCGATGTCGCCAAGCGGCTGATGGATCATGGCATCCACCCGCCGACGATCTACTTCCCCCTCGTCGTTCCCGAGGCGCTGATGATCGAGCCGACCGAGACCGAGACCAAGGAGCGGCTCGACGAGTTCGTCGCCGCGATGCGGTCGATCGCCGCGGAAGCGGCTGACGATCCGCAGCGCCTGCGCGACGCGCCGCGCTCGAGGCCGGTGCGGCGGCTCGACGAGGTCAAGGCGGCGAAGGAACCGGTCGTGCGCTACGCCTTCGAGCCACTCGACGCGACTCCGTCTACTACGATCGCCTGAGATGACCACGGCGGTTGCGCACGAGTTGATCGAGCTCTCGTACACGCTCGTGCGAGCAGTGCAGGATCACGATACGGCGAGGCTCGAGGAGCTCGTCGCCGCGGAGTTCTCGCTTCAGGGAGCGGCAGGTCAGCTCGACCGCGGAGCATTCCTCGAAGCCGCGAGCGGCCCCTACGAGATCGACGCGTTCAGCTACGAGGAGATCGATCCCGAGCTGTACGGCAACACGGCGGTGCTCGTCTCGCGCTACCAGCAGACCGCAAGGCTCGACGGCCGTGACCTCTCACACCGGATGCACGTCACGGACGTCTGGACGCGGCGCGAAGGCCGTTGGCAGATCGTGCGACGCCACGCCACGCTAGCCGGCTGAGACACAGGTCGAGAGGTCGAGGCGCGCCCGCCCTCACAGCAGGCGACGTCTCAGAGTGACGCGCGTGCCGTCCCTGCCCTCGTCGATCTCGACGTCGTCCATCAGCGCACGCATCAGGAGGATCCCGCGTCCGCGCTCGTCGACCACGCGCGGTGCCCTCCACCCGCCGTAGTCACGGATCGTGAGGACGACGTCATCCCCGTCGACCCTGGCGTCGACCTCGAACTCGTCGACCTGAGGTCGGAGGGCATGCTCGATCGCGTTTGCCGCCGCCTCCGAGGCGGAGAGCACGATCTCCTCGACAGCCTCGTCGCGCGCGCCCGAGCGGGTGAGCCACTCACGCAACTCGCCGCGCAGCACGCGCAGCGCGGCCGTATCGGTGCTCGATCGGTAAGCGAAGCCCGAAGGGGCCGTCAGCGCGACGACCTCGAGGGCGAGCACCGCCACGTCGTCGGCGCGCTCGCCCCCCGGCAGCATCGCCTCGAGCAGCCGGTCGACATGGAGCTCGAGCGTCGTGCCCGCCGAGGCCTGAAACGCGTCACGCAGACGCTCGAGACCGATATCGAGCTGCTCTCCTCGACGCTCGACGAGACCGTCCGTATAGACGACCAAGCGGTCGCCCGGGGCAAGCGTGACGGTGTCCTCTGCAAAGACAGTGTCGGCAGCGACGCCGAAAGGGACCGACCGGCCGCCGTCGAGGAATGTCGCTGCTCCCTCTGATCTCAGGAGCAATGGTGGTGGATGACCTGCGCTGCTGTAGCGGAGCTCCCCGGTCTCGAGGTCGAGATCGAGCGCGACAAGCGTTGCGAAGAACGACTCGGTCGCCTCGACGAGCCGGTTCGTGTGCTCGAGCACCTCCGCGGGGCTCATGCCGCCGAGCCCGTATGCGCGGAGGGCAGTTCGCAGCTGTCCCATCCGGGACGCGGCGACCACTCCCTTGCCGCCGACGTCGCCGACTCCGCCGAAGAGGCAGTTGCCGCGCTCGATCAAGTCGTACCAGTCCCCGCCGACCACGGCTTCGTCGCTGCCCGGCAGATACCGAACTGCCGTCCGCATGGTCGGGAGCAGCGGGAGCGCGTCCGGCATCAGGCTGTGCTGGAAGGTCTCGGCGATCCGGTGGTCGCGCTCGTGGACGAGCGCCGACTCGAGCGCCCTCGCGCACTGACGAGCGAGCGTGATGAGCAGCTCCTTCTCGCCGGAAGTCAGTCGCCGGGCACCTGTGAAGCCGACCATGAGCAGGCCGTTGACGGCACCCGCGAATCTGAGGGGCACGAAAGCCTCCGACTCGAGCCCCCGGCCGAGCGCGAGCTCCTCGGCCGGATAGGTCTGCATCTCCTCGAGCGACTCGACCCAGCGAGGTGCACCTGCCCGCATCGTCTCGGCCGCCACGAGCGGCGCGTCGGGCGAGAAACGCCGGTAGAGCTCGAGCAGCTCGTCGCTGTAGCCGACCGCACCGACGGTCTCGAACATGTCGCCGCGACGCACGACGAGTGCGCCGGCCGCGGCGCCGAACGCCGCGATTCCCTGCCGGACGATCACGCGCGCCACGTCCTCGACCGTGACTGCCGCTGCGAGCTCGGCCGTCACCTGCTGAAGCCGGCGCACCCGCTCGACCGCGATCCTCTCCGCATCGAGCAGTCGGGCTCGCTCGAGTGCCCGCGCGCACAGGTCGGCAACCGTCCTCACGAAGGTTCGCTCGTCGCGAGTGAACGACCGCTCGTCTTCGAAGAACGCTCCGATGAACCCCGCGCGCTGACCCGCGAGGGTCATCGGGAGCGCGCACATCGATGCGAACGTGATGTCGGCAAAGCGCTCCCGTGCCTCGGGGTACCGTTCCTCCAGGTCGATTCGACTCGTGAACCAATGGGCGTCGCCCGTACCGATCGACTCGATCCCCGGAAGCGACACGTCGAGCGGTAGCAGCTCGCCGGCCGCGTCGGTGCCGTACCCCGTGGTGAACCGGCGCACGTGCTCGCCGTCGGGCTCGACGAGCCCGATCGCGCCCCATGACGCTCCGATCGTCGCAAGACCCTCGTCGATCGCGACCTTGATCACGTCGGCGGCGGTCGCCGCCCCGGAGAGGCTCGCGGTCACCTGCTGGAGCGCGAGGGTGCGCGCAGCTTCGGCTTGTTCGGCCTGGAGCAGGCGAGCGCGCTCGAGCGACTGGGTGCACTGTGCGGCGAGCGAGCCGAGCAGTGCGAGCTCATCGTCGTTCAAGCGCCGCTCCTCGTCGAACCCGACGTACAGCGCGCCCACCACGGTGCCGCCTGCGGTAAGCAGCGGCACACACGCCATTGCGTGCTCGGAGGTCTCCTCGACTGCCGCGTACACGTGGGGAAACGCAGCCTTCATCTCCGCGCGCCCGACGAGCCGCACGGGCTCCCGTGTTCTCGCAGCACGCGTCACCGGCGTTTCGGCTTCGAGCGGGATCGCCTGCCAGCTACTGCGTACCGTGGTGTCGTATCCACGCATAGCCACGAGGCGCAACGACTCGTCCTCCCTCACGTAGACCGCACCACCGCTCGCCGCGAATAGCGGCAGCCCGACGTCGATCGTCGCGTAGCCAGCCGTCTCCTGCGTCGCGGCGCCGGCATGGGCCGCCGTGACGGCCTGGAGGCGGAGTGCTCGGTCGCGCGCCGCACGCGCTCGATGGAGCAGCCGCGCCCGCACGAGTGCGCCTGCACACTGCGCCGCGATCGACGAGAGGAACGCGCGTTGCTCCGGCCCGAAGCCCTGCGAGCTCGAATAGAAACAGGCGAGGAAGCCGATGCGCTCACCGCTCGCGACGAGCGGCACGATCGACGCAGATTCGTAATGGACCGACTCGAGCAGCGTGCGGGTGGCCGGAAACAGCCGTTCCACCTCCTCGTGGCTCCCGAGCCATAGTGCTTCGTCGGTGCTCGCAACGCCGTAGACACCGTCCGCCTCGAGCAAGCGCAGCTCTCGGTCACCTGCCGCGTCTGAGCGGATACCGGACGTGATCAGTCTGCCCGTCTGCCCGTCTGCCTCGATGACGCCCAGCGCTCCACCCATCGCGCCGGCTGCGACGACACCCTCGTGGAGGGCTCGGTCGATGACTTCATCGATCGTCCCCGCGCCGAGCAGGGACGAGGTCACGCGTTGGAGCGACTCGGTGCGCTCGTTTGCAGCCTGGTTCAACTGGAGCGACTGGGCGGTCTTCTGCTGTGCGAGATCGCGTTCGCCGGAAAGCGCCTCCGCGGTTTCGCGTGCTCTCCGGGCGCGCTCGAGGAACGCACTCGCGAGGCCGACGCTGACGACGAGGATCACGATCGACGTGAACGAGTCGCTGTTGAACGTCAGGTTCTCCTCCGACGTGAAGAACAGCGACCTCGTCGGAGGCAGGAAGTACCAGTCGAGGAGGACGACCGACACTGCGGCGGCCCCGATCCCCGCGAGGCTGCCCGCCGCGATCACCGCCGCCATCACCGCGACGACGAAGATCGAAACCGATCCCGGACGATCCTCGAGCTCGAGCAGCAAGCCGATCGCCGTCGCACCGAGCGGCGCGAGGATCGCGACCAACGCTGTGAGGAGGAGTGGGCGAGGCGCGGTGAAAGCTCGGCGGCCGGACACGTGATCAGCTGTGGGTGGGCGCGGGGAGCCGACGAGCAGGGGTAGCGAGCTGCCCGCACGCGGCGGCGATGTCCCGACCCCGCGTCAGGCGGATCGTCGCGAGGACTCGAGCTTGGTCGAGCTCGGCCTTGAACGCGGCAATCGCGGTGCGAGAAGAGCCGTCGTAGGCTCCGGTCGGGTTGTACGGGATCAGATTCACCTTGAAGGCGTCGCGCCCCAGCAATCGTGCGAGCTGCCTTGCGTGCGCCGGGGTGTCGTTCACGCCGGCGAGCATCACGTACTCGATGAACACCCGGCGGTTCGTCTCCTCCCAGTGACGCCGGCAGAGCGCGAGCACGTCCGACAGCGGGTAGCGGTCGTTGACCGGCATCAGCTCGCTGCGCAGCTTCCCGTCGGCCGCGTGGAGCGAGAGCGCGAGCCGGATGGGCTCGGACACCTCTTCCACGAAACGGGTCAGTCCGGGCAGCCACCCGACGGTTGAGATCGTCGTGCGACGGTGCGTGATCCCGAGCGCGGGCAGGCGCCGCGCCGCGGCGAGCACGTGATCGACGTTCAGCAACGGCTCGCCCATCCCCATGAAGACGACGTGATTCAGCGACTCCGCCCGTCGAAAGTGGAGCACCTGATCGAGGATCTCCGACGCCGTCAGGTTGCGGCCGAAGCTCATGCGGCCCGTTGCACAGAAGGTGCACGTCAACGGGCAGCCCGACTGGGACGAGACGCAGACCGAACGCCTCCCGTCCCGGTAACGCATCAGCACGGCTTCGACGGGATGGCCGTCGGCGGTGTGGAAGAGGGTCTTCACGGTTCCGTCGGTCGAGATCTGCTCGGACTCGGCCGTGAGCGTCGAGAAAGGCACCTCGGCGGCGAGCGTCGTCCGCAATGCGCTCGGGAGGTTCGTCATCGCGTCGTAGCCCGGTACCCCGCGCGCCGTCCATTCCCACACCTGACGTGAACGGTAGGACGGCTCCCCCCGGGCCGTGACGGTCTCCTCGAGGAGCACGAGATCCACGAGCGCACGGTAGCGTCTGCGCCCGTGATCGACCTGCGCTCAGACACGGCAACCCGGCCGACGCCGGGGATGCGCGCCGCGATCGCCCAAGCCGAGGTCGGCGACGAGCAGAAGCGCGAGGATCCCAGTGTCAACGCCCTGCAGGAGCGTGCCGCTGCCTTGCTGGGGCAAGAATCGGCGCTCTTTCTCCCGACCGCGACGATGGCGAATCAGATCGCCCTCAAGCTGCACTCGCGACCCGGCGACGTGCTCGTCGCCGAGCGGTTTGCGCACATCGTCGTGTACGAGTACGGCGGCGCGGCAGCTCACGCAGGGCTGATGATCGAGGCGATCGCCGCTCGCCACGGGCGGATCACCGTCGAGCAGCTCGAGGCAGTCACCGTCTCGAGCACGAAGTCCGCCGACCAGCGACCTGCGGTACTCGCGCTCGAGAACACCCACAACGCCTCTGGTGGCCGGTGCTGGCCGCTCGCCGAGGTGGCCGCGGTGACGGCGGCGGCGCGCGCGCGCGGGCTCCGCACGCACCTCGACGGGGCCAGGCTGCTCAACGCCGCGGTCGCCCAGGGCCTCGAGGCGGCGCAGCTGGGCGAGCACTTCGACACGGTGACGCTCTGCCTCTCCAAGGGCCTCGGCTGCCCGTTCGGCGCGATTCTCGCCGGGCCGGGCGAGACGATCGAAAGAGCCTGGCGCGAGAAGCACCTCTTCGGCGGTGCGTTGCGGCAAGCGGGGATCGCTGCCGCGGCGGGGCTGTACGCGTTCGACCACAACGTCGAGCGTCTCGCCGACGACCATGCCCGCGCGCGCCGTCTCGCCGAGGGGTGGCACACGTCGGGGTTGCCGGTCGACCTCGCGCAGGTCGAGACGAACTTCGTCCAGCTCGACATCGGAGCGCTCGGGCTCGGGCGCGACGAGGCGCTCGCACGGCTGCGCGACGCAGGTGTCGGGCTCTCGTCGACGATTCACGCGACGATCGTTCGGGCCGTGACCCACCTCGACGTCGGCGACGCGGAGATCGACCGGGCGATCGAGCTCGCCCCGCGCGCTCTCGAGACTCGTGCAGCCGCCTGAGCAACTCGTTGCGACATGCGAGCGTCTGCTCGCCACGGCGCAGGCCGAGCAGCGTGTGCCCTCCGTGAGTGCTGCCGTCTTTCGAGACGGAGGGGTGCTCTGGCAGGGCGCTTCTGGCTTTGCCGACGTCGCATCGGGTGAAGAGGCGACACCCGAGTACACATACAGGATCGGCTCGATCACGAAGACCTTCACCGCCGGCGCCGTGTTGCAGCTGCGTGACGCGGGTGCGCTCGCCCTCTCCC
>JBPCLB010000073.1:0-4097 GCA_051003695.1 Gaiella sp. | reverse complement strand
CCCCCTCCCCGGCTCATAGGCCAACAGGTTGACCTATGAGCACCGGCGCCGGACCCGTCCTCGAGCTTCGCGACGTGCACGTCTATTACGGCGCGATCCATGCGCTCAAGGGTGTCTCGCTGGAGGTGCGCGTCGGTGAGATAGTCACCCTGATCGGCGCGAACGGCGCTGGGAAGTCGACGACGCTACGTGCGATCAACGGCCTCAACCGCCCTCGGCAGGGGACGATCAGCTTCGACGGCGCCGACATCACAGCCGCGTCCCCGCACACGATCGTCAAGGGCGGGATCGCGCAGAGCCCGGAGGGCCGCCGGCTCTTCCCCCGGATGACCGTGATCGAGAACCTCGAGATGGGGGCGTTCCAGCGCACCGACCGCGAGCAGCTCGGCCCGGACATGGAGCGCGTCTTCGAGCTCTTCCCGCGGCTCTACGAGCGGCGCACGCAGAAGGCCGGGACGATGTCGGGTGGCGAGCAGCAGATGTGTGCGATCGGGCGGGCGCTGATGGCGCGCCCCAAGCTCCTGCTGCTCGACGAGCCGTCGATGGGACTCGCCCCGATCTTCGTCGAGAAGATCTTCGAGATCGTGCGCGAGATCAACGCGCAGGGCACGCCCGTGCTGCTCGTCGAGCAGAACGCCTTGATGGCGCTCGACGTCGCACGCCGCGGCTACGTGATGGAGACCGGAGCGATCACGCTCTCCGGTGACGCCGCAACGCTGAAGAACGACCCCAAGGTGCAAAAGGCCTACCTCGGCATCGACTAGCCCACGATGAGCGGAGCGTACGGCGGCGCCTCGAGCACACCGACTCTGCCGTCGTCCCCGGCAAGACCCCGCGCCATCCCGAGCGCGACGGACACGCTGTGGCTCGGGACGAATCCGAGCGCGCGCGCCGCTCCGGCATCGCGGCAGCCCGCGACGATCACGCGGCCCGCTCGCTCGAGTGCCGGCTGACAGGCGTCCCAGTCCGCGAATGGCAGTCGCGGGTGCGGCGCGCGCCCCTCGCGGTAGGCGGCGACCGCGCGCCCGTCGCGAGAGGCGGCCGCCTCTATTCGCCGCAGACGAACGCCTGGTCGTGCGTCGCGAAGCGCCGCGAAGAGCGGAAGGTAGGGGCTCTGCGGACCGTGCCCGATCGTCCGCGAGAAGCGGTGGAGGAGCACGACCGTCCCACCTTCTCGCAGGGGATGGGCGCCACGCCAGAGACGGAGCCCGATGCCGAGGGCCGCTGCTGTGGCGGTGATCGGGTTGACCCGCTCGCGGCGCGCATGAGCGTCTGTCCAGGGAAGCGGCACGACGATTGCCTCGAGCGGTTCGGCGAGGCGGATCCCGCGAAGCGTCACACCCCGGATCAGAGCCTCCGCGTGCGCGACAGACGGTGTGCCCGCGAGGATGCCCGTCGCCCGCAGGGGCCGCACGTGGCGGTCGAGCCGGGAACGCCTCATGCTCGCCGGCAGGGCGTTGTGGACCGCCCGCAGCGGGCCACGCGGCAGGATCGGACGGGGCAGGTCGAGCACGAGCGAGACGCCGATCAGCGGTACACGCCGCGCGAGCAGCGCCTCGAGTGCGACGGCGTGCTGCCAACCCTGCGAGCTTCCCGGCTCGAGCAGCGAGGGGGTCGCGCTCGACGCGGCGCGGAGGAGGCCCGGGGAAGAGGCGCCGAGAAGGGTCGCAGGCCCCCCGTGGATGACCGACTCCGCAGCGCCGACCGTGATCACGAGATCGGTCTCGACGAGCGCAGGCGCGATGTGCGCGGCAATCCCGGCTGCGTCTCCGACCGGCACCAGATCCTCCGCCTCGCAGTCGTGCACGCGGAGCTCGCCTCGAAACTCACGTGCGCGGTCGGGGCGGAGCAGCTGTTCGAGCTCTTTCCGGCCTGCCCGTCGCTCCAGACCGCCGGCAACCAGGAGCGTCTGGCGCTCAGGAGCGACACCAAGCAGCTCGAGCTCGTCGATCACCGCCGCGAGCGCGTCGCGACGTGGATCCTCGGGTGCCCCGGGAACCGGCAGCAGCGGCGGCTCGACCACGATCGTCGCGCGGCCCGAGGGCGTGACGAGCTGCTCGAGCGTCGCGCCTCCGAGCGGATAGCGCAGCGCTCCGACGACAGCCTCACCGATGTCCGCGAGAGGATCGACGGGCGGGGGAGGCGACAGGCGCTCGACCCCGTCCGACACCGGGACGCCGACGAGCCGCGACCCGGAGAGGAGGTGGAGTCGCACGGGCCCATCGTATGGTGGAAGACAGGGGTCTGACCCCGAGCAACAGCATGTCGTCCTCGGCGGTCGCCGTGGCCGAAGGGCGATGCACTCGCCCGAGAGGTCACACGAATTGGGGGAAACATGGTTTTCCCCACGCTCTCTAGACTCGGCGTGATGTCGCCGAAGACGATCACCGGCGCGGAGCTCGAGCTCGACGACGGACCTGCGCGCGACGCCGAGCTTTTCCTCGTCGACGGCAACAACCTGGCGTACCGCGCGTTCTTCGCGCTGCCCGAAGAGCTGCAGACGACCGACGGCCAACCCACGAATGCGTTGCTCGGGTTTGCGAACATGCTGTTCAAGCTCCTCGCCGACTACCGCCCGCGCGGCGTCGCCGTCGCCTGGGACACGCGCCCCGTGCACCGCGCGGCCGCCGCCGAGGCCGCCGAGGTCGTCTACAAGGAAGGCCGCCGGCCGATGCCGGATCTGTTGCGCGAGCAGTTTCCCCACTTCCGGCCGATCGTGGACGCCTTCGGCTACCTCAACCTCGAGTTCGAGGGCTGGGAGGCCGACGACGTGATCGCAACCCTCGCGACCCGAGCCGACGAGGCAGCGATCAAGACGTGCGTCGTCTCCACCGACCGTGACGCTTTCCAGCTCTGCACCGAGAACGTGACGCTGATGATGACCCCGCGCGGTGTCGCCGACGTCAACGTCTACACGCCCGAGCGCGTCGAATTGCGCTACGGAATCCGTCCCGATCAGGTGCCCGACTTCATCGGCCTCAAAGGCGACACGAGCGACAACATTCCTGGAGTTCCAGGAATCGGAGACAAGACCGCCGGCCAGCTCGTGGCCCAGTACGGGTCGCTCGAGTCGGTGATCGAGCACGCCGGCGAGCTCTCGCCCGCGCGCGGCCGTGCCGTCCGCGAGTATGCCGACCAGGCGCGCGCCTCCAAGGAGCTCGCGACGATGCGGCGCGACCTGCCGCTCGATGCGGACGTCACCGCGCTCGTCTCCGGCTCGCCCGATCGCTCCCGGTTGAAGGAGATGTTCCGGCGTTTCGAGTTCAGGGGGTTGCTCAGCCGTGTCGACACGCTCGACGAGGCCCTGCCCGCAGCGGCGCCCTCGATGGAGACCGAGAACGTCCCCTGGAGCGAGAGCCTCGTGCCGCCCGCCATCACCGGCCAGGTCGGCGTTGCCTATGCAGGAGGCAGGCTTGCGATTGCGGGTGAGACCGGCGTCGTCATCTCCGAGCTCTCACTGGGCGAGCTGCGACGGGTCGTAAACCCCGCGTGGGTCGCAAGCCACGACGCGAAGTCGTTGCGGCTCGCCTCCGCGCCCGCCGATGACACATTGCTCGCGGCCTACCTCGTCGACCCGGGCCGGGCCGGCTACGCGATCGACGACCTCGCCGCCGAGCAGGGGCTCGAGCTCGTCCCCGACCCGGCGGCCGAAGAGGAGACGGCCGCGCTCGTGCGAGCGGCCGAGAGCGCGCGGCGGCTCGCGCCGCTGCTGCGAGCGAAGGTGCGCGAGCGTGGTTCCGAGCAGCTCTACGACACGATCGAGTTGCCGCTGACGGCGGTCCTGGGCGCGATGGAAGACGCGGGGATCAAGATCGACGCGTACCGCATGGGTGAGATCACCGCCCGGCTCGCCGATCGCGTGCACGAGCTCGAGGCGCGGGCGATGGAGCTCGCGGGCGAGCCGTTCCAGCTAGGCTCGACTCAGCAGGTCGCGCAGGTGCTCTTCGAGCGACTCGGCCTCGCCCCCGGTCGCAAGGGGAAGACCGGGTATTCGACCGACTCGCGCGTGCTGCGGGGTCTGAGGGCCGAGCATCCACTGGTGCCGGTGATCGAGGAGTGGCGCGAGCTGACGAAGCTCGTCAACACCTACCTCGGGC
>JBPCLB010000072.1:0-15410 GCA_051003695.1 Gaiella sp. | reverse complement strand
GGCTCCGAGCGCTACGGCGCCTGCCTCGCGAGACTTCGGTCCGCGCGCCTCGCCGAGGGCTACCTCCCGATTCTCCGAACCTCCTACGTCGATGCGAACGGCGTCCGCTACCGGCAGGAGTCGTTCGCCGGTCGCATCGCGTCGGTCGAATCGCTCGCGAGCTTCGTTCGACTCGAGGTGGATGCCCGAGACGCGCGGGGCGGAGCGCGTGTGCGTCTCCTCCCGTCCCCACGCGGGCTCGCCGTGGTCGACGACCGGCTGGTCTCGGGGCAGGCGACGCAACTCGCGTTCAGCGCGGGCGGCAGATTCGAAGGGTCCGCGGTTGGCTATGGCGTCCCGCAGGGCCAGCGTGGCGAGATCACCGCCGTCTGGGTGCATCGACCTCTGTCGGCGACTCACCTGCGGGCCGACACGGTCGGCTACGCGGCGGCGCGTGACGCCGTAAGACGCTTCTGGAACGCCGAGCTCGATCGGGGGACGACATTCGTCGTGCCCGAGGAGCGGGTGCGCGACGCGCAGCGCAACCTCCTGATCCAGCAGTTGATCCACACGTGGCGCTACAGCATCGGAAACCCCTACGAGGAGCTCTCGTTCGCGGAGGCACTTGGTGCCGCGCAGGTGATGGTCTCGTACGGGTTCGCCGATGCCTCGAAAGCGATTCTGCGCTTTACCCTGAAGCGCCTCCCAGAGCGGTACACGAACTGGCGGGCGGGAGCCCGGCTCCTCGCTGGCGCGACCCACTACCGTCTCGTGCGCGACCGTGCGTTCGTCGAGGAGGAACGACCCGACCTCGAAGCGGCGCTCGACCGCCTGGCAGACCAGATTCTTCGCCCCGGCTCGACCGGCCTGCTCGACCGGGAGCAGTACTCGACCGACATCGCCCGGAAAGTGCTCGGGTTTCACGGGCAAACGGTGGTCTGGCAGGGACTTCACGCGATGAGCCGTGTGTGGGCGGAGACAGGGCATCCACGCCTGGCCGCACGCGCCCTTGCGCTCGCGAGTCGCCTGGAGGCGGCTTTACGAGCCGCAGTCCGTGCTTCGCAACGTCGCCTCAGCGACGGCTCGATCTTCGTCCCCGCGGCGCTCCTCGACGGCGGCGAGCCGTTCGACCGGATCGTCGCGTCGCGCGAAGGGTCCTACTGGAACCTCGTGATCCCGTACGCGCTCGCGTCCGGATTCTTTCGACCCGGTGGCTCCGAGGCGCGAGGTCTACTGGAGTACCTGCTTGGTCACGGATCGCGACTGCTGGGTCTCGTGCGCGCCGGAGCAGCGACGCTGTACGACGCGCCGAGGTATCCCGTGTCCGGAACGGATCAGGTCTATGGTCTCGAGCTCGCGCGGTTCCTGGCCGACAACGATCGACCCGACGAGCTCGTGCTCGGCCTGTACGGGACGCTGGCGGCGGCCATGACGCCCGAGACATACGTCTCCGGCGAGGCGGCAACGGTCGCACCACTCGATGGTGCGCACCATCGCGCGATGTACCTGCCGCCGAACGGCGGCACCGGTGCCGCGCTGCTCGAGAACCTGCGGTTGCTGCTCGTCCACGAGACCCGCGGGCCGGATGGAGCCCCACGGGGTCTCGAGCTCGCCTTCGCGACGCCTCGGCCGTGGCTCCGCGACGGTGGAAGGATCCGCGTCGAGGACGCACCGACCAGCTTCGGCCGCGTCTCCTACTCGATCAGGCGTACGGGCTCGCAGGTCCGCGTCACCGTCGATGTCCCACCGGCTCGGCCGGTCAAGCTCAGACTACGGCTGCCGCTCGGGGAACGAATCGCCGGGATCCAGGCAAGCGACGGTCCCGTCCGCTTTGAGCCCGGGAGCGGGACGATCGACCTCACGGGCCGCCCCGGTCGCAGCTCGCTTGTCGTGCGCATCTCTCGCTGAGCGCTTCGCTCGGGTACCGGCTTCGTGGATCCTCCATCCGACGCCCACCTGTGCGTGAGGAGGGTCAGGCACGCGTGTCTGACCCGCTCGGCCACCCCTCGACTACCGGGGCCGCCGCACCCCCAGCGCCTCCAACCGCGGCAGCACCTCCTGCGCGAAGTACTCGAGCTCGTCGACGTAGTCGACGAAGCTGAGCGTCATCCCGTCGAACCCGGCATCGTGGAACCGCTTGATCTCGCCGGCGACGTCGTCGGGTGTGCCGATCAGCGGGCAGACGCCGTGACCACCGGCGAAGCGGCCACGGAACATCGCGAGCATCTCCGGGGTGAACGACTGCGAGTGCAGACCCTGGAGCCGCATCAGGTTGTCGACCGCGTCCCAGTCGGCGTGCTCCTCCGCGTACCAGCGGTGGAACTCCTCTGCTTCCTCCGTGGTCGGCCGGCAGACGCAGTACGACGGGGTGAAGACTCCGACCTCGCGGTCGTAGGTTCGGCGAGCGTTCGTCTTGACGGTCTCGACGACGCCGGCGCCATCCTCGGGGCCGCCCACGACCGTGAAGACGACGTTCGAGTTCCGCGCGGCGAAGTCGCGCCCCTGGGTCGACGAGCCGGCGTTGAGGATCGGCAAGAGACCGTCATAGGGCTTCGGCATCGACTCGGCGCCTTTCAGGTGCCAGAAGCGCCCGTCGACGTCGTAGCGGCCCGGCTCTGTCCAGAGCCGCCTGACGATCTCCCACCACTCCTGGGCGTACGCGTAGCGGTCGTCGTGATCCTGCGGCAGGTCGACGCCCATTGCGTCGTACTCGGGCTTGTTCCATCCCGCGACGATGTTGAGCCCGGCTCGCCCCTTGCCGACCTGGTCGACTGTCGCCATCGCCTTGGCCGAGACGAGCGGGTGGTTGAACGCCGTATGGATCGTCGCGAACACGAAGATCCGCTCGGTGCGCGCCAGCAGGGCCGCGGCAAGCGCGATCGGGTCGAGGACTCCCTCGTGGAAGTTGGTCGAGCCGCCGTAGCCGATCCAACGGGCGATCGGCAGCATGAAGTCGATCCCGACACGGTCTGCGAGCTCGGCGAGCCTGAGGTTGTCGTCCCAGGTCGCCTGCCAGCGATCCTCGACCGTGGTCACGGCCATGCCTGACGAGCAGTTGGCCGAGAAGAGGCCGAGCTTGAGGTCGGCACCGTCGAGTAGCGACTTGGTCATGGGGTCCTTTCCGGGTCGGGAGGTAGACCGCGCATGCGGCCGGAATGCATCACGAGCGGCTGGCGATCCGTGAGGCTCGTCGCGACGATCCGACCGACGAGGATCACGTGATCGCCACCGTCGTGAGCGGCGTGGAGCGCACACTCGATCACGGTGGCGGCGCCGTCGAGCAGCGGCGCGCCGACGGCCCCGCGGCGAAACGTGATGCCGTCGAACTTCGCCGACCCCTTCTGTGCGAACCGCCATGCGAGGGGCTCCTGATCCGCGGCGGGCAGGTGCAGCACGAACCCGGGCGCGCCGACCCACACCTCGAAGCTGCTCGAGCGTCGATCGACGCCCCAGAGGACGAGCGGGGGATCCTGCGAGACGGGCGCGAAGCTGACCATCACGAGACCGGCATCCCGGCCGTCGGGATGGGTCGCTGTGACGACGACAACGCCCGTCGCCCACGCACCGGTTGCGTTCCGGAGGGTGTCCGCGTCGACGGACGGGAGCAGCGACGGATCAACGGGCACAATTGCCGATTCTGACATGTCACGAAGCCGTGCGACGAGCTTCAGATGCCTGTCAGCGGATCGTGGGGTCGGGCGGCAGGCCTACACCAATGCCACGTGCCGCGGGGCAACGCCCCGTCCGGTGAGTGCACCCGCACCACAGCGAGCAGCGAACGCGACCGCCTCGGATGGGTCGAGCCCCGTACCGAGCGCATACGTCATTCCGGCGGCGAAACTGTCGCCGGCGCCGTAGGTGTCGATCACCTCGCCCGGGACAGACGCGGCCGTGAACGGCCCTCCGGGCTGTAACCAACCACCGAGCGAGCCGGAAGTCGTCACCACGAGCCGCGGCGCAGGGTCGAGCTCACCGGGCCGGTAGCGCTCGCTCTCGTCCTCACCGCTTCCGATCAGTGCGTCGAGCCCAACGCCGCTGCGTCGAAGCGTCTCGAGCTCACGTGAGGTCGCGGTCAGCACGGGGGCTCGCCGGGCCGCGTGCAGCGCGTCGACGTCACCGGCTCCGAAGAACACGGCGTCCATGCCGGCGAGGTCGGGCCACGGCAATCGCTCATCGTGGCCGCGCGGACGGAGCTTGGGGCCGACCGTCGTGATCGTCCGCTCGCCGAGCTGGTCGACGTGGGTGAACGCCCAACGTTGCGGCCTCTCCGCGACGACTGCGTGGACGATCACGCCGCGGGCTTCCAGCTCCGTGCGCGCGCGTTGCCCCAGGATGTCGTTGCCGAGCACGGTGAACAGGTGGGACTCGTCGGCGAGGAATGCGAGCTGGATCGCGGCGACGGCGCCCCCACCTCCCGTCTCCTCCCACTCGTCGGTCGAGTGACAGATCTCCCCGGGCCTCGGGACACGGTCGACGAGGGCGAAGCGGATCCATTCGACATGCCCGACAACGGCAGCGCGCATGCGTGCAGTCTGCCCGTTCGACGCATCGACAGAGGACGTCCAGTCCGGTTCGGCGCGATCGCCGTGGCCGATCGAGACGCGGCTCACACGGCGGGCACCTCGTGCGTTTCTATGAATGATGCAGGCCGTGACGCGGATTCCGCCGTTCGAGTCGTTCTATGCCGAGCACGCCGAGGAGGTGCTTGCGTTCCTCCGACGCAGGCTTGGCCGCGACCGCTCGGACGACGCCTTCCAGGAGACATTCCTTCGGGCGCTGCGCGCGTACGCCCGCCTGCGCCACGGCGAGCATCTTCGCGCGTGGGTCTTCACGATCGCAACGCGCGTCGCGATCGACACGAACCGCCGCGCGGGGGAGCCCGTGTCCGAGCTTCCCGAGCTGCCCACGAACGACGACCGACCCGCCTACGAGGAGCTCGCCTTCCTGACGGACACGCTGCCGCCGACCGAGCGAGCCGCCGTCGTCCTCCGTTACGGCTACGACCTCGACTACGACCAGATCGCCGACGCACTCGGTTCGAGCGCGGATGCCGCGCGCCAGGCAGCGTCGTCCGGTGTCCGGCGCCTACGAAGGAGGAATCCATGACGGTCCCCACCGATCTCGATCGGCGCTTTCGCGACGCCGCCGTCGCCGCTGAGCTGCTCGACGCCGGCTACGACGTCGTCGACTCGCCGATCGGCCCGCTGCTCGTCGCCGTCACCGACCGCGGCTTGCTGCGCGTCTCGTTCACAGCCCGACGCGACCCGCAGGAGGAGCTCGAGTCGCTTGCACGGGTCGCCGGCCCCGCCGTGCTGCGGGCGCCACGAGCCGTTGCCGCAGCACGCCGCGAGCTCGACGAGTACTTCGCCGGCAAGCGGCGCGTGTTCGCGCTGACGCTCGACCTGCGCGGTCAGGCGCCGTTCACAGTCCGCGTGCTGGACGAGCTTGCCCGCGTTCCGTTCGGCGCGACCGCAACGTACGGGGAGCTCGCCGGTCGCGCCGGTCGGCCGACCGCTGCGCGGGCGGTCGGGATGGTCATGAACCGCAATCCGATCCCGATCGTGCTGCCCTGTCATCGAATCGTGGGCTCGAACGGAAGCCTCACCGGATACGCCGGGGGTCTCGACCTCAAGGAGCGGCTGCTGCGCTTCGAGGGTGTGCTGCTCTGACCGCTCACTCGAGCAGCCGATAGCCAACTCCCCAGACGTTGACCACGACCTGCTCCGCACCGGCGGCCTCGAGCTTGCGTCGCAGCCTCGACGCGTGCGAATCGACCGTTCGGGTTCGGATCTCGGAGCGAATCCCCCAGATGTCGCGTAGGAGCTCGGCTTTCGTGAACACCCTTCTGGGTTCGCTCGCGAGCTTCGCAGCGAGCTCGTATTCGCGGGTCGAGAGGTGGATCGGTAGGCCGGTCACCCGGACCTGCCGCGCACGATGGTCGACGGTGACATCGCCAGCCTCGACGAGATCCGACTGACCGAGCGTCGCGCGACGGAGCAGTGCCCTGAGCCTCGCGTGCAGCTCGAGGTACAGGTGGCGCTCGACGACGTCGTCGGCGCCGCTCTCGAGCGCCCTGACGCGGTCGACGGGATCGCCGGTCGGGTTGGTGAGCAGGATCACGGGGACGTTGCGATTCCACGTCCGTCCAGGCTCTCCGGCACGGAGTCGCCGGCAGAGCTCGGGCTCGGCGGTGATCACTACGTCCGGCGAGACACGCTCGAGCAAATCGAGCGCCTGCGCGTTCCAGCCCGCCTCGACGACGTCGAATCCGTCATCGCGCAGATGCCGCTCGAGATAGGCCCGATGCTCGGGCTCCTGCTCCGCGAGGAGGACGGCGTTGCGTGGCACTAGGGGTCGAGGCTAGAGGGCGCGGAGCCCCTCCACCAGATGTCCTTTGGATCGACTTCGAGTCGAATGTGTGACACTTTCTCAACATGCGTCTTGTTGAGAACTCCGCACGTTGACGCTTGTTGCCCTGACCGTTGCGCTCACGACGGCGTGGACCGCCGGCACGCCAATTCCGGTGCCCCGGACGGAGGTCGCGTCCGCACCCCTCCGCGCGGAGATCGTCGTGGTCGGCGGGTTTCTCGCCACGGGAGCGAACTCGCGGCGCGTCGATGCCTACAGCCCCGAGACCGACAGATGGCGACGTCTTCCCGATCTCCCCGTCTCGGTCGACCACGCGGCAGCGGCCTCATGGCGGGGCCGGCTGATTGTCGTCGGAGGCTACGGAGCCGACCGCGCACCACTCCGCGCGGCGTTCCTCTACGACGGGCGTCGTTGGCGTCGGCTGCCCGCGCCGCCCGAGGAGCGCGGAGCGGCGGCGGCGGCTGCGACCTCGGACGGACGGGTTTGGGTCGTGGGCGGCCGAACACAGTCGGGGCTCGCCGAGAAGATGCTCGTCCTCGACCTTCGCACGCGGCGCTGGCGGTCGCTCCCAGGCCCCACCCCGCGCGAGCACCTTGCGGCGACGGCGCTCGGGGGACGGATCTACGCGCTCGGCGGGAGACTCGCGGGCTACGACACGAACGTCTCGACCGTTCAGTCCTACAGCCCGCGAAGCGGAAGCTGGACGGACGTGACGGCGCTCCCCGACACGCGCGGCGGAACGGCTGCCACGGCGATCGCGGGCAGGATCGTATCGGTCGGCGGTGAGGCCCCCGGCGGCACGAATCCGGCGGTGTGGGCCTGGCGACCCGGTTCGGACCGCTGGGCACGGCTTCCCGATCTGCCCACGCCCCGCCACGGCCTCGGGGCCGTCACGCACTCCGGTCGTGTCTGGGTGATCGCCGGCGGACCGGAGCCCGGGCTCACGGTGAGCGGCGCGGTCGAGTCGCTGCGAGTGCGTTGACCGGCTCGTAGACGATCCAACCTCACAGTCGCCCCGAACGGACGACACCCCAGAGGAGCCAGACGCCGAACGCGCCGGAGAGCAGGAAGCCGAGCACCGACACGAGGTGGAGACCGAAGACATGAGGGCCGTCTTCGGCCAATGCGCCGATCATCGACGACCCGACGAGGCCCCCGAGGATCACGAGCGCCACGGCAATGCGGTTGACGGAGACGTCGACGTGATGTGCCAGGTCGTCGATCCCCGGGTTTGCGATCCTGATCTGCATCTCACCGTCGCGTAGCTCCTCGAGCACGTCGGAGACCTGGATCGGGATCCTGACCGCCGCACCCGAGATGTCTCGCACCTGTCTCTGCGCCTGGAGTGCGAGACGTCGTGGCGAGAGCCGCTCGGTCATCAGCCGACGCGCGTAGGGACGGGCGACCTCGAACACGTTGAAGTCGGGATAGACCTCGATCGCCACTGCGCCGAGCGTTGCGAGCGCCTTGTCGAGCACGATGAATCGGGTCGGGAGGCGAAGGCTCATCGAGTAGATCAGGTCGAGCCCCTCCCGGATCACCTCGATCGGGTCGATGTCCGCGAGCCGAGTTCCGTAGTAGCGGTAGTACAGCTCCTCGAGCCGGGCTCGAAGCTCGTCCTCCCGGTCTTTCGGATACCGGACGCCGAGCTCACTCAGCCTGCGTGGCAGAGCTTCGACGTTCTCGGTCGCGGCATCGACGAAGAGCCGCGTCAGCCGAGCCATGTCCTCGTCGGTCAGCCGCCCGGCAAGACCGAAGTCGACGAGACCGAGGCGGCCGTCGTCGAGCGCCATGATGTTCGCCGGATGGGGGTCGCCATGGAAGAAGGCGTGCCGGAAGATCATCGTCATCCACGTGTCGGTCATCCGATACGCGAGCTCTCGGCGCTCTTCGTCGCTCCACGTCTCGAGCGGGAGATCGCGCAGGTGAACCCCTTGGAGACGCTCCAGGGTGAGCACACGGCCGGTCGTGTACTGCCACCAGACGCGTGGCACGGCGACGCGATCGTCGCTCGCGAAGTTACGTCGGAACGCCTCTGCGTTGCGAGCCTCCTGGTGGTAGTCGAGCTCCTGACGGATCGAGCGCGCGAACTCGTCGACCACCTCTTCGGTATCGACGAAATCGAGCTGACGGACACGCTCGCGCACGACGCGCGCGGCGGAGCGCATCAGCTTGAGGTCGGACTCGATTTGCCTGGGCGCGAAGGGCCGCTGGACCTTGACGACGACGTCGGCCCCGTTGGGCAGCGTCGCCCGATGCACTTGTCCGATCGATGCGGCTGCGATCGGCGTCGGGTCGAACGAGGTGAACGCTCGCTCGATCGTGAGCCCGAGCTCCTCCTGGATCGTCCGCTCGACCGCCTCGACGGGGAACGGGGTGACGTCGTCCTGGAGCTTGCGCAGCTCTGCCACGATGTCCGGCGGAACAAGGTCAGGTCGGGTCGACAGCAGTTGTCCGAACTTGACGAAGGTCGGGCCGAGCTCGTCGAGCATTTCCCTCAGGCGCCTGCCTCGACCGGGATCGTGGTCGTCGTCGTTGGAGCGGCGCCGATCGAGCAGGTAGCCGAATCCGTGCCGGGTCGTTACCCGCCCGATCTCGGACAAGCGTCCGATCGTCCGCTGCGACGTGTCCGCCATCTGTCCCAGTGTGTCAGCAACTTCACGCTGCGCGAGGCGTGCTACGAGCGCACGAAAACCACGAGGCGAGCGGCAGCGTCGCCTGGGGAGCGATTGGCGCAGAATCGACACTGGTTCAGCCTTGACAAGACCGGTGTCTGACACTGCCCGTGTCCGACAGTCATGACTGCGCCCGTTACGTGGGGGTGTCGCGCTCCAACAGACGCAGCCGATGCTCGATTTGCGCGACCCGCAACGCGAGATCCTCGACCTCCTCGCTGCGCACGAAACCCGTCTTCGCAAGCGCCCGCTCGACTGCCTGATCGCGTCGGACACCGACGCGGCTCGCCTCGGCCCGCCACGACGCTCCGAGGTCGCGAACCGCATTCCGCATCGTGGTCGTGTCGACGCCGACGCGGCGTGCGAGGTCGTCCACGAGCTCGTCGGCCGCCTCCGCGCCGAGGCTCGCCCACCCGATCCCGGCGAGCAGAAGCTCGGACACGGGACGAGGCCGGGTGCCGCCGTTCTGCTCGTCCATACGACGGAAGTCTACGGGCAGCGCCGCAGTTCGCTCGCGGCAGCCACGGTTTTCGACTACACCGGTGTCAAACACCGATTCTGTCAAGGCTGAACCAGTGTCGATTCTGTGTCAGTTGCTCCCCAGCCGGCATCTCTTGCCTCCCGCCGGCGAGACGTGCTCGACCGCGCCCGACGACCGAGTCCCCGAGCGCCGTCCTACCGATTCCTGCCGTGCGGCCGGCTCGACCGCCGCTGGCGACGCCGCTCGCGCGCGGCGCTCGCCGCCGGAATCTCCTTCGCGGGAGCGGCACCGGCGGGCACGGGCGCCGCACCCCCGAGCTCGTTCGCGGAAACCGGGCCGGCAGGTGCGGGGGTCGGAGCCACAGTCCCCAGCGGTGAGGCCACCGGGGCCGAGCTGCCGCCGACGAGCGCGCCGCCGACCGACTGCTCCTCTGCGAGCACGCCGAGGTCGTCGCGTCGGCGCGCGTACTCGGGCTCGCGCTGCTTGAACATCGCGAGCAGCGGCGCGGCGACGAAGATCGATGAATACGCACCCGCGCCGATCCCGACGAGCAGCGCGAACGCGAAGTCCTTCAGCGTGTCGCCGCCGAAGACGAAGAGCGACGCGATCGGCAGCAGCGTGATGAAGGTGGTCGCGAGCGAGCGCGGGATCGTCTCCCACAGCGAGACGTTGCCGATCACCCGAAACGATGCCTTCTTCATCAGGGGGATGTTCTCGCGGATCCGGTCGAAGATGATGATCGTGTCGTAGATCGAGTATCCGAGCACCGTCAGCACGGCCGCGACGGTCGCGGTCGTCACCTCGCGTCCGAGCAGCGCGTAGATCCCGATCGTGATCAGCACGTCGTGCGCGAGCGCGATCAGAACCGGGAGTGCGAACTTCCACTGGAAGCGCAGCGAGATGTACCCGACGATCAGCAGCAGCGAGACGACGATCGCGAGGATCGCCGAGTTCGCGATCTGTCGGCCGAAGCTCGCCGACACGTTCTTCGTCCCGAACGACTCGGCGTCGACCGCGCCCGCGAGATCCGATTGCAGCGTTCGGGCTTCCTCGATCGAGAGCGATCGGGTCCGGATTTGGAAGCTCTGGTAGCGGTCGCTCACGGAGACACCTTTGCCCTGGATCTGCGCGCCTCCCTCGCCTATCGACTCGGCCTCGGCGCGAACCGTCTCGATCGCGACGGGCTGCGGCGTGGTGAAGACGATCTGCGTTCCACCCTTGAAGTCGATTCCGAGGTTGAGGTGCTTGATCCCGATCGCGCCGATCGAGATCACGAGCACGGCCGCAGAGAGCCCGAACCAGAGGTTCCGCCGACCGATGTAGTCCGCCTTGAGCCAGCGCGGAATCCCGCCGCCCGCCGCGCCGACGAAGCGCGGGCTGTCGAGCATGCGTAGCCCCGCCAGCACGGCGAGCAACGCGCGCGTCGCGAGCACCGCGGTGAGCATCGAGATCCCGGTACCGACGAGCAGCATCAGCGCGAAACCACGGACGCTCGACGTCGCGACCGCGAAGAGCACCATCGCCGTAATCGCCGTGACCACGTTCGCGTCGACGATCGTGGCAAATCCCTTCGAGTAGCCCGTCGAGATCGCGGCGCGCACGGATCGCCCGGCGCGCACCTCTTCCTTGATCCGTTCGAAGATGACGATGTTCGCGTCGGCCGCGACACCGAGGGTGAGCACGAGCCCGGCGATTCCCGGCAGCGTCAGCGTCACGTTGAAGAGCAGAATCGCCGCGTAGAGAAAGGCGGCGTAGATGCCGAGCCCGATGACGGCGACGAGCCCCAGGAAGCGGTAGAAGAGGAGCAGGAAGAGCGCGACGACCAGCAGGCCGACGACGGCCGCGATCTTCGCCTCCTCGAGCGAGTCCTTGCCGAGCGTCGCCGAGATCGCCGTCGAGTCGAGCGTGCGGAACTCGACCGGCAGCGCGCCGGTCTGGAGCACGAGTGCGATGTCCTTCGCCTCCTGCAGCGACTCGAGCCCGGTGATCTGGGCGCTACCGCCGCCGATTCCGCCCGAGAGGCTGCGGTCGGTGTAGTCGATCTGCGGGAACGTCCTGATCTCGCGGTCGAGCACGATCGCGAAATGCTGAGGAGCATCACGGAGCCGGCCGCGAAGCCACTCGGCCCGGGTGATGTCCTCGAACTTGTCGGAACCCGCGTCCGTGAACTGCATCAGCACGATCGGTGACCCGCCCCCGCCGGGCGACGCGTCGAAGTCGGCGCGGGTGCCATCGAGCTCGAGATCATCACCCGTCATCTGTGGAACCTCGGGCGGATCGAACTCGAAGAGATAGAACGAGCGCTGCGTCCCCGCTGCGTTGGGGCAGACGACCGCATTCGGGCCACACGACACGACGACGGTCGACGAGGGCACGCCGAACAACCGATGGGTCTTCGGCAGCTCGCCTTTCCACTTGCTCAGCGCAGCCTTTCGCGTGGACTTGGGACCGACCACGAGTCGCTTCTTGCCGTTGAAGACGTAGTACGCGTTCGTCTCGTCGTCGACGAGCGACTGGACCCGCGCGAGCATGTCGTAGAGCCGGTCGTACGGGCGTGGGTTGCCCGTCGCGTCGACCGACGGCGGTACGAGGGACGTCTCGAGGTCGTACAGCTCGAGACGCGCGGTCTTCCCGATGATCTCCGCCGCCGCTTCGGGGTTGTCGATGCCGGGCAGCTGGATCGTGATCTGGTCGGCTCCCTGCGTCCGGATCTCCGGCTCCGCCACCCCGAGCCGGTCGACCCGGTCTCTCATGATCTCGACCGACCGATCGAGGTCGTCGTCGGTCAGCTCACGATCCGGCGGAGGCACCGCTTTCAGGGTCACCTCGAGGCCGCCCTGCAGGTCGAGTCCGAGTGTCGGACGCTGCTCGAGCGGCGAGCCCGGGATCGCGAGCAACCCCACCCCGATCAGGGCCGCCACGACGAGCGCGACGACGATGGTTGCTGCGCGGCGGGTCATTGCGGGCTGCTCAGGTTAGCGGCGGCCCGGCGATCCGGCGCTCTCGGGAGCCTCGGTGCTCGCCAGATCCTGTGAATCCCTCACGTCCGGTCCATCTTCGCCCTCGAGAGCAGCTTCCCCTTCGACGTCGTCGTCCTCGTCGTCCTCGTCCGGCTTGACGACGCCGCCGACCGAACGTCGCGCGATCCGCACCTGGATCCCTTCGGCGATCTCGACGATGAGGTCGTCCTCGTCATCGATCTCCCGCACGATCCCGTACAGACCGCCGACCGTGAGGATCTCGTCGCCCGGGTCGATCGACGAGAGCAGCCGTTGTTGCTTCTGCTGACGCGCGCGCTGCGGGCGGATCAGCAACGCCCACAGCAACGCGAACATGGCGATGAGAATGATCAGCTGGGCCAAGGTTCCTCCTCCGAGCCGCCGGCGAGCCGGGTCAGAGCCGTCTCGCGATATCTCGAGAACGTCCCCTGCTCGATCGCCCGCCGCGCACCCGTGGTGAGTCGCAGTGTGAACCACAGATTATGCAGTGAGAGCAGTCGCAGACCGAGGACCTCTCGTTGATTCACGAGGTGCCGGACGAACGCGCGTGAGAACCGGGTGCACGCGGGGCATTCACATCCGGCCTCGAGTGGTCTCGAGTCGCGTGCGTATTGCGCGTTGCGGAGGTTGAGGCGGCCCAGCGCAGTCAGAGCCGAGCCCGTGCGCGCCGTCCGCGTCGGCAGCACGCAGTCGAAGATGTCGATTCCGCGTGCGATCACCTCGAGGATTCCCTCCGCGTCGCCGAGCCCCATGAAATACCGAGGACGGTCGGACGGAAGGAGCGGCGCCGCCCAGCCGACTGCGTCGAACATCTCCACCCGGCTCTCACCCACCGCGAGCCCGCCGAGCGCGTACCCGTCGAACGGGAGCTCGAGGAGACCGGCGATCGACTGCTCCCGGAGCTCACGGTCGGTGCCGCCCTGGGCGATCCCGAAGCGGAGCTGCCCGGCGGCACGCGGTTCGTCGACCTGTCGCTCGGCCCAGACATGCGTTCGTCGCACGGCCTCCTCGTGCTCCGCACGACCAGCGTCGGCGGGGGGACAGATGTCGAGACACATCGCAATGTCCGAGCCGAGCCGACGCTGGAGCTCGGCCACACCCTCAGGGGTGAACCGCTCGGGCGCACCGTCGTACACGGAGCGGAAGGTGACGCCGTCGTCGTCGACCGCGAGCAGCGTGTTCCGGAGCGAGAACACCTGGAAGCCGCCCGAGTCCGTGAGAATCGGCCCCGTCCAGCCGGAAAAGGCATGCAGGCCCCCGAGCTCCTCGATCACGTCCACGCCGGGCTTGAAGCGGAGGTGGTACGTGTTCCCGAGGATCACCTCCGCGCCGAGGGCACGCACCTCGTCGGGGTCGAGCGTCTTGACCGCCGCCTTCGTGCCGACCGGCATGAACGCGGGTGTGCGGATCTCACCGTGAGCGGTCGCGATCACACCGGCGCGCGCGGCGCCGTCGGTCGCCTGGAGAGTGAAACTCATCTGCTAGCTCTGCGTGATTCTCGCTGCTGCCGTGCCCGAAGGCCGATTCACTCGGCCGGGAGGGCTCGCGACGGTCGAAAGCACGAACTGCGAAGAAGGGGGCACGTCGGGGAAACATGGTTTCCCCCACACCGCGAGCCGGAGGCGAGCGTTCATGGACTGAGGATCTCAGCGTGGTGACCACGGGAACGCGCGAGACGAAGGTCGGTCGTCACGAGCGGAAGCCCGCTCTCCTCCGCGAGTGCGACGAAGAACGCATCGGGTGCCGTTACGGTGTGCCTCAACTCCCAGACGCGCGGCACGTAGCGGAGTAGCGGAAAGCGGACGATCCGAAGTGCTGCGAGATGTGCAAGCGCGACGATCGCGCGCGCTTCGGTGACGAGGCCGGCCGAAACCCCTCGGCGCAGCCCGGACACGACCTCGGCATCGAGCAGATGGGGAGCGACTGCTAGTCGGTGCTGCTCCAGCTGCTCCGCCACGAAGCGCCCAGTCGGGACCTCCAGCAGATAGTCGATTGCGGCTGAGCTATCGAGGACGATCACGCGTTGTCCGGCAGCGGTCCTCTCAACTCCCGGATGACGTCGGCGCCACTGAACCCGTCGGACACCGGCCCCGCTGCTCGAATACGTCGCGTGACCTCTTCGACCGGCGGCAACGCCGCGAGCATGCCCAGCTCGTGGTTCAGGTACTCCGACAACGAGAGACCCATCGAGGCGGCGCGCGCCTTGAGCGCCCGGTGGATGTCGTCGGGAACGTTCCGGATCTGGATCATCCCCATGTGCTCCACAGCTTAGCATGTGAGGCACATGCAATACGCCGTGAGGCGCTGCCTGAAAGAATCACGCCTATGAGCGCACTGCCGGAGGAGTTCGACGTTCCACTCACCGTCGGCGCGGGTCTATCCGGCGGGACGTCATTCGACGATCTACCGGAGGCACGCGCGCTCGACGTCGGCGAGCTCGAGGGAGACCCGGCGATCGCCTTTCGCCGGACGATGGGGATGTTCGCAACGGGCGTCACGGTGCTGACGACGCTCAACGCCGACCAGGTGCACGGCATGACCGCCAATGCGTTCATGTCCGTCTCCCTTTCCCCACCGCTCGTCCTGATCTCACTCGACCGTCGGGCGCGCCTGTGCTCGATGCTCCACGAGGGCATGCGGTTCGGGGTGAACGTGCTCTCCGCCGAGCAGGCCGGCCTCTCCGACCGGTTCGCCCGCCGCGCGGTCGCCGAAGACCCCGAGCCCACGTTCAGCGTCCTGCACGAGACGCCGCTCGTCGACGGCGCACTCGCCCACGTGGTTGCGCGCGTTGTTCGGTCGTACTGGGGCGGCGACCACTCGCTCTTCCTCGGCCAGGTCGAGTACGCCCACCACGGCGAGGGTCAACCGCTGCTCTTCCACGGCGGGCGCTACGAGCGGATGATCGCC
>JBPCLB010000071.1:0-3237 GCA_051003695.1 Gaiella sp. | reverse complement strand
CCCCGGACGCCACAACCACCCGCCATTACCCGCCCTCGTCCGCCCCGTCCCCCGAGCTCGCGCGAGCTCGGAGGTGTGGGAGGGCGCGGCGACACTCGAGCTCTTCGGGGCCGACCACGAGGAGATCGATGCGCTCGCGCCGATCAGGATCGGCCGCGGCTACAGGTTCAGCTTCGGCTATACGGTCGACGACCTCGAGACCGTGCGGGATCTGCGCGGATGAAGGTCGAGGAGCCGCTTGTGTTGAATCAACACAAAGTCGCGTTCGGCGAGGTGTCGAGCTGAGCCGTGTGAGTGTTGCGGGCGTCGACGTCTCGACCGAGCACTTCATCGGCGGTGAGCGCGTCGCGAGTGAGACGACCTTCACAGATCGTTCGCCGCTCGACGCGCAGCCGATCGCCGAGGTCGCGCGTGGGGGAGACCGGGAGGCCGAGCTTGCCGTCGCCGCCGCAACCGAGGCATTCCCAGGCTGGGCCGCGCTCGGTGTGCATCGACGAGCGGAGCTCATGCACCGGCTCGCGGATCTCGTCGATGCCAACAGCGATCGTCTCGCAGCGGTCGAGTGCGCCGACATGGCGATGCTGCTGCGGTCGTTGCAGGTGCGCGTGATCGCCCGTGGGGCACGCAACTTCCGTTCCTATGCCGACCTCGCGGTCGCCTACGAGGAGCGTGTCTGGGAGTCGAACGGGACGCGCAACCGCGTGCTTCGGATGCCGAGTGGGCCGGCTGTCGTGATCACTCCGTGGAACGCGCCCTTCATGCTCTCGACCTGGAAGACGGCGCCCGCGTTGGCTGCCGGCTGCACGGTGATCTTGAAGCCGGCCGAGTGGTCACCGCTCTCGTGCTCTCTGCTGTGCGACCTCGTGCACGAAGCGGGCTTGCCACCGGGAGTCTTCAACGTCGTCCAGGGAATCGGCGAGGAGGTCGGCGCGGCGCTGACCCGCCATCAGGGTGTCCGCCGGATCTCCTTCACCGGCTCACCCGAGACCGCCGTCCACATCGGCACCGCGGCCGCGCGCAGCATCGTCCCGTTCACCGGTGAGCTGGGCGGCAAGGGCCCATTCGTCGTGTTCGGCGACGCCGATCTCGAAGCGGCCGCGCGCAAGGCGGCCGGTCAATACGACGACGGGGGACAGGTCTGCCTGGCCGGCACGCGGTTGCTCGTCGAGGAATCCGTCGGCGACCAGTTCCTCGAGCTGTTCCACGGATTCGTCGATCAGCACGTGCTCGGCGATCCACGCGACGACGCGACCACCATCTCGCCGCTGATCCACCCGGAGCATCTCGCTCGCGTCGAGGGGTTCGTCGAACGCGCGCGCGTGAACGGGGACGTGATCGTCCGCGGAGGGAGGAGGCGGAACGACATCGGGCCACTCTTCTACGAGCCGACTCTCGTCCTGCCGTGCTCGAACGAGAGCGAGATCGTCCAGCGAGAGGTCTTCGGTCCGGTACTGACGTATCAGTCCTTCGTCGACGAGGAGCAGGCCGTGCGACTTGCGAACTCGACCCGTTACGGTCTCTCGGGCATCGTCTACACGGGTTCGGAGGAGCGCGCCGAGCGCGTCGGGCGGTCCGTCCGGGCCGGCACGGTGTGGGTCAACACGTTCCTCGTGCGCGACCTCACAGCGCCGTTCGGCGGCATCGGCAGCTCGGGGATCGGACGGGAGGGTGGCGACTACGCGCTCGATTTCTACTCCGATCTGAAGACGCTGCAGATCCTCGACGGCACGACGGCTTGAGCTCGATCGCCGACTTTGCCGCGTCGATCACGGTCGAGGAGCTCGATCGCGACCCGTACCCGATCTACGCCCGGCTGCGGGCCGAGGCGCCCGTTTGCCTGGTGCCAGCCGTCGGGCTCTGGTTCGTGACGACGTGGGAGGGAGTCGAGCAGGCAGCGACGAACCCGACGCTCTATTCGTCTGCGGTCGAGCCCTCGCCGCTCCGCAGGACGATGGGCGGCACGAGCATTCTCGTCGCCGACGGCGAGCCACAGCGAAAGCTCCGCGGCATGCTCGATCCGTCGCTCCGGCCACGCGTCGTCGAGGCGAGTACGCCTGCGTTGATCGAACCGCTCGTCGGCGAGATCCTCGACCGGATCGAGGGCAACGGTGAGGCGGAGCTGATGAGCGAGTTCTTCGAGCCCGTTTCCGTGCTCGGGCTCGGCCGGGTGCTCGGGCTCGGGGAGCTCGACGGCGACACGCTGCGACGGTGGTTCCACGGACTGGCCCAGGGCGCGACGAACTTCGAGGACGATCCGCAGAAATGGGCGATCTCGGAGGCGACGGGAGCGGAGATCGACCGTGCGCTCGCCCCGGTCTTCGAGCGAGTCGACGCCGAGCCGGACGCCTCGACGATCTCGACGATGCTCGAACAGGCCGACGGCACGCTCGACGAGCGCATCGCCGCGATTCTGCCGACGCTCAAGGTGATCCTGCTCGGCGGGATGCAGGAACCGGGCCACGCCGGTGGCTCGACTGTCGTCGGGCTCCTGGAGTCCGGCCAGGCCGGAGCGCTGGCCTCCGACCCCGCCGGCCTCGTGAGGGACGCCGTCGAGGAGGGGCTGCGGTGGGTCTCGCCGATCGGTACGCAGACACGGCGCGCGGAACTCGAGACGACGTTGTGCGGCGTCGGCCTTCCTGCCGGGGCGAATCTCGGCGCGCTCGTCTCATCGGCGAACCGGGACCGGGCGATCTGGGGTGAGACCGCCGACGAGTTCGACCTCTTCCGTCCGCGGCGAAACCACGCTGCGTTCGGATTCGGGTCGCATTTCTGCTCGGGCCATCACTTCTCGCGCGTGCAGCTGCGGATTGCGATCCAACGCCTGTTCGAACGGCTGCCGGAGCTTCGTCTCGATGCGGAGCGGCCGCCGGTCTTCCGTGGCTGGGAGTTCCGCGCACCGCAGGAGCTCTACGTCCGTTGGCACACGTGACCTGGGTCGATGTCACCTCCGCGGTCCTCGCGGACGAGACGTGGTCGGCGCGACGGTGGGGGAGACAACCGTCGTGGTCGTCAATGCGGCCGGTCGCTGGCATGCGCTCGAGGCGTGGTGCACGCACGCCGAATGTCCTCTTGCCGACGGGTGGGTCGAGGGCGCCGCGATTCGCTGTGCCTGCCACGGAGCCCTGTTCGACCTCGAGACCGGCGAGCCGCTCGAGGGGCCGGCCGAGCAGCCGGTCAGGGTCTTTCCGGTGAGAGTCGCGGGCGGCAGGGTGGAGGTGAACGCGTGAAGGTCGAGGT
>JBPCLB010000070.1:0-12559 GCA_051003695.1 Gaiella sp. | reverse complement strand
GTTCGCCGGGGACTACGAGCCACTCGAGCTCGGCCCCCACGCGATCGGCTACGTTCGCGGCGGGCAGATCGCTGTCGCGCTGGCGCTGCGCGGCAAGCTGCCGCAGCTCACGCTGCCGGGCGTGTGGCGTGACGTGCTGCCCGGGCACGGGCATCGGCGCGTGCTCGAGCGCTGATAGGACTCAACACTCGCCTCCGTTCGCCCGGGGTGGCAGCGGCTGGGCGTGGGCCAGGAACCGGAGCGGAGGCTCGACCGCCCAGAGCGACAGCGAGGCGCCCTCCTGGTACTGCGAGTCGAGCGAGCCGAGGTCGAGTCGTGCAAGTTGCCGCCCTACGACCGGCTGCCGCGAATCGAGGATTGCGAAACCGGTTTCGAAGGGCCGACCGTCGCGGTGGACGACGCCACCGCTCTCGACAGTGAGCCGAGGAGAGTCGAGATTGTCGCGCTCGACGCGTTCGTCGATGTGCATGACGCGATCGACGCGGGTGTTGAAGAACTCCGTCCAGACGACGAGTCCCTGCTGCTCGTAGCCGGTCGCCTCCGCGCACGGCTGATCGGGACGTGTCAACCCGAGGTGGACGATCGTCGCGGACGCGCCGGCCGGTAGGGCGTGGTCGACCCACGCGAGGCGATCCATCTGAGCCCGGCTGAACGGGCCCGAGTAGTCCAGGCCGCCGACACCCGCTGAGAAGGCGAGCACGAGCGCAACGACCGGAGCGAACGCGCTGCGAGCGAGTAGCAGGATCGCGCCGGCGGCTGCTGCGACCCCGACCGTCCACACCTGGAGCGGAATGCTCGCTGTCGATCCGTGCAACGACGCAAGCCACGCTGCCGTCGGGCTATCGACGTTGTTCGTCCTCAGGACGACACCGGTGGGAAGGGCGGCGACCATGCCGACCGCGACGACGGCTGAGACGAGCGTCAGACCGCGTGGTCGTGGCAAGCCTCGTGACAGCCAATGGGCCAGGCAGACCAGCACGAGCGGCGTCGCGTAGAACATGCTCCGCTCGTGGAGGATCCCGAGCCCCGAAGGGCTCGCAGAGACGACGGCGACCGACAGGAGTAGACCGGCGGCAAGCGTTGCGGCGGTGATTCCGATCGCCTGCTCCCCTGCCGACGCGGATCGACGAATCAGTCCACGTACCGCGATCGGGAACGCCGACAGTGCGACGACGCCGAACGCGAGTTGGTACACGGCGATGTTCCAGACCGCCCACTTGACCACCTGAAACGGGTTGTACGCCCGGACGAGCGCGGTCGACGAGCCCGCGGGCACGGGCAATCCGGCCGACACCGCGGCGACTCCGACGAGGAGCGTGAGGCCCAGGCCGCCGAGGACGAGTGCGTACGCCCTCGCCACGCGGCGCAGCGAGCCCTGCAGTCGTCCACAGAGCACGATCGCAACGACGACACTCCCTGCCAGCACGAGCCCCTGCGGTCGGACGCCGACGACCAGCGCGAGCATGGCCAACACGATCAGCTGACGGGAAGCGGTCGGTCGTTCGAGCATCCGGACGAGAGTCAGCGCGAACACCGAGAACACGGGCAGAAAGAGCGACTCGGTCATCGTCAGCGACGCGTACGCGGTCCACGGCTCGAACGCGACGAGAGCGGCGACGCCGAAGCTCCAGCCCCGTGACGCGAGTCGCCGGGCCAGCATGTAGCTCGGAACCGCCGCGAGTGAGATCGCGATCGCGTTGATCGTCTTGGCAGCGGCGTAGGCGGACGCGCCGTCTGCGGCGAGGCCGTACGCGGGACTGAGCAGCAGGGGGTACAGGACACTGTGACCGATCTCCAACTCCCCGCGGAGGAGCGGTCCCCCGTGGGTTGCGAAACCCTTCGCTATGCCGCTGAACACGAGTTCGTCGCCAAGAACCCGCGGCTCGGTCGCCGCCTGCACAAGCAGGACTCTGAAGCCCGCTGCGAGGGCAACGATCGCGGTCAGTCCGATCACGGTCGGGACCTGCCCAAGGGTCTGTAGCCCGCGAAGCGTCGTGGCCCGGCAGCGGCCAAGCGGCACCCTCGCTCGGTGCGACCTCGATGCAAGCATCAACGCACCACTCGCGAGAGCCACGAGCACGCCCGTTTCGAGCGCGCGGGTGGGCGTAAACCGGAGCACGTGCTCGCGGAGCGGGTTCGACAGGTCGGCCCGATACGCTCGAACGAGCGCGGTGACGGCGCTCGCGACCGCCGCAGCCGCCGCAGCGTGAATCACCGGCCCAAAGCCGGCTCGGATTCCTGGCCGCCGCGGCGGCACGTCTGCCGACAAGAGCTCGAGTGTCTCGGCCCTGCCGAGCGCCTGTCAAGTACGCCCGAGACGCGGGACAGGGTTGCACCGTGGGCCGCACGGAGCTGTGATTGCGGGTCACAGGCGAAACTCGTCCACGCCCGCCGCTAGGGTGGGCAGGCGTGGAGGTGCGGCCCGGCGACCCGTTTCCGCTCGGTCCGACGTGGGACGGCCTGGGCACGAACTTCTCACTCTTCTCGGAGCACGCGACGGGCGTCGAGCTCTGCCTCTTCGACGAGGCCGACCGTGAGCAGCGTGTCTCGCTCCGCGAGCGCACCGCGTTCAACTGGCACGGGTACCTGCCGGGTGTCGGCCCGGGCCAGCGGTACGGATACCGCGTCGCCGGCCCGTGGGAGCCCGGGCGCGGCCATCGCTTCAACGCGGCGAAGCTCCTGATCGACCCGTACGCCAAGGCGATCGACGGGCCGATCCGGTTCGCCGAGGCGCGGACGCTCGCATACCGCCCGGGCACGGAGGAGCGCGACGACGCCGACTCGGCCGCGGCGATCCCCAAGTGCATCGTCGTCGATCAGACCTTCGACTGGGAGGACGACGGGCCCCCTCGGCGGCCCTGGGCCGAGACGGTGATCTACGAGCTACACGTGAAGGGCTTCACCCAGCGGCTGCCCGGTGTGCGCGACGATCTGCGCGGCACCTATGCCGGGCTCGCCTCCGCGGCCGCGATCGACTACCTGACCGGGCTCGGGGTGACCGCGGTCGAGCTGCTCCCCGTCCACCATGTCGCCGACGAGCACGTGCTCGTCGAGCGGGGGCTCACGAACTACTGGGGGTACTCGACCATCGGCTTCCTCGCACCCCACGCGGGCTACGCGGCGACCGGCACGAGCGGCGAGCAGGTGCGGGAGTTCAAGGGGATGGTCAAGGCGCTGCACCGAGCGGGCATCGAGGTGATCCTCGACGTCGTCTACAACCACACCGCCGAGGGCAGCGCGCTCGGCCCGACGCTCGCGTTCAAGGGTGTCGACAACCTCGCCTACTACCGCACCGATCCGGGCGACCCGCGTCGTTACGTCGACTTCACCGGGACGGGAAACTCGTTGAATCCGCTGCACCCATCGGTATTGCGCCTGATCATGGACTCGCTCCGCTACTTCGCGATCGAGTGCCGCGTCGATGGGTTCCGCTTCGACCTCGCCTCGGCGCTCGCGCGCGAGTTCTACGACGTCGACCGGCTGTCGTCGTTCTTCGACGTGATCCACCAGGATCCGATCCTCTCGCAGGTGAAGCTGATCGCCGAGCCGTGGGACGTGGGGCCCGGCGGCTACCAGGTCGGCAACTTCCCGGTGCTCTGGACCGAGTGGAACGGGATGTACCGGGACACGATCCGTGACTTCTGGCGCGGGCACACCGCAGTCGCCGCGTTCGCCCGGCGCTTCACCGGGTCGAGCGATCTCTACCAGCACGACGGCCGCCGGCCCTTTGCGTCGATCAACTACGTCACGTGTCACGACGGCTTCACCTTGCGCGACCTCGTCTCCTACGAGGAACGGCACAACGAGGCGAACGGGGAGGAGAACCGTGACGGGACAGAGGACAACCGGAGCTGGAACTGCGGGGTCGAGGGTGAGACCGACGACCCTGAGGTCAATGCTCTGCGCGACCGCCAGATCCGGAACTTCCTCGCGACTCTGCTCCTGTCGCAGGGCGCACCGATGCTGCTCGCGGGAGACGAGCAGCGTCGGACGCAGGGTGGGAACAACAACGCCTACTGCCAGGACAACGAGGTTTCGTGGCTCGACTGGGCGCTCGACGAGCGCGGCGCGGCTTTGCGGGGGTTCACGCAGCGGCTGATCGCGTTGCGGCGCGCTCACCCCGTCTTCCGCCGCCCCGACTTCCTCACCGGCGAGGAGCGCCTGGGCTCCGGTGCTCCCGACGTCTGGTGGTTCCGCAGCGACGGCCGGCGGATGGGGAAAGGCGACTGGGAGCGCGGTGACTCCTTCGCGCTCGGCGTGTTCCTCAACGGCCAGGAGCTCTCGACGCTGGGAGGCGACGGACAGCGCGTGCTCGACGACTCGTTCGTCGTGCTCTTCAACGCCTGGCGCGACCCGGTCTGCTTCACGCTGCTGCCCGCTCGGTTCGGTCGGCGCTGGACGCACGAGCTCTGTACCGCCCAGCCGGAGCTCGGGCCGGGTTCGCGAGAGCATCGCGCTCGCAGCCAGGTCGACGTCACCGGGCGCTCGCTGATGCTCCTGCGCCGCATCGCTTAGAACGTGGGGGAAACCATGTGTCCCCCACCGGCCCCCGTCTTCACGCTGGTGTGGATTCAGCATTGACGTGGCCTCTCGGGCGAATGAATCGCCCTTCGGCCGCGATCACAGCGCCGGAACAACGAAGAACGACGACGGGGTCTGCCCCGGGGACCGACCCTAGACTTCGCCTGCGGCGCGACGGACTCACCCCACGGCGGCCTGACCAGGCGGATCGGCTGCCGCCGCGCGCTCGGCGAGTACGCGGAGGCAGACGGAGACGACGTCCGGGTCGAACTGCGACCCCGAGCCCGCCTGCAGCCGGCGAAACGCCTCGACCGTCGGCAAGGCCTGGCGATACGGCCGATCGGTGGTCATCGCGTGGAAGGCGTCGCAGGCGGAGATGATGCGCGCCGCGAGAGGGATCTCGTCTCCTTGCAGTCGATCGGGATAGCCCGTCCCGTCGTAGCGCTCGTGGCAGGCCCGCACGATCGGACGCACGTCGGAAAGCTGCTCGATCGGGGCGAGGATCCGCTCACCGAGCTCGGGATGACTCTCGACAAGTGCACGCTCGTCGCTGGTCAGCGGACCCGGCTTCAACAGGATCGATGCAGGGATCCCGATCTTGCCGATGTCGTGGAACAGCGCGCCGAGCTCGACGCGCTTCAGCTCACTGGGACCGAGGCCGAGCTCCTCGCCGATGCGTAACGCGAGATCGCCGATCCAGCGTGCATCGGACGACGTGTACTCGTCCTTCGCCTCGAGAGCGTTCGCCAGCGCCTCGACCGTCGAGAGAAAGGTGCGCTCGAGCTCTTCGAACGAGAGGGCGTTCGTGATCGCGAGTCGCGCCTGAGCCGCGGTCCCGACCAGGAGCTCGCGCCGGCGTTCGTCGAAGGGCTCGTCGGCGAGGCTCACCGCGACCGCTCCGTGACCCGCACCAGCCGGGAAGGACATCACACCGCAGCTTGCGTCGGCGAGCGCCGCCTCGGCGTATGGGAGCAGCTCGGCTCGCGTGATCACGAACGGCTGTGCTTCGGTACTCAGCACCTGCCCGATCGACCGAGGAAGCCGGTCGCCGGCCCGCCAGTACGGTTGCGAGTGATCCGCGCTCCAGCTGGCGCTGCAGACGATCTCTTCGGTGGCACCGTCTGGCAGCCAGACCGAAGCCCGTTCCGCGCGCATGATGCGCGCGGCGCCTGCCGCGATCCGGGCGGCAACGGACTCGAGCTCGGTGCTCGAGGAGAGCTCACGCGACAGCTCGAGCAGGGCCTTCGCGCTCTCGGCCTCGCGGCGCTCGGCCTCGTAGAGCCGTGCGTTGACCAGTGCGATCGAGGCGTGCCCGGCCATCACCTCGAGGAGACGCAGCTCGTCCGGCTGGAACTGGTCGAGCCCGAGCTTGGAGACGACGATCACGCCGACCACGTCGGGGCCGTAGCGCAGCGGCACTGCGAGCAGCGACTCCTCGATCCGGGTCGTACCGGGAATCTGGACGCCGATCCCGCAGTTTGCCGCATCGCCCGTGAGGAACGGCTCTCCCGTCGCCGCCACCCGCCCGGTGATCCCTTCACCGACCTTCGTGGCGAGCACCTGGGCGACGACACCCTCGGCCGAGAGGTCACCGAGGAACGCCACAGGCCGGAGATCGTTTCCTTCCCGGACGAAGACACGGCAGTTGTGGTAATCGACCAGCTGTCGCAACTCCGTCGCGATCGTCGCGCCGATCTCTGCGACGCCGTTGAGCCGGCTCAGCTTCGTGGAGACGCCGTGGAGCATCTTCAAGTGGGCAATCGAGCGGAATTCCTCCGGACGGCCGGCGGTCTCGGCGCGAGCGCGGCGGTCCGGTTCATGGCTGAACACGACCACCCGTCTTTTGCCCTGCGTCTTCGCGGCCATCATCGCGACATCCGCGCAGGCGACGAGCTCACGCGAGCTGGACGCATGCTCCGGGCACGACGCGATTCCGACCGAGACGCTCAGCGCACCGACCGTCTCGAAGGATGTCTCCGCGACAGTCGCCGAGATCCGCTCGGCGAGCCGATGCGCGTCTGCCGCGGAAACCTGCGGCACGATCACCGCGAATTCCTCACCGCCGATTCGACAGACCGCGTCTTCCGAGCGCACGACCCCGCGGAGGATCTGCGCGATCTCGACGAGCACCTGATCGCCGGTCGCGTGCCCGTAGACGTCGTTGACGCGCTTGAAGTCGTCGAGATCGAGCATCACGACCGAGACACGGCCGCCGTGCGCTCCCGAGGAGCGCACGAGCGCGGTGCGCAGCCGCTCGTGAAACGAGCGATGGTTCCAGAGTCCGGTCAGCGGGTCGGTCTGCGCCTGGAGCTCGAGTGAGGCGCGGATGTGCGCGTTGTCGATCGCGAGCGCCGCGGCGTCGCCGAAGCGAACCACGAGGTCGAACTCGTCCATCCTGAACTCCTGCAGGCCGACGCGATAGATGTTCAGCGTCCCCTTGAGGCTCCCGCGGGCGACGAGCGGGACGACGATCAGCGACTCGGGGTCGGGCTCCGTGTCCGCGACCCAGCGAACGCGCGGGTCGAGCTCGGCGCGATTGGCGAGCACAGGCTCACGATGCTCTGCTGCCCAGCCGCTGATCCCGACCCCGAAGGAGAACGGCTCGTCGGCGAGTACCGCTCCGGAGTCGGCGCCGCACGCGAACACGGCGCGCAGCGTGTGGGTGCTCTCGTCGGCTTCGTAGAACGTGATGTCGTCGTGTGGGACGAGCTCGGCGAGTGTCGTCGCGATCCGTTGCAGCAACTCGTCCAGGCTCTGCTCGGACAGCACCTCGTGGAACACGTCGGCGAGCTTTCGGTAGGACTCGACCACGTCCGAGGTGGCGTCGACCGGAGGCTCCTGCGGCGCAGAAGGGCTGTTCGTGGGCAGGGTCACAAGCAGGTCTCCGCCTTCTTGATCGGTTCTCCGGCGACCGGGCTTGAGCCTCGTGTCAATACGACTTGAGCACCGGCGCCCTGCTGCCGATGCCGGAACGAATGACCGGACGGGACCGATCTGGACGCACTCTGCGCGGAGCGCTCGCACTCGCCATCGCGACGAGCCTCGTTCTCGTCCTCGTCGGGCCAGCCGAGGCCGGCTCGAACCGTGTCGTGGACGTCTGGTTCCAGCGGAGCGGCGAGCCGGTCGCGGCCACGAGACACGCCCCCACGATCATGCGGACCGTCCAGGCGCTCCTCGCCGGCCCAACGCATGCGGAGCGGCGCCGCGGGCTCAGGAGCGCGATTCCCGCAGGCACGAAGCTGCGCGAGCTGTCGATCGCTCGACGAATCGTCACCGTCGATCTGAGTGCTCGTTTTGCAGCCGGGAGAACGGACCGAGCGCCGAGTGGGCGTATCGGCCAGCTCGTTCGGACCGTCCGCGGGATCCCCGGCGTGCGTGCGGTGCGCGTTCGCATCGAGGGAGGAACGCCGATCGGCCTGTTTCCCGGGTATGACCTGCGCCGCCCGGTCTTCACCGCGCCGAGCGCGTCGCGAGCTCCCGGGATCCGCGAGCTCCAGCAGTTGCTCGTCGACCTGGGGTTCTCGTCCGACTCGGGCGTGACCGGCGTCTTCGACCCCCGAACCGCAACGGCGGTCTTGGGATTCCAGAAATGGGTCGGCCTACCTCGCGACGGCGAGCTCGGCGACGAGACGATCTCGGCGTTGCTGCGCGCTACGCGCCCGCAGCCTGCGAGAAGGGCGGGGGGGAGGAGAATCGAGGTTCATCTCGGCCGCCAGCTCGCGCTCCTCGTCTCGGAGCACCGCGTGCTGCGCACCGTCCACATCTCGACGGGCGCGGGCGGCGCGACGCCCGTGGGGTCGTACCGCGTGTTTCGCAAGGAACGCTACTCCTGGTCGGTTCCGTTCCAGGTCTGGCTACCGTGGGCGAGCTACTTCACGGGCGGGATCGCATTCCACGAGTACCCCGACGTGCCCACCTATCCGGCCTCGCACGGCTGTGTCCGTGTCAACGGCTTCGATGCGACCACCCTCTACGCGTTCGCGTCCAGCGGCACTCCTGTCGACGTCTTCTACGAGAGCGCATGAACGTCTTCCGGCGACGTCTGCTCGGCTCGGTCGTGGCGTGCGCGGCTGTCCTCGTGGCCGGCATGGCGGTCGGTACACCCTCGCCGGGGCGTGCAGCCGAGGCACCCGTGGCGCGGCCGGCGCCGCCGCCCGAGCTCGTCGTCGCGCTCGACCTCGGCGACCCGGCGCTCCAGGCCGGCGCGATCCGCGGGATCGACGTCGTTGTCGCTCGTGGCTTCGAGGTCGATCTCGCTCGCGTGCTCGCGAAGCGCCTCGGAAGCACTCGCGTCAGGCTCGTGAACGTGCGACCGGCAGGGCGGCGGCTCGCCGCAGGGGCGGTCTCGTGGCACATCGCGCTTGCGGCGCTCACCCGCGCGGAGGTGGACGAGGCGCACGCGACGAGCATCCCCTATCTGCCGGCGGGTCAGGCGGTTGTCCCGCGACGTGGGGTCGAGCCGCCACGGTCACTGGCCGTGCTTCGCACGCTGCAGCTCTGCGCGACCCGTCGCAGCGCCGGCGTGGCGACGATCGCGAGCGTCGTCCGGCCGGACCAGCGACCGATCCTCGCGCCGGGGAACGATCGCCTCGTGCAGCTCTTGCAGACTGGCGCGTGTGACGCCGCGCTCGTGGACGGGGTCGCGGTCGGGCGTGTGGTCGCAGGGCGCGGCCAGCTGCTGGGTCGAATCGCGGTACGCGTCGACCGTGAGCCCGGGCTCGTCGTCGCTGTCGCTGCCGGTAGTCCGATCGCTCTGCGAGACATCGATCGCGTGCTTCGCCACCTGCGAGCGAGCGGCACACTCTCGGCGCTCGCCCATAGGTGGCTCGGAATCGACCCGGCACGCCTGCGGCCGCTCGTCGCCGTTGAGCCGACCGAGCCGCCGACTACGCTCCCGCAGTAGTGCGGTATCCGCCGCATCGTCCACGTCCACAGAGGAGTTCACGTGCCAGCGAAGTTCGTCGTCAAGAAAGGCCCGTCGGGCAAGTTCCGCTTCAGCCTGCTCGCTCCGAACGGGCAAGCGGTCGCGTCGAGTCAGGCCTACGAGACCAAGCGGGCGTGCCTGAGCGGCGTCGCCTCGGTGCAGAAGCACGCCGCAGCCGCCGCCGTCGACGACCTGACGGCCGCCGCCAAGCCGCCGACGGCGAAGCCGTCGGCAAGGAAGAAACCGGCGGTGAAGCGCAGCCGGTAACGCACCGCCCCCTCACCAGTGGACGGGCATCTGACCGTTCTTCTGTCGTTCCACGACGATGCCGTGCCCGAAGGTCGATTCACTCGGCCGGGAGGGCTCGTCAACGCCGGGTCCAAGAATCGTGAAGAAGGGGGTCCGTGGGGGAAACATGGTTTCCCCCACGAGCGAGCCGGAGGCGAGCGGCGGGGTTTCCCCCACGAGCGAGCCAGAGGCGAGCGGCGTGGTTTCCCCCACGTCCTTTAGGGTGGCCCGTCGTCGGGCCGGCGCTTCACCCAGCCGAACCAGAGCACGGTGAGCAGTGTCGCGAGCGGAAACACCGCCGCGGCGACGATCCAGCCGATCGGCCCGATCGCCGTCAGGCCCACGATCGCGAGCGGCAGCCCGACGAGAAGGACGACGAGGAGCGCGAGCATCGCCGTGAAGCTCATGACGACACGGTAGTCCTGGCCGCGCCGCGTTTGGCAGACTCGCCGATTCGGTGAGAATGACAGTGTGGGAGAGGTGCTCGTCAGGCGCCTGATCGCAGGTGCGGCGCTCGCGCTCCTGCTCGCAGGCTTCGTGCTCGCCGTGAGGCTCGGGCGTGAGGACGCGGCGCAGGGAACGGACCCGGCGAGGCCCGCTGCGACCGTCCCCGGTTCGAAGCCGAAACCGAGAGCGACCCCCAAGCCGAAGCCTCGTGCGCTGCGCGCCGTGCGGCTGAGGGCCGTCGGTGCCTTCGACCCCGAGGGCGACGGGCAGGAGCGCGACGACCTCGCAGCGCTCGCGGTCGACGGCGATCCCGCGACTGCTTGGCGAACCGAGCGGTACTCCCGGTTCTTCAAGACAGGCGTCGGGCTCGTGCTCGACGCGGGCCGGCGGGTGCGGGTGGCGCGCGTCGTCGTGACGACGCCGACACCGGGCTTCGCCGCGGAGCTCCGCCTCGGTGCTCGGCCGGAGGGCCCGTTCCGGCGGGTCGCAGCCGGCCGCCGTGTCGCCGAGACGACGACGTTCGTCGTACCGCGGCGGCTGGGCCGCTACCTCGTGCTCTGGATCACCGACCTTCCGGCCGGAACCGCCGCCGAGGTCGCCGACGTCAGGCTGCTCGCGCGGTAGCGAGCGCCTCGTTTCTACGGCTCCGGCTGCTCGAGCACCGTTCGCTCGTCGTGTTCGTGCGGCAGAATCGTCTCGACGTACGAGGCTACCGCCGCTTGTAGCCCGACGTCGGCCCCGCGGGCCTGGGAGAGGTACCACCGGTGCTCGAGCAGCTCGTGGAAGATCTCGGCTGCCTGGCGCTTGCCGTAGAGAGCGACCGGCACGGCGGCGATCGCGGGCTCGAACACGTCGAGCAGCCAGCGTGCCGCAGCTGCGCTCATGGGCAACGACCGCCCGGTCTCCCGCTCCAGCTCGACGCGGTGGCGAGCCAGGTCGTTGAGCAACCGGCGCGCCTGGTTCTCCTGCGCGTGGAGACCGGTCAGGCCGAGCAGCCGCCGCCGGTGATGACCGGGCTCGACGACCCGCGGCTCGAGACGGAGGCTGAAGCCGTCGGCATTGCCGACGAGCTCGATCTCCTCGACGTCGAAGCCGAGCTCGTTCAGCCGGCGTAGCCGATCCTCGATCCGGTAGCGCTCGTCGCGGCCGAAGGTCTCCTCGCGTACGAGCTCGCTCCACAACGCCTCGTACCGCTCGACGAGCTCGTTCGCCGTCTGCTCGGGCTCGTCCTCTAGCTCGAATCCGAGCTCGCCGGCGCCGTCGAGCAGCTCCCCCATCACGTTCTCCCGAGCGATCTCGAGGTCGTGCCGCCGTTGTCCGTCGCTGAGCACCGGATGCAGCTCGCCTGTCTCGGCATCGACGAGGTACGCGGTCAGCGCGCCCGCGTCGCGACGGAAGAGCGTGTTCGAGAGCGAGCAGTCTCCCCAGAAGAAGCCACCGAGATGGAGGCGGACGAGAAGCTCCGCGCCGGCGTCCAGCAACCGGTGCCTGAGCTCCTCCACACCTCCGCGGGAGAAGAGCGTGCGGTAGGGAAGCGAGAAGTCCAGGTGGCGCGTGATCAGGACGGCATCGAGCTCTCCACGCATTCCGACCACGCCTACGGCCTCGACGACGGGCAGCTCGTCCTCGGCGAGCGCACGCAGCAGGCGGTACTCCTCCCACGCGACGCGGGCCGGGAGCTCCTTGAGCGCGTAGAGCGTTCCGTCGTAGTCGACGAAGCGCACGATGTGCCGGCTGATCCCGCGCACGACGTCGACGAGCCGGCCGCCCTGCCACTCCTCGAGCGGCTCCTCCCAGGGGAGATCGAGGAAATCGGGATGTCCCGTCCGTGTCCGAAGCTGGAACCGCTCCGGCCGTTCGCCGCTCATTCCCGCTCGATCGTCCCGCCGGTGAAGGCGGCGATGCCGCCTGGACTCCTCGCGACGCTGTTGTCGCCGACTTCGGCGGTCGCCCAGAAGTGAGACTGGATCGCGACACCCTGGCGGGTCGCGTCGTCAGAGGATCGATCGGGACGAATGTCGGCGACGACGTTGTCGTCGATCTCGCAGTGCGAGTAGTCGCCACAGAAGATCCCGACCCCCTGCGCGCCAGCAACATCGTTGTCCTCGACCGAGCCCATCGACATCTCGGTCATCGTGATCGCCCGGAGCTCGGTCTGGCTGACCCGGTTGTCGCGCACCATCACGCGCGAGAAGTGGATCACGATCCCCTCGAGCCCTCCGTTGATCGTGCAGCCCTCGACGAGGCTCGGTTTTCGGTCGAAGCTGAAGGAGATGTCGATCCCCTGAACGTACGCCCCGGGCAGCGACCGGATCTCACAGTCGCGGATCGTGACCGCGCTGCGACGGACGTTGATCCCGTCGAGCTCCGCGCCCTCGA
>JBPCLB010000069.1:0-23860 GCA_051003695.1 Gaiella sp. | reverse complement strand
AACACCAGCACGACGAGGGCTGCGCCGATCACGACTTGGAGGACGGCGAAGACGGGGATCATCGACGGGCCATGGTAGCTATCGTCGCTTCGGCGATGGCAGCGGGCGACGAGGCACGCGCGAGGATCCAGCGGCTGCTCGTGACCGGCGACAACCGGCTGAAGCAGGGGGTCTCGGCGGACAAAGCGCGCGAGAGCTACGAGCAGGCGCTCGAGGTCGCACGCCAGGCGGGGATCGAAGCCGCCGTCCGGCCGCTCGTCGAGGTCAGGCTCGCCGATCTCGAGCGGCTCGGAGGAGAAGCTCCTCCACTAGCTCCGCCTGCAGTCTGACGTCATGCGCCTCCGCCGCGGCACGACCTGCGAGGTTGGGGCGCGGAAGCTGCGCGGTACTCGCCAGCGCGCCCGCCAGCGCGACGTCGTCGAGCGGATCGACGAGAACCCCGGCTTCGTGCGGAACGAACTCCGGCGGGCCACCGACCGACGTCGCCACGACCGTGCGCCCGCACGCGAGGCCTTCGAGCGTCGCGAGCCCGAACGGCTCGACGAGGCTCGGCTGGCAGACGACGTCGGCAGCGGCGATCCAGCGTGGGACGTCGGCATGATGCACGGACCCGACGAGACGAACTCTCGGCCGGCCGGCGAGTGCCGGGCGCAGAGGCCCGTCGCCGACGAACACGAGCTCCCCTTTCTCGTGCGTCTCGATCGCTCGGGCGAGTCGAAGGACATTCTTGCGCTCGCTCAACGACCCGATGCACAGGAAGCCTGTGCCGGCGGGCTGCCACCCGAGCGAGCTCCGCGCTTCGTCGCGGTCGTACGGCGCAAACCGCCGGAGATCGACGCCGCAGTCGATCACCGAGGTCTTCCCCCGTGCCTCTGGGATCGCCTCCACCAGTCGCTCGCGGAGCCAGCGCGAGACGGCGACGACCGCGTGCGCCCGCTTGACGGTGAGGCGTGTCGCGTGGCGGACGAACGACGAGACCCGCGCGTTCTCGACATCCTGGCCGTGAGCCGTGACCACGGTCGGCGCACGTCCGGCAAGCGCCCCGAGCAGACCCGCGGGGACGAGAAAGTGCGCATAGACGACATCGGGACGGAACCGCGCAGCGCGTACGGCGACGTCACGCGCGAGCCTCAGGTGGCGCGTGCAACCGCCGCGCCGCGTGACCACGGCTCGCTCGAGCACGTTGCCTCGCTCCGCGAGCTCGCGCTCGAGGTCGGCTACGAACGTACCGAACGCGGGGGTCGCCGCGCTCGGATACATCTGCGAGACGAGGAGGATTCGCAAAGGTCGGTGAGGGCCGAGGCCGGGCAGCTCCGGCCTACTGTGACCAGGCGGTCGGCTCGCGATCCCAGCGGTGGGCGCGCAGTTCGGCGATCAGCTCGGCGGGCAGGGGCCCCGCGACTGCGGCGGCCACGTTTGCCTCGACGTTGCGCGGTCGTCGCATCCCTGGGATCACCGTGGAGACGTCGTCGTTCGAGAGCACGAATCGGAGCGCGAGCTCCGGCAATGTCATCGACTCCGGAACGAGCGGGCGGAGCGCGTCCACACGAGCGACTGTTGCGGTCAGGTTCTCGGGCACGAAGTAGGTGCCGCGCCAGTCACCGGCCGGCCAGGTCGTGTCCCTCGTCAGCACACCGGTGAGCGAGCCCTCGTCGAAGGGCACGCGGGCGATCACGCCGACATCGAGCTCGCGGCACCGTGGGAAGAGCTCGTCCTCGGGCGCCTGGTCGAAGACGTTGTAGATCACCTGGACCGCGTCGACGAGCCCGGTCTCGATCGTTCGCGCCACGTTCCATGGTTCCCAGCGGTTGACGCTCACACCGACCGCCGCGATCACACCGCGGTCGCGCAACTCGAGCATCGCCTGTTGCCAGCCGGGATCGGCGGCCCAATCGTCTTCCCAGACGTGAAACTGGAGGAGGTCGATCGTCTCGAGGCCGAGGTTCTGCCGGCTTCGCTCGGCATACTCGCGAATGTGATCGGGCGGGAAGACCTCGGCGATCGGGTCACCGCGCCGGGTCGGCCAGCGAAGGTTCTTCGGCGGCACCTTCGTTGCGGCAAACAGTCGTCGCGCGGGGTTGGCGCGGATCAGCTCGCCGAGCAGGCGCTCGCTCGCGCCTTCGCCGTAGGCCCAGGCCGTGTCGAAGAAGGTGCAGCCGCGGTCGACGGCGAGCTGGAGAGCTGCACTCGCTTCCTGCGCGTCGGTTCCGGTCCAGCCGGCGACGCCCCACATCCCGACGCCGAGCTCCGACACCCCCCACCCGGTACGCCCGAACGAGCGCGTCCTCAGCTCGCTCATCCGCGCGTGACCTGGACGACGCCTAGGCACATCTCGTCGCGCGTTCCCTCACCCCAGAGGATGTAGCGGGCAGACGGCCGCGGACGCAGCGTCGCGCGCTTGCCGACGTCGTGCCGGCACGTCACGCGCAAGACGTCACCTGCCTCGGCGACGACCGGCTGCGCGAGCAGATAGGACGACTGCCAGTGGAAGTCCCAGCGCGGGATCTCGAGCAGGGTCGTCGAGCGCGAGGTTCCGGGGTTGAGCACGACCGAGATCGACGCGCCGAGCAAGTGCATGTGTGCCATCACCGCCTGGATCGTCGTTCGGGTCGCGACGCGCCGGTCGCAGGTCGTGGTCGTCGCGGCAGCCGGCTGGGCGGCGTTCTTGCCGCAGAGGAGCAGCAGACCGGTGGGGATCAGGCCAGCCTCCTGCCCGTACTTCCGCACCTGGTCGAACTGCGACGCGGTTCGATCGCAGAGCGCCCCTTGCTCGCCGGGCGGGCACGCCAGCTCGACGGGGGCTGGGAGGAGCGTCGTCGATACGGGTTGGAGACCCGTCGTCGCCGGCGCTGTCGTCAGGATCGCCCGGGAGCGGTCGGGTCGTGCGCCGTTCAGCAGGTTGTAGTGCACCTGCATCACGACCTTGCTCCCGGCCGGGAGCGAGATTCCGGTACCCGCGCGCAGCCGTCCGCCGGTCGAGCCCGGAGCCCACGCGGCGATCCAGCCGGCGTCGTCGAGGAAACCGAGGCCGGCGCCTCCCGCCCGTTCGATCCCAGCGGTGCCGAAGCACGTCCACCCGGGGCCGGCCTCGGCTCGATCGAGCCGGTCGGCACTCGCGATCGAACCCGGCAGCACGCGGTAGAGGATCACGTGGTGGACGATCGCGTCCACGTCCGGCGAGACCCGAGCCGAGGTGACGAACGCATCCTCGGCGAGCTTCGGGTCGAGCACGAAGCAGCGGTAGTCGTCGGTGCCACCTCCGCTCGGGCGATGAGGCGAGTAGGCGACAGGCAGGGCCAGGTCGAGTGTCGATTCGCCCGGCAGGGCGGCGGTCGCCTGTCTCGGAGCTGTACCGACCGGCGTCCCGCTGCGGGGTGCGCCGGGTCGGACGAGCTGCGTCTTTGCCCAGCGGACGAGCGTCTCTCGTTGTGTCGAGCCGAGCGTCTTCTCCGCCTGGCCGACGTACGCGGGCGAACGCGGCCCCGGCGGCCAGGGCGGCATCCGGCGTTCCTCGACCGCGCGCAGAACGAGCGCCGCTCGGCTCGCCAGGTCACGTTCGGTTCGGAACGCGAACGGTGCGATTCCCCCGTCCATGTGACAGCCGGCGCACTTCGTGCGCACGATCGGAGCGATGTCGCGAGCGAAGCTCGGGGATGCTACGACCGAGGCGGGGAGCCGTTCCTCCGATTCGTCTCCGCCGCGGCTCGCGGCGAGCGCGACCAGCGGGACGAGGAGCGCAATCAGCGCGGCGAGCGCGCCTGTCGCTCGCCGCCGCGCGCTCCCGTTGTCAGCCACCGGTTGCACCCGCTCATCGTACGTGCGGGCGCCTGCTGACAACCGGTGTCACACACCGTTCTTGTCAAGTCTGGGATCGTGCCGATTCTGGGACGGCCACTCCACAAGCTCCGTGCCGAGGTCGCCGCACTGTGCGCGAATCACACGCCCTTCGGCGCGCTCGCCTGTGGAGAAACCGACACGAAGTTGGTGCAGGTACGGCCTTGACAAAATCGGTGTTTGACACCGGTGGTTCGTCAACCGCCTCACATCGCGTCGAACGTCCCCCAGAGCTCTCGCAACGTCCCGCAGAGCTCGCCGACCGTGGAGCCGGCTCGGAGCGCCTCGCGGATCGCGGGCAACAGGTTCTCGTCCGTCCTCGCGATGCGATGCACCTCGGCGAGGCAAGCTGCCGCCGCGTTCGCATCTCGCTCGGCCCGGACTCGCGCGGTGCGTTCACATTGCGTGCGCTCCGCGTCGGGGTCGAGCCGGTGGAGCTCGGGGTCGCCCGCCGCGTCCTGCACGAAGCGGTTGACGCCGACGATCACGCGCTCCCCGGTCTCGACTTCGCGCTGCCAGCGAAAGGCCGACTCCTCGATCTGCGCCTGCACCCAGCCGCACTCGATCGCCGCGACCGCGCCGCCCTGCTCGTCGATCCGTGCGATCAGCGTCCGTGCGGCCTCCTCCAGCTGGCACGTGAGCGACTCGAGGAACCACGAGCCACCGAGCGGATCGACGGTATCCGTCGTTCCCGCCTCGTGCATCAGCACCTGCTGCGTGCGCAGCGCGAGCGTCGCCGCATGCTCGGTGGGCAGCGCCAGCGCTTCGTCGAAGCCGTTCGTGTGCAGGGACTGGGCGCCGCCGAGGACGGCAGCGAGCGCCTGGATTGCGACCCGGACGAGATTCACCTCGGGTTGCTGGGCAGTGAGCGTCGAGCCTCCGGTCTGGGCGTGGAAGCGCAGCGCCTGGGCCTTGTCGGTCGTCGCGCCGAAGCGATCGCGCATGATCTCCGCCCACAGGCGCCGCGCCGCTCGAAACTTTGCGACCTCCTGCAACAGGTGATTGTGGGCGTTGAAGAAGAACGAGAGGCGCGCCCCGAACGCGTCGGGCGAGAGCCCGGCGGCAATCGCGGCGTCGCAGTAGGCGATCCCGTTTGCAAGTGTGAACGCGAGCTCCTCCGCGGCGGTCGAGCCCGCCTCGCGGATGTGATAGCCCGAGATCGAGATCGTGTTCCAGCTCGGGATCCGCTCGGCGCAGTAGGCGAAGAGATCGGTGGTCAGCCGCATCGAGGTGCGGGGCGGGAAGATGTAGTTGCCACGAGCGACGTACTCCTTCAGCACGTCGTTCTGCACCGTCCCGCGAAGCGCGGCCCCGGCGACGCCCTGCTCCTCGGCGACGAGCTCGTACAGGAGCAGGAGCAGGGCCGCCGGGGCGTTGATCGTCATCGAGGTCGAGACCTCGTCGAGCGGGATCCCGTGGAGCAGCGCGCGCATGTCGGCGAGCGAGTCGATCGCGACACCCGTACGCCCGACCTCCCCCTCCGCGATCGCCTCGTCCGAGTCGTAGCCGAGCTGCGTGGGCAGGTCGAACGCGACTGAGAGCCCCGTCTGCCCCCGCGCGAGCAGCGAGTGGAAGCGCGCGTTCGTCTCCTCCGCCGACCCGAACCCGGCGTACTGGCGCATCGTCCACGGACGGCCGCGGTACATGTCCGCGTACGGCCCGCGGGTGAAGGGATACTCGCCCGGCGCCTCGAGCGGCGCGTGTTCCGCAGCGGCAGGCCCGTAGACGGGCTCGATCACGATGCCGGGCTCGAGCAGACGCCGATCAGGGGTGCGCGCCATCCCCGGATCGTAGGGCCGGACCCGTGCGGCCCGCCGGACGTCGTATCGAGGAGGTCGAGCGCGCGATGCCCGAGTTACAAGGCCCCGCCGGCCTGCGCGATCGCCTCGAGGGCAATTCGACGACCCGTAGCCACATGCGCGCGCAGCGCGTCGCGCACAGCCCCGAGGTCACGGGCCTCGAAGGACTCGACGATCGCCCGGTGCTCGGTCACGAGGTAGGTGTCGCGCTCGATCTGCCCCCCGCGGATCACCTGCATCATCAGGTTGACCGAGAGCTCGCGGTAGAGGCGCGACAGGAGCGCGTTGCCCGCAAGATCGACGTGGGCCTCGTGGAAGGCGGCATTGGCCGCGTCCCATTCCTCGTGCGAGAGCGCGGCCTCGGTCACGTCCATGCGGCGACGGAGCTCTGCGAGCTCGTCGTCGCGTGCGGTGCGCACGCCGGCGTCCGCGGCGTGGAGCTCGAGCGCGAGCCGGACGTCGTAGCCTTCGGCGAGCCGGACGTCGTCGACCGGCGTCACGTAGTAGCCGCGGCGAGCCTTGACGGTGAGCAACCCCTCGGCGACGAGTCGGGTCAGCGCATGGTGCACCGGGCTGCGCGAGACCCCGAGCTCGGCAGCGAGCTCGTGCAGGCTCAACTTCGCACCCGGCCCCGGGTGGCGCCCGAGAATCCGGCTGCGGAGCTCGTCGTACACCTGCTCGTTCAGGTTCGCGCGCGGGAGCAGCGTTGCCACGCCGCAGGTCTAACATCACTGCTGGTCGGCGTCCACCGACGCCGGGGGCTACCCTCGCGTGATGCAGGTCGCCGTCAAGCTGTTCGCCGCGCTGCGTGAGCGCGCGGGCACGCGTGCGCGAGCGCTCGAGCTGCCGGACGGAGCGACCGTCGACGACGTGTGGCCCGCCCTCGAGCTCGGCGACGAGCCGGCCGGCCTCGTCTACGCGGTCAACCGCGCATACGTCGATCGCGCGCAAGCGCTGTCCGATGGTGACGAGGTCGCCGTGATCCCACCCGTCTCCGGCGGGGCGTTTCGACTCTCCGCCAAGCCGCTTTCGCTCGAACTCGCGGTGAGTGAGGTCGCGAGCGACGAGGCCGGGGCGATCGCGACCTTCGTCGGCACGACCCGTGCCCGCTCGCGCGGTCGTGAGGTCGTTCGGCTCGAGTACGAAGCCTACGAGGGAATGGCCGAGGGCGAGATGGAGCGCATCGCGGCGGAGTTGAAGGTGCGCTACTCGTTGACCGAGATCGCGATCCACCATCGGGTCGGTGTGGTCGAGATCGGCGAGACGAGTGTCGTGATCGCCGTTTCCGCACCGCACCGGGGCGACGCGCTCGACGCGTGCAGGGACACGATCGACACGCTCAAGCAGACGGTGCCGCTCTGGAAGAAGGAGATCTACGTCGGGGGTGAGGAGTGGATCGGGCAGGGTTCCTGACTTCGTCGGGAACCTGGGGAAAGCTATGAAAGGTGGCGCTTGGGATGTGGATCGGCGAGGCGCGTGGTGAGTAGATTCGACGAGTTGGAGCAGGAGCCGCTGACCGCACCCGAGCCGGCGACGCTCCCGCTCGAGCACGATCGCAGCAGGGTCTCGCTCCTTGGCAGGCTGTTGGCTCCGCTTGCAGTTGCGATCGGCCTGCTCGTGAAGTTCGGCGCTTTCGCGATCAAGTTCTTCGGGATCTTCCTCGCCGTCGGCGGCTACGCCCTGATCTGGGGGTGGCGCTTCGCGATCGGGTTCGTGCTGCTGATCCTCGTCCACGAGCTCGGCCACTACGTCGAGGCGCGGCGGCAGGGGCTGAACCCGGCGCTCCCGGTCTTCATCCCGTTCCTCGGCGCCTATGTTGCGCTCCGGGACATGCGCTTCGACCCGTGGGTCAGCGCACGCGTCTCGCTCGCTGGGCCGATCGCAGGCGGCGCGGGCGCGCTTGCCTGCCTCGTCGCGGCCCAGGCGATCGACTCGGATCTCCTGCGCGCCCTCGCCTACTCGGGCTTCCTCCTCAACCTGATCAACCTGGCGCCGATCGCGTTCCTCGACGGCGCCCATGTCCTCCGCGCCTGGCGGGTGCTTCGGCGTGGCGGTGGCGCAGCCTCGCCGGCAAAGGCGCGGAACCTCGCCGTGCTCGTCGCGGTCTCCTCCCTCGTCACGATCGCTCTGCTCGTCGCAGGGATGCTCGCCGCGCACGTCCCACAGGACAGGCTCTGAGGCGTGAGCGAGCAGCTCGACCGCCGAGTCCTGCGCCGCACCCACGACGACCTCGCAAGTGACGTCTCACTGATCGCAGCAGAGTTTCTAGCCGGTTTCCAGGCCGTACAACAGATCGATCGGCCGGCGGTCTCGATCTTCGGCTCGGCGAGGGTGCACGATGGCAGTGTCGTCTACGACGCCGCGCGCTCGACCGCGGCCCTGTTCGCCCGGCGCGGCTTCGCCGTCGTCACGGGCGGAGGGCCGGGCGCGATGGAGGCTGCGAACCGTGGCTGCCAGGAGGCGGGCGGGCTGTCGGTCGGCTTCAACATCGTGTTGCCTCACGAGCAGGCAGGGAACCCGTACTGCGACATCGCGTTGACCTTCACGCACTTCTACGCACGCAAGACGATGTTCGTGAAGGCCGCCGAGGGGTTCGTCATCTTCCCGGGCGGCTTCGGGACGCTCGACGAGCTGTACGAGGCGTTGACGTTGATCCAGACCGGCAAGATCGGCTACTTCCCGGTCGTGCTCGTGGGAAGCGACTACTGGGGTGAGATGCTCGAATGGATCCGCGGCGGGATGCTCGCGGACGGCCTCGTCTCCGAGACCGACCTCGAGCTGCTGACGCTGACGGACGAGCTCGATGAGGCCGTCGCCACGGTGATCGACTGTTACGACCGCCGGCTCGCCGAGGGCAGCGCGTGATCGAGGAGCTCGATGCGGCAGCCGACGCGATCCGCGCGCGCTCTCCGGCGCCTCCGGAGATAGGGATCGTGCTCGGCAGCGGACTCGGCGCCGTGGCTGACGCGGTGGACAGTGAAGTGGAGTTGTCGTACGCGGACATTCCCGGGTGGCCCTCCGCGACGGCGATCGGTCACGCCGGCAGGCTCGTCGCAGGGACGATCGGATCGGTTCCCGTCGTGCTCATGCGGGGTCGCGCGCATCTCTACGAGGGGCTCTCGCCGGCGCAGGTCGTGTTCGGCGTCCGTGTGCTCGGGCGACTCGGGATCCACTCGCTCGTCGTCACGAACGCCTGCGGTGCGGTCGATACCGACCTCGTGCCGGGCCAGCTCGTCGTTCTCTCCGACCACATCAACCTCCAGGGCTCTTCGCCGCTCGTCGGTCGCAACGACGACGAGCTCGGTCCGCGGTTCCCGGACCTGACGGTCGCCTACGACATCGAGCTCCGGGCCGCTGCCCACGCCGCGGCTGCGAGGTTGGGAATCGAGCTCGGCGAGGGGGTCTACGCGGCCTGGCTCGGGCCTGCCTTCGAGACCCCGGCGGAGATCCGGATGATGCGAGCGCTCGGAGCAGACCTCGTCGGCATGTCGACCGTGCCCGAGGTACTCGCGGCCCGGCACATGGGGATCCGCTGTCTCGGCCTTTCCTGCGTCACGAACATGGCCGCGGGCATCCTCCCCGAGCCGCTCGACGCAGAGCATGTCCTGCGAGTCGGCGCCGAGGCCTCCGGCCGGCTGACGGCGCTGCTGCGAGAGCTCGTCCCTCGAATCGCGGTCGCGCCGCATTCCTAGACTGGGAACGTGCACCTCCGTGACCTGCCCTCCGTCGACCGCGTGCTCGCCGACCCTCGACTGGCGGAGCTGCCGCGTGCGCTGACGCTGCCCGCGGTGCGTGCCGCCCTCGACGAGGCACGCACGGCGATTCGCGGCGGAGAGCAGCCGAACGACCCGATCGAGCGGGCGCTCGCCAGGGTCGCCGAGGCGCGGCGACCGAGTCTGCGCCGAGTGCTCAACGCGACCGGTGTCGTCGTGCACACGAACCTCGGCCGCGCCCCGCTTCCGGCGTCCGCGCTCGACCACGTGCTCGCGGTCACGGGCTCGTACTCGAATCTCGAGCTCGACCTCGAAACCGGGCAGCGTGGCTCGCGGCAGGCGCATCTCGTCGACCTGCTCCATCGCCTGACCGGCGCCGAGAGTGCGCTCGTCGTCAACAACTGCGCCGCAGCCGTGTTGCTCGCGCTCGCTGCGCTGGCAGACGGCCGTGATGTGCTCGTCTCGCGCGGCGAGCTGATCGAGATCGGCGACGGCTTCCGCATCCCCGACGTGCTTGCCCGCTCGGGCGCGCGGCTCGTCGAGGTCGGGACGACGAACCGCACCCGGGCCGAGGACTACGAGCATGCGATCACACCCGCCACAGCGGCCGTCCTCCGGGTGCATCAGTCGAACTTCCGCCTCGTCGGCTTTACCGAGCAGCCGTCGCTTCGCGATCTGGCGCAGGTTGCGAAGCGAGCTGCGCTACCGCTGATCGACGATCTCGGCTCGGGCGCGCTGCTCGACGTGCGCGACGAGCCGACGGCCGTGGCGAGCCTCGAGGCCGGCGCCGATCTCGTCTGCTTCTCCGGCGACAAGCTCCTCGGAGGCCCGCAGGCCGGCATCGTCGTCGGTCGCGCGGAGCTCGTGGAACGGCTGCGACGCCACCCACTCCAGCGCGCGCTGCGAGCAGACAAGCTCGCGCTTGCCGCGCTCGAGGCCACCCTCGCCCTCTACCTCGACCCGGAGCTCGCGCGGCGTGAGATTCCGGTTCTCCGGATGCTCGAGGAGCCGCTTGCGTCGGTTCGTGCCCGCGCGGAGCGGCTCGCGGTGCTCGTCGACGGCGAGGTCGAGGACACGATCGGCCGAGTCGGTGGCGGCGCCCTCCCGCTCGCGGAGCTCCCGAGCGCTGCGTGCGCGATCGAGGAGGCGCTCGCGGCCCCGTTGCGGATCGGTGAGCCCGCCGTGCTCGGGATCGTGCGAGATGGCCGACTGCTTCTCGACACGCGGACGCTTCGCGACGACGAGCTCGACGAGGTCGCGCGCGCGGTTGCCGCGGCGCGGGCGAGCGGCGGTGCGGACAACGCTTGTGTTGAATGAACACGAGCATTGTCCGACGGTGGTGAGATGGCGCTGACGGTCGGGACGGCGGGGCACGTCGACCACGGCAAGACGACCCTCGTCAAGGCGCTCACCGGCAAGGACACCGATCGCCTGCCGGAGGAGAGGCAGCGGGGGATCTCGATCGATCTCGGCTACGCGCCGCTCGTCTTGCCGGACGGCAGAGCACTGTCTCTCGTCGACGTCCCGGGGCACGAGCGATTCGTGCGCACGATGGTGGCGGGCGCGACCGGGATCGACCTCTTTCTGCTCGTCGTCGATGCCGCCGAGGGTGCCCGCCCGCAGACGCACGAGCACCTCGCGATCCTGCGCCTGCTCGGGGTCGACCGGGGTGTGGTCGCGATCACGAAGGCCGACACGGTCGACGACGAGACGCTCGAGCTGGCCGTCGAGGAGGCACGGGAGCTCGTGCCCGGCAGCGCCGTCGTCCCCGTGAGCGGTGTCACCGGGCGGGGGCTCGACGCGCTTCGCGACGCGCTCGCGGACGCAGCAGACGCGTCGTCGGGGCGGCGCTCGGACTTTCCGACGCGGCTGTACGTCGACCGTGTGTTCACGCTCCGTGGGATCGGCACCGTGGTCACCGGCACGCTGTGGTCGGGAACCGTCGCTGAGGGCGACGAGCTGCTGCTCGAGCCGACCGGCCGTATCGTCCGCGCACGCTCGGTGCAGGTGCACGACACCGCCGTCGCACGGGCCGAGGCCGGCCAGCGCGTCGCTCTTGCGCTACCCGGGCTCGAGAGGTCGGAGATCCGGCGCGGCGACGCTCTCGTGGCTCCGGGCGCATTCCCCCGCTCGTATCGGCTCGAGATCGCGCTGGACGAGCTCGAGCCGATCTCCGACGGGTCGCGCCTCTCGGTGCACCACGGAACGAGCCGGATTCCCGCGCGTGTCGTCCGCGTCGGCTCCGGCCACGCGCAGCTGCGGCTCGCAGCGCCCGTCGTCGCCGCCCGCGGCGACCGGGTCGTCCTCCGGGGTGAGACCACCCTCGGCGGCGGCACGGTGCTCGACCCGGCACCGCCACGGCACGTGGACGAAGAGCGCGATCGCCTGCTCGAGCGGGGTGACCCCGCGTCGATCGTGCGCGCGCTCGTCCACGAGCCCGTGCACCGGGAAGCCTTGGCACCGCGTGCGCTGCTCACGGGCTCGGAGCTCGAGCAGGGCCTCGACGCCGTTCGCACTGCCGGCGACTGGGTGGTCGCGGACCTCTGGCTCGAAGAGGTGAGCGACAGCGTCGTCGGTCGCCTGCGCGCCCGGGCCGAGAGCGCGCCGCACGACCCGGGACTTGCGATCGCCGAGCTGCTGCCCGTTGCCCCCTGGACGCCGGCCGTGCTCGCGCTGCTGCCCGTCGAGCAGCGAGGACCGAAGGCGTACCTGCCCGGCTCGGTTGCGACGCTGGGTGCACGAGCGGAGGCCGCCGAGCGTCTCGAGCGGGAACTCGCGGTCTCGGGTGTCGCCGCCGTGAAGGTCGAGGACGGCGAGCTCGCCCGCTACCTCGAGAACGACGGCAGGCTCGTCCGGTTGGGCGATCGCTTCGTCGTCGGCGCGGGCGGTTACGAGGTCGCGCGCGACGTCGCGCTGCGCGAATGCGCCGAAGCGGGGGAGATCACCCTGGCGCGGTTCCGCGACCTGACGGGGATCGGTCGGCGCGACGCCCAACTCCTGCTGGAGCGGTTCGACGCCGACGGTCTCACGCGGAGGATCGGCGACCGGCGCGTGCTGCGGCGGTCGGCACGCGACTGAGTCTCCTGCGGAACCGCAAGCCCGGAGGTCTGCACGTGGCTCGGCTCAGTCGCGATCCGTCCTGCGGTACTCCCGCGGTTCCCACTCAGGCTCGAGGTCGACACCCACGCCTTCCGCGATCCGGTTGATGTAGTTGAAGTACGCGATCACCTGGATTGCGTCGTGGATCGCCGGATCGTCGAGCCCCTGCGCCCGCAGGAGGCCGACGTCCGCCGCACCGACGTTCGCCGGCTCGAGCGTCAGCTTCCGCGCGTAGTCGCTCAGCGCTCGGCTGCGGGGGTCGAGCTCCCGTGCCTCGCGATAGTCATGCTCGGCATGCCGTACGAACTCTGCTGCTGCGCCCTCTGCACGGAGGTCGTCTGCATGCGAGCGCCGTCAGTAGTGGCAGTCGTTTGCCGCCGAGACGACCGTGGCGAGCAGCTCGCGCTCCTGACGTGTCAAGCCAGCCGGCTCGAACATGATCGCCCGGTACAGCTCCATCGAGCGCCTCAGGACAGCTGGACGGAGGCTCATCGCGCGGACGATGTTGAAGACCTTGCCCGCACGCGCGGTCGCGGCCTCGTACTCCTCGGCGAGCGGGCCTGAAGCCTCTTCGGGCGGGATCAGGCGAATGTGGGCCACGGCGCAGATCCTGCCACCGGCGAGCGCGGTGCGCGTCCAGCACGATGCCGCCCGCCGAGACGGAGCGGCATCGGGAAGCCTCGCGGTGCGAGCGTCAGCGCGGCCGAAGCGGCTGCGCGGCTCGGACCGGGATCGGGGCGAGCTGGGGCCTGAGCAGCAGTACCGGCTGGAACACCGGCGGGAACGGGCGGCCACGGGTGTAGACCGGCCGGGGCGCCGTATCGTGCTCGACACACAATCCGCCGATCGTGAACGTCGTGCACTTGGGGAACGAGCAGCGACTCAGCATCCGAGCACCCTACCGCATCTCGAATGTGTGCAAACCGTAAAGGTTCGGTTATCAGTCGGTCGCGCGCCAGCTGGTGAGGTCGTAGGCCTTGTTCAGGGCCCTCAGCACCTCCCTCGCGATGATCCTGCCGCCCGCGGTCTCGAAGTGGACGCCGTCGCTCGCCCTCACCCGCTCGGTGCGGCCCTGGGCGTTCGGCAAGTACTCGGCGAAGCCGCCGTTCGCCCCCGCAAAGATCGTGTAGGTGTCGACGTAGGTGACGCGCTTCGGCCAGCGTCTCGCCTCGGCGACGACTGTCGCATTGACGACGTCGAAGCGCCGTGTCTGCAAGGCGCTCCGGGTGATCGGTAACCCGATCCAGACGACGTGACCGCCGCCCCTCGTGATCGTGCCGAACACGATCGCGAGCCGACGCCGGTACTCGCGCCGCCAGGCGGCATCGCCGAACTCGCCGATCGAGACGCCTGCGGGCAGGCCGGTCATGTACGCCTTGTCGTCGTTGCCCCCGAACCCGAGCACGACCGCGTTCGGCTTCAGCTCCTTCATCTTCGCGCGGAACTCGTCGAACCAGTTGAAGACGTCGGGGCGGGTGAGCCCGGTCGCAACGCGCCCCTCGATGCCGCCCACGCCGGTGATCACCGGGCTCGCCCCCGCAGCCTGGAGGATCGCGTATCCGGGCGTGATCACGAGCGAGTCGCCCGCGACCCACAAGCGCAGCTGCTTGCGCGGCGTGAACGCGAGCTTGCGGGCCGGCGCCGGACTGGGCGTCGGCTTCGGCTTCGGCGCAGCGACCGGTTTCGTGGGCTTCGCCCGCGGGACGACCGGGACCGGAGCCGCCTCGATCGAGAGGTCGATCTCGTCATCGCCCGTCCGACCGATCGCAGCCTTGACGAGTGCGCGCGGCCGATCGAGCAGCAACGCGCGGCTCACGTCGGCGAGCGGACCGGTGACCTCGGTCGCAACGTCACGCTTCCATCCGTCGGGCTGGTTGTAGGCCGTCTTGTGGATACCGGGCGCGTTCAGCAGTAGCCCGAGGGAGAGGGCGAGCACCGCGACGAGCAGCGCATGGCCGGCGGGCCACAGCCTCCGGCCGTCGATGGTGCGGCGGCGGCGACCCTCGCGCGTCTCGACCGGTGCCTGCTCGACGACAGGCTCGCGGGCCGCCTCGACCGTCGGCTCGTCGTCGCCGGGCAGCGGAGGCAGGAGGGGCTGATCGGGAGGATCAGACACGATGAAAACCTCGGCGCTTCTCGACAGGGATGCACTCAGAACTGGAAGTAGATGAAGGGTGCCACACCCTCCGGCCCCATCGCGTTGACGAGGGTCAGCGCGAAGGCGAGGACAATCGCCTGGCCGAGCACCGGCAGGCGAGAGAAGCGCACCATCAGTAACCGCGGGAAGCGGGAGGGGAGGTACTGAGAGCCGATCCCGACGGCAATCGCGAGCAGGACGCCCGAGGTCACGAGCGGCGAGGACTCGCCCCAGCCCGTGAAGAGCCCACCGAGCAGCTGCCACGCCAGGTCGAACGAGTCGGCACGGAAGAAGATCCAGGCGAGACAGACCACGTGGAACGTGAGCAGGCGGTTACGCCATGTCTGCCAGGTCGTCGGGCGCTGCCGGACGTAGCCGGGGCGTTCGCGCCACCAGCGCTCGGCCGCGAGCCCGACGCCGTGGATTCCACCCCAGACTACGAAGGTCCATGCTGCGCCGTGCCAGAGCCCGCCGATCAGCATTGTCAGCATCAGGTTGCGATAGGTGAGCAGACGCCGGCCCCGATTGCCGCCGAGTGGCACATAGAGGTAGTCACGCAGCCAGCGCGAGAGCGTCATGTGCCAGCGTCGCCAGAAGTCCCGCAACGACTCGGCCGCGTAGGGGGAGTCGAAATTCTGGGGAAAGGCGAATCCGAGCAGCAGGGCGATCCCGATCGCGATGTCGGTGTAGCCCGAGAAGTCGGCGTAGATCTGCACGGCATAGGCGTAGACCGCGATCAGGATCTCGAGCGAGGAGTGCTCGCCGGGGGCGCCGAACACATCGTCGACGATCCCCGCAGCGAGGTAGTTCGCGATCACGACCTTCTTGAAGAGGCCGGTCGCGATCAGGTAGAACGCTCGGCTCGTATCCACGCGCCGCGGATCGCGGGGACGGTCGAGTTGCGGGATGAGCTCGGCCGGCCGCACGATCGGGCCGGCGACGAGGTGCGGGAAGAACGCCAGGTAGACGGCGAACTTCTCGAGGCTCGTGGGCTGGAACGTCCCGCGGTAGGCGTCGACGACATAGCTGATCGCCATGAAGGTGAAGAAGGAGATGCCGACCGGCAGCACGATCGACTTGACCTCGAGGGGAAGGTCGGCGCCGACCCGCGAGGCGAGGCTGTCGCTCGAGGTGACGAAGAAGTCGTAGTACTTGAAGTACGCGAGCACCCCGAGATCGCCTGCGAGCGCGAGCACCAAGAGCGCCCGTCGACGCGAGACGACGGGCGTCTGCCAGATGCGAACCGCCAGCACCTGGTTCCAGAGCGTGCAGCCGGCGAGCAGGAACACGAACCGCCAGTCCCACCAGCCGTAGAACACGTAGCTCGCGCCGATCATGAACGGCCGCCAGCGGCTCGGGCGCGGCATCAGGAACCACGAGAGCGGCAGGACGAGCAGGGAGAAGAACGCGAAGGTGGCGGTGAGGAAGAGCACCGGTGGCGAAGCCTACGTCCGTCCCGAGAGCGAAGAATCGTACACGACGCACTGCCGCGTGAGAGACCCGGAGCAGCTCTCCGCGGCTCGCAAGCAGTCTGGGACGGAGCCGTCTCCGACCGGCGACGGGTCGAGCGGACGCGCCTCGTCCGCCCGGAACGTGGAGGGGCGCCGGCCTGTCCTCTGTCTTACGCTCGGCGCTCGACCGTCGCTTTCGCGTCGGCCGACGGCGGCGGCAAGGGAGTGATCGCCGTGACGGAGTCGGTCTCGAGCAGCGTGTGCTCGACCGGCGGCACGAACCAGGCGGGATCGTCGCGCGGCTCGGCCTGTGGGGGAGGGGCGTACGAGACGAACGTCGGGCGCGCGTCGGTACGGGAGGCCGCCCATTCGATGAGTGCGACGAGCACCCACGCGCCGACCATCACTCCGGCGATCGCGACCCCATCGAGCTCGGCGAGCGCCGCTCCGGCCGCGCACGCGACGAGGAAGAGGACCTCGAGCAACAGGCGTGGCACCTGCGGCGGCCGTCGCACCGGTGCGTCGAGCGCGCCGACCCACGCGTACGACGAGGAGTCGCCCTCGGGTAGGCGCGGCAGCGGCCCCTGCGTGGAAAGCCGGCGGACGTCGCTCTGCAGGCCCTCGACCTTGCCCACGAGGCCACGCAGCGTCTCGGTCAGATCCCCGGTTGTGGCGTCGTCGGTCACTGGCTCTCGCCGTGCATCGCGTCGATCGCCTCCTTCGCCTTCGCGTGGACCCGCGCCCGGCGCTCCTCGATCGTCTCGGCCGGCTGCTCCGCGGCGGACGCGACGTGCGGAAACCCCTCGGCGCGGTTCTCGTCGAGCTTGCGGCGCAGCTCGTCGGCGGGGTCGGGGTCGGGTTGCACCACCGGCTGCGTGGCGTGGCGACGGCCGAGCAGCCGTGCGAGCGCGGCGATGCTCACAAGCCCGGCGGTCCATCCGAACACCCTGCGCACGCGGCCAGCCTAGCGTTCTTCCGCCGCCGGGCGGAAGAACGGCTGCTACCTTTCCGCGGCTTCCTGCCACCCCGCGCACCGTCTCGTCCCGGTCGGTGCAGCAGCCGGGTGTGGCCGACTCAGACCGAAGGAAGGACGGAGGGAACGAGAGTGAACGAGTACGAGCTCCTGCTGATGCTGGACCCCGAGTTGCCGGAGGAGCGGCAGGCCGAGGTCGTCCAGCGGACGCGCGACCAGATCGAGAAAGGTGGCGGGCGCTTCGAGCGCCACGACACGTGGGGTCGGCGGCGGCTCGCCTACGAGATCGACCACAAGACCGACGGGGCCTACCACCTCCTCGCCTTCAGCTCGTCGCCTGACACGCTCGCAGAGCTGTCGCGCGTGCTGAAGATCGACGACACGGTGATCCGGCATCTCGCCACCCGGCGTCCGGAAGGTGGGCCGAAAGGGCCAGTAGCGCCGCCCGCTCCGATCGGCGACGATACACCGGCACGCCCCGCGGACGCCCCGGACGAGGAGGAGTAATGGCCGACATCAATCGTGTCACCTTGGTTGGCAGGCTCACGCGCGACCCTGAGCTCAAGCATCTGCCCTCGGGCACGCCCGTGCTCGAGCTCGGGCTTGCGGTGAACGGTCGTCAGCAGGACGGCGGCGGCAACTGGGTGGACAAGCCCAACTTCTTCGACGTCAAGGTATTCGGCAACCAGGCCGAATCGCTGTCGCGCAACCTGCAGAAGGGGCGGCGCATCGGAATCGACGGTCGGCTCGACTGGCGCTCCTGGGAGGCGCAGGACGGCTCGAAGCGCTCGAAGGTCGACGTCGTCGCCCAGAACGTGCAGTACCTCGACAGCCGCGGCGACGGGGAGGGCGGTGGCGAGTACATCCCGCCGGGCTCGGCGCCCGCCGGCAACGCCGATTTCCCGACCTCGCCAACCGACGACGACATCCCGTTCTAGCGATGCAGCTCATCCTGCTCAGCGATGTCGAGAAGCTCGGTCTCAAGGGCGAGGTCGTCGAGGTGAAGCGCGGGTTCGCCCGCAACTACCTGCTGCCGCGACGGCTGGCCGAGGTCGCGACGCCGGGCCGGATCGCCGAGGTGCGCCGGATCGACGAGACCAAAGCGAGACATGAGGCCCGCTCTGCAGACCAGGCCCAGGAGATCGCCGCGACGCTCGGCAAGACCGTGCTCCGCTTCGAGGTCAAGGCCGGCCCGACGGGCGCGCTCTTCGGCTCGGTCACTCCGACGGACATCGCCGACGAGCTCTGGCGGACGCGCAAGATCCGCGTCGACCGGCGCAAGATCAACGTCGATGCGATCAAGCGGATCGGTCGCTTCAGCGTTCCGATCGCGGTCTTCGAAGGCGTCGTCGCCGAAGTCAAGACGCTCGTCGTACCCGAGGGCGGCGAGTTGCCACCCGAGGAGGAGCTCGTCGCGATGGAGGCCGCCGAGGCGGCGGAGGCGGCGGCAGCCGAAGAGGCGGCGGCCGCGGCACGCGACGAGGAAGTCGAGTTTCTCGACGAGGTGGTCGCCGAGGAGGATTCGGTCACGGAGAGCGGAGCGGGCGCCTCGGGAGACGACGACCGGGACGCCGCCGCGTAGACGCAGCTGCAGTCGCTGGGGGCGGGCACGCATGCCTGCCCCCGCTCTCGAGCGTGGGGAAACCCATCGTTCCCTCACGAGCCACCTTCTTCTCGCTGGTGTGGGTTCAGCGGTGGCGTGGCTCGGGCGAATGAAATCGCTCGTCGGCTGCGACGAGAGCGCACGACGAGGATCCTCCCGATGCCCAGTTTACTGGCGATCGGGAGGATCGTTCCCCAGCACAGGGTGTGGCCTGTGGAGGGCACCCCGAGGTTTCGCGCACGATGCGGGCTTTCTGGACTCGGCCGTTGGGGAGAACCCGGCTGACCGTGGGGATACACTACGAACGTGTGTTCTTTTCTCCCTGCTCCGCCCTTCCAGACGGTCCGATTTGGCGCTGGCCGCTTTGGACGCTTTGATCTCGCCTGCCGATGAGTGTCACCCATGAGCGCCTCGCAGGACTCGTCCCGCCTCAGAACCTCGAGGCGGAGGAGTCCGTGCTTGGTGCGATGCTGATCTCGGCGACCGCGATCGGCGCCGTCACCGAGATCATCGACGCGTCCGACTTCTATCGCGAGTCCCACGCCAAGCTGTACCGGGCGTCGCTCGCGCTCTGGGGCAAGGGTGAGCCTGTCGACGCGATCACGCTGTCGAACGAGCTCGAGGAACGGAGCGAGCTCGAGACGATCGGGGGTCGCGCGCGGATCGCGGAGCTCGCCGCGCTCGTGCCGGCGGCCTCGAACGTCGATCACTACGCCCGGATCGTCAAGGAGAACGCGACCCTTCGGGCCCTGATCCGCGCAGGGCAGGAGATCGTCCGTCTGGGTCAGGAGCGACCGGGCGAGACGACCGATCTCGTCGACCGTGCGGAGCAGCTCGTGTTCGAGCTCGCCCAGCAGCGGGTGACCGGCGACTTCCATCACATCGAGGCCCTGCTCAAGGAAGGCTTCGAGCAGATCACCCGGCTGTACGAGTCGGGGGCCGACCTGACCGGCGTCCCATCCGGTTTCCGCGACATCGACCGCCTCACGTGCGGCTTCCAGCCCGGGAATCTCGTCATCCTCGCGGCCCGGCCGTCGATGGGGAAGTCGGCGCTCGCACTCTGCATGGCCGCGAATCTCGGCGTCCGTCACGCGACGCCCGTGGCGCTCTTCACGCTCGAGATGTCGAAGGCGGAGGTGACGCAGCGCCTGATGTGCAGCGAGGCGAAGGTCGAGTCGAACCGCCTGCGCTCGGGCAAGCTCGCACCCGACGACTGGCCGCGCCTCACCGCTGCCTGCGACCGCCTCGCGAAGGCCCCCATCTTCGTCGACGACACGGGGTCGATCACGATGATGGAGCTGCGCTCCAAAGCTCGCCGGCTCAAGTCGCGCCAGCCGTCACTCGGACTCCTGATCGTCGACTACCTGCAGCTGATGACCTCCGGCGGCACGGTCGAGAACCGCGTCCAGGAGGTTTCGCAGATCTCACGCAACCTGAAGGTGCTCGCGCGCGAGCTCGAGGTGCCGATCGTCGCCCTGTCGCAGCTCTCGCGCAAGGTCGAGGAACGCCACGACAAGCGGCCGCTGCTCTCGGATCTGAGAGAAAGCGGTTCGATCGAGCAGGACGCGGATCTCGTCTTCTTCGTCTACCGCGACGAGTACTACAACCAGGAGGAGTCCGACGCGCAGGGGATCGCCGAGGTGATCTGCTCGAAGCACCGCAACGGCCCGATCGACACCGTCAAGCTCAGCTTCCTCAAGCGCTACGCGAAGTTCTCCGACCTCGCCGGGACGGGCGGGCCGGCCTAGAGGATCAGCTTCCGTGCCGCCTCCTCGATCTCGTCCTCCGAGAGCAGTACGAGCCTCGCTGCGTCGCCCAGGGGGACGAACGAATCCTTACTCGCGACGCGCGCCACCCGGCCGTCGAACGACGCGTCGACGAGCGCGGTGATCACCCCCTCGGAGACACCTCCCGTGCGGCGGGTCTCGTCGACGACGAGCACTCGTCCCGTCGCCTGCGCCTCTCGGAGAATGTCCTCGACCGGCATGGGCGCGAGCCAGCGGAGGTCGACGATCCGGGTGCCGATGCCGTCGGCTGCAAGCCGCCTGGCGACCCGGAGCGACATGTAGAGACCGTTGCCCCACGTGAGGATCGTCAGGTCGAGGCCCTCGCCGTGGGTCCGGGCCGATCCGAGCGGGATGTGCTCGGCGCGGGGAGCGGCGAGCCAGAGCCCGTCGGCGTCCTCGTACAGATCCCGCGTGTGGTAGAGAGCAATCGGCTCGAGGAAGGCACAGACGCTGCCGTCGACCCGGGCCGCCGCGACGCACGTGCGGAGCATCGCGACGGCATCGTCCGGTCGAGCGGGCGACGCGATCACGAGCCCCGGGATGTCCCGCAGGACGCCGACGGCATCGTCGTTGTGGAAGTGGCCGCCGAAGCCCTTCTGGTACCCGTAGCCCGCGATCCGCACGACCATCCCGTTGCGGTAGTAGCCCTGCGAGAAGAACGAGAGCGTGGCCGCCTCGCCGCGAACCTGATCCTCGGCGTTGTGGAAGTAGGCGAGGTATTGGATCTCGGGAAGCGGCAGCAAGCCGCTGACCGCGGCGCCGAGGGCGAGGCCGAGAATCGACGTCTCGTCGAGAGGCGTGTCGAACACGCGACCAGCCCCGAACCGGGCGTGCAAGCCGCGGGTGACGCCGTAGACGCCGCCCTTTGCGGCCACGTCCTCTCCGAAGAGGAGCGCGCCCGGGTGGCTCTCGAGCGTCTCGCCCAGGCCGACGTTGATCGCCTGAGCAAGGGTGCGCGGCTCCGTCGCCGCCCAGCCGGCTGTGGCTTCCGCGGCGACACGCCCCGGGCTTCGGGCCGCGAGCGGGCGCATCACCTCCTCGGCGCTCGCAAGCTGGGGACGCCGCGCCGCTTCCAGCGCGAACGCGCGCACTCGCTGGCGCGAGGCCCTGTAGTCCTCGGCGAGCTCTGCGCCGCTCCTCGCGCCCGAGCCGACGAGCCAGCGGGCGGTTGCAAGCAGCGGGTCGCGCGTCCAGTCGGCTCTCACCTCCGACGGGGGCCGATATGCCGCTTCGACGTCGGCGCCCGCATGACCGAGAAAGCGAACGGTGCGCAGGTGCAGCACGGCGGGCCGTCGCATCGTGCGGATCCAGTCGGCGAGCTCGGACGCCGTCTCGAGCACCCGCTCGGGCTCGTCCCCCAGCACCTGCTCGTACCGCAGCTGAGCTCGTGCGCGCAGCGCTGCCGCGGTCCACCCAGCCGGGCTCGGAACGCTGATCCCAAGCCCGTTGTCCTCACAGACGAAAAGCACCGGTACCGGAAGGTGCTGGTGGGTCGCGTGTGCCGCGGTGTTGAGCGCCGCCTGTGCGACTGCGTGGTTGACCGACGCGTCGCCGAAGCTGCAGATCACCACGGCGTCGAGCGGCCAGGTGCACTCGACTCCGAGCTTGCGTGCCCGGTCGATCGCGATCCCGATCCCCACGGCGCGCGGAAGGTGCGAGGCGATCGTCGAGGTCTGCGGGATCACGGCGAGCTCGGGGTGCCCGAACACCTTGTGGCGACCGCCCGCGATCGGCTCGTCGGCTGCGGCTGTAACGCCGAGCATGATGTCGGACACTCCGTCGCGTCCGGCCTGGGCTGCACGCGCGAGATAGAACCCGCCGGAGCGGTAGTGCAGCAGCGCCGGGTCGGTCGGGCGCAGCGCCAGCGCGACCGCTGCATTGCTCTCGTGCCCGGCCGATCCGATCGTGTAGAAGCTGCGTCCCTCCTGCTGGAGCCAGCGCGCGGCGAGGTCGCAATGCCGGCTGTCCACCTGGGCTCGCCACAGCGCTTCGGCCTGGTCGAGCGCTCCGCGCGGCCGACCGTCTGCCTCGAGCAGCGCGAGTGCGTCGAGCAAGCGTGTCTCGAGCGGATCGTGATCGGCGCTGATCATCTCACGACGTTAGACGGTCAGCTGCCCCGCGAGCCGGCTGGCGTGCGAGAATGGGTCATGTGCCTGCGACCGTGATCGTCGGCGCGCAGTGGGGCGACGAGGGCAAGGGCAAGATCGTCGACCTGCTCGCGCAGGAGTCCGACCTCGTCTGCCGCTACCAGGGTGGGCCGAACGCCGGTCACACGATCGTCGTCGGTGGTGAGACGTACAAGATCCGTGCGATCCCCTCGGGGATCGTGGGTGGAGTGGCGAGCGCGATCGGTGCCGGCTGTGTGGTCGACCCGGAGGTCTTGATCTCCGAGCTCGACGAGCTCGAGGCACGTGGTCACCGGACGGACGGGCTCGTCCACGTCTCCGGAAACGCGCACCTGATCATGCCTTGGCACGTTGCGCTCGACGGCGCGCGCGAGCGCAAGCTGGGCAACCTGCAGATCGGAACGACGCGCCGCGGGATCGGTCCGGCGTACGCCGACAAGGCAACGCGCATCGGAATCCGCGTGCAGGATCTGCTCGACCCGAAGATCCTGCGCGAGAAGGTCGAGCTCGCGGCCGGGGAGAAGAACGTCTGGCTCGACCGTGTGTACGGGATCGACCCGTTCGACGTCGAAGAGGTCGTGCGTAGCACGCTCGTGCAGGCCGACCGGCTGGCGCCGTACGTCGCCGATACGTCGCTCCTCGTCGACCGGTCGTTGCGCGAAGGGAAACGGGTGCTGTTCGAGGGTGCGCAGGGAACCCTGCTCGACCTCGACCACGGCACCTACCCGTTCGTCACGTCCTCGAGTCCGATCGCCGCGGGAGCGGCGGTGAGCTTCGGGATCGGCCCGCAGCGCATCGACGAGGTCGTCGGCGTCTCGAAGGCATACGTCACCCGCGTCGGCGAAGGGCCGTTTCCCAGTGAGATCGAGGGGGTCGCGCAAGAGCGCGTACGCGAGCTCGGCGGCGAGTTCGGCACCGTCACCGGGCGTGAGCGACGGTGCGGGTGGCTGGACCTCGTGGCGCTTCGGTTCGCCGTCCGGTTGAACGGAATCACCTCGCTGGCACTCACGAAGCTCGACGTGTTGTCGGAATTTGCCGCGATTCCCGTGTGCGTGCGCTACCGGCTGCCCGACGGGAGCGAGACCGACGACTTTCCCGCCCATCAATCGGACTTCCATCATTGTGCACCCGTCTTCGAGACCCTTGCCGGTTGGCAGACGCCCCTCGACGGGGCCGAGCTACCGAGGGCTGCAAGAGCGTACGTCGACCTCGTCTCGAGCGCGCTCGAGACACCTGTGACCTTGGTCGGGACAGGCACGGGTCGTGAAACTGTGCTCACGCTCACCTGACAGTCCACTGTGCCGGTCAATCGTCTCCCCCGCGTGGTCGGGATCGAGG